>PXTX01000001.1 GCA_003023275.1 Bacteroidetes bacterium SW_4_67_19
TGCGGACGAACGGCCTGAACCAGGTGCCCCTGTCCTCGTGGACCGGCGAGGAGACCGCAGCGTATCCGTTTGAATTTCTCGTCGATCGGGGCGGAAATCTTCGCTTCTACTGTGGGCGCGCCGGTCGCCACGAAGCCCTCCGCACCACGGTCCCGGTGGCCGACGGACACTGGCACCACGTGGCCGTCACCTACGACCCCACCGACGAACATCTCTGCCTCCTGCTCGACGGCACGACCGCCGACTCGCTTCGCCCCCAGGCTCTTCCCTCCCTGTCCGGGTCTCTCCCCATCGCCATCGGCGGACGTCGTCCCTCCCCCGCTCAACAGAATGATGCGGCCCAGCGCCGCTTTACCGGCCAGCTCGACGAGGTGCGAATCTGGCCGGCGGCCCGCTCCGAGGCCACGCTCCGCACCCTGCGTACCCGTCCCTACTCGGCGCCCGAGGACGATGATGCACCCTTCCATCTCAGCTTCAACGCAGACGCTGAGACGGAACGCCCCGCTTGGCCGGAGGGGACCCGACGCGTCCCGACCACCCTTACGTTTCAGTCGCCGCTTCGAGGGCTCCAGGCCCACACCGACGGACAATCTGTGACGCTCCGCTGGACGGCCACCACCGCCGACGAGGCGGACCCGGCGGAGCAGGTCCCCGGCGAGCCGAGCGCGCAGGCGCAACGCGAAGAGGCGCACGACGCCTTCGTCACCAGCGCGGCGCTGGCCTGCTGGCTCGGCGAAGAGCGCTCCTTCGACCCCACCGAGCACCTCGGCGGCGCCGCTCCCACCACTGGCGAAGCCAAACGCATCAACCGCCCCGACACCGCATCGTAGATGCCGTTGCGCGTTTCGGGTGCTGGGGTTCGGGTTGTTCGCTCCCGCTCCCTCCCGACAAGCCTTCAACGTTCGACCTTCAACCCGAAACCGCGAAAGCATGGCTCACCCCTGGCACGACGTCCCGCGCGGCAAGGAGGCCCCCGACGCCTTCAACGCCGTCATCGAAATTGGGAGCGGAGGCAAGGTCAAGTACGAACTGGACAAAGACACCGGCCTGATGCGCGTGGACCGCGTGCTCTACTCCTCGGTCGTCTATCCGGCCAACTACGGCTTCATCCCACAGAGCTACGGCGACGACGAAGACCCGCTCGACGTGTTCGTGCTCTCCCAGGAGGCGGTCGTGCCGAACGCCATCCTGCGCGCCCGGCCCATCGGCCTGATGAACATGATCGACGCCGGGCAGGATGACGCCAAGATCATCTGCATCCACATGGACGACCCGGCCGTCAACGGCTACTGGCACATCAAGGAATTGCCCGAGCACCAGCTGCGCGAGTT
The DNA here is from genome assembly GCA_003023275.1 of Bacteroidetes bacterium SW_4_67_19. Taxonomy (GTDB): domain Bacteria; phylum Bacteroidota; class Rhodothermia; order Rhodothermales; family Salinibacteraceae; genus QS-8-64-10. The sequence goes on from PXTX01000001.1 coordinate 1,332, forward strand.
GCGGCGCTTTTTCCAGGACTACAAAAAACTCGAAAGCAAAGAAGTGCGCGTCGAGGACTTCTTCGGTCCCGAGCGCGCCCGCGAGGTCGTCTCTGAAAGCTTCGACTACTACGACGAAAAAATCCGCCCGAAGCTCGCCGATCACACCACCAGCCGCGAGCCCCACGTGGCGGACTGATCGGGAGAGCCGAGGCGTTCGAGCAGCACGTGTTAACGTCGAACGTGCCACGTGGAACGTCACACGTGCCCGCCCCCGCTCACAGCGAAACGCCGAGGCCGGCGCTGAGCACGGTGCGCTGCCCCTGGCTGAGGTCCACGTTCAGCACCGCCGGCCCCAGCCCGACGCTCACGCCCGCCAGCGCGCGAAACGAGTTCTCGCCCGTCAGGTCGAAGGCGACGGACTGCGCGTCGATCTCGTCGCCCGGCGGGTCGAAGGAGTAGGCGACCTCGGCGGTGGTGCGCTCGTACTGGAGGCCGCCGTAGACGGTGGCGACCAGAAACGACTTGCTGGCCGAAACACCCAGCGCGTAAGCCGAAAGGTCCAGCACCTCCCCCGCCTGGTCTCCTTCGATGGAGAGGCTCTGGTAAAAGCCGTAGGCCGACAGCCCGAGCGGCAGCAGCGGGATGTAGCTGCTCACGTCGTGGCGCACCCCGCCCCCGGCGAACTGCACCGAGCCGAGCCCCCCGTAACCGATGCGTGGCAGGTAGCGCACCGAGACGTGCGTCCCGATCATCGGCACCCCGACGCCCACCTGCGGCGTCCCCAGCGGCACCGCCGGCACCTCGTACACGCCGGACAGCAGGTCGAGCGAAACCTCCTTGGTCCGCTCCTGGCCGTCGTCGTCCTCGAAGGTCGCCGTGCCGGTCACTTGCCCCGGCTCCTGCTCGCCGAAGACCGTCGGAGCCTCGTCGATCTCGTAGGTCACGTCGGCGGGGTACGTCTCATCCTGATACGTCACCTCCTGCTCGGTCTGGTAGCTGAGGCTCAGCGTGCGCTCCTCCTCGGGCACGAGCGTGCCGAACGCCTTGACGCCGGCGTACACGTCCACCAGCGGAAGCAATCCCTCGCCGACGGTTGCCTTGTGAAAAAAGCCGCTGTTGAGATCGGCGCCGAGGGCGTTGACCGCCGGCTGCACGTAGCGCTCGCCGTATGCGGCTCCCACTTCTTCGAGGGCATCGGCGAGTTCATCGGAAGACTGTTGCGCGTGCGCCGGGGAACCGGCGGCGAGCGCCCCGGCAAGGAGCAACGTGAAAACGAGAAGGCGAACGGAAGGCATAGCGGTCGAAAGACGCATTGAAAATGGGGAGCGCTGCTGGGAAAGAGAAGCCGCTCTCGCGACCTGTTCACTCGTTTTGTTCACCTGTTTTCTCGAAGGGGCTTCTTTTCCAGAGCGATTTGACAGGTGAAGAAGCGAACGCCGAGAAAGGCGAGCAAGATGGATGTTTTGCACGCTCGGGCTGCGCGGAGGTTTTCGCAAGCGTGCTCGCCAATCGCAATGTGTGCAGATCGCGCTGTTGACCGAGCGGGTCCCGGCTGCCTTCCGCGCGACCATTCTGGCCGCCAACTCGACGGCCATCCGCATCGGGCATCCGCATCGGCCAGACTGCCGGGCCGCTCGTGATGGGCGTCGTCATCGCGGCGGCCGGCACGGCGATGGTAGGTACTGCTTCTGGCGCAAGCAGACTGCGCTTTTGGAGCGGTGCGACCAGCGCGTTCTGGAGCGTGTTTAGAACGGCACGTCGTCGTCAAACTCCGTGCCCGCCGGCTCGTGACGCTCGGTCTGCAGCTCGATGCCCTCCGCCGAAAACCCGAACAGGTCCTCCGGCGAAAAGAGGCGGCGGAAGTCGTGCTCCTCGAAAAACGGCGCGAACTTTTCGGCAAAGCGGTCGAGGCGGGCGAGGTAGTAGGCGGTGTTTTCGTCGGGCGCGCTGGGGGACCAGTCGTCGGCGAGCTTGCAGTTTTTGAACGCCGTAACGCCCTTCCCCTGCCCGGTAATGTAGTAGCTGATGCGGTCGCCCTTGCGCACCGCGCGGCCCTCCTGCCCGGCCTGCCGGCGCGCCAGCTCGTAGGGCGCAGTGCGCGTGCGCTCGCCCGCCTCCACGTCGGCCTCGTACTGCTGGAGCGTGTCTTTGAGCGTCTCGGTGCGGGCGAAGCTGCGCACCCCTTCCGGCCAGTCGCTCGCCTCGACGGCTGCGCGCGTCTCGACGTAGAGGTCGTGCAGCCCTTCGAGATCGTTTTCCAGAATCAGGCGCACGGCTTGCCGCACGAAGCGCCGCCCGAAGCGCTCGCTGGAGCGCGCCACCAGCGAGGAGCCTTTGAACTTGAGGTCGCCGTCGTAACCGAGGAGCGCGTAGTTTTTCTTTTTGTAAGAGAGCATCTTGCGGTAGCGCCCGTCGAAGCCCACGCGGATGCCGTCGGGGAGCGCATCGGTGAGGTTCTCCGTGAAGCGCTGCTCGGCGTCGGCGTCGCCGCGCACGGGCCGGTCCGCGGCGTCCGTTTCGGGCGGGACGAAGAAGACCCCGTCGGTGTCCGCCTCGATCACCTCGCCGCCGCGCTCTTTGATCGCGCCGATCATCTCGCGCAAAAGCTCCTGCCCGCGGCGCGTGACCTTGTCGGCTTCCTCGAAGTCGTTGAAGGTGGAGAGGCTGAATCCAAGGGAGCCGTAGAACGAATTGATAAGAATTTTGTATGAAGATTGTCGTGCATCGAGTGCGCCCTTCACGTGCTCGTCGTCAGCCACTTTCATCTGGCGCTTGGCCTCGAAGCGCAGGTCGGTGAGCCTTCGCAGCAGGCGCGGAAACAGGCCGAGCGTGTCGCCTTTCGGCTGAATCCCGTCGGCCAGCATGATCGACGGGTACAGGCTCTCGACGTCCGCGTAGACGACCGGCCCCACCGCGCCGGTGAGGAAAATATCCGTGTAGCCGCCGACCGACTGGCTGCCCCACTGGCTGCGCGGCATGGCGCGGCGCTCGCGCAGGTACTCGCGCACGAACATCGACTCGATCTTCGAGGCCGGCCCCGTGCGCGCCGCCTGCCCGTACGGCATCGGCAGCATCTGCGTCAGGTAGAAGGCCGAGCTGGAAAGGTGGGCCGCCAGCTGCCGCGTTTCGCGCACGTCGTCGAGGGCATACTCGCGCAGGCGCTCGGGGTCTTCGTTCCAGAGGTCGGTGATCTGGTCGCCCTCGACGTAGGTGCGCTCTTCGCTGGCGAAGCCGAAATATGTTGCCGCCGCCTTCAGCCCGTAGCCGGGCAGGTCGCGCTTGAACACGTCGTAGGCCATCACCCGGAAGTAGGTGTCGATGATGTGCCGCCCGGCGATTTTGATGGCAGGAAAGTCGACGACCCGCTCCGCGAAGCGTATCGACGAGTCGAACGCGCGCGGCGTGGACCCATCGCGTCCCACTGCGAAGGCGACGCCGTGCATCTGGCACCGTGTGCGGATGTAGTCGAAGTCGAACTGGAACCCGTTGTGCGTTTCGATCACGTCGGGGTCTTTTTCGCGGATCACCTGCACCATCTCTTCGAGCAGCACCGGCTCGGGCAGGTGGCGGCGGTCGAGGAGGCGCTCCCAGCCGCGATTGTCCGAGAGGGCGACGAGGATGATTTCGTCCTCGGGGCGTTCGGCATTGGGAAAGTCGCCCGTCGAGCGCGTCTCAATGTCGAGCTGGAGGCGGTGCAGGTCGCCCGGCTCCATGCCCTTCAGGCAGGTGCGCCCGCTCTGCAGGAGGTACTGCTGCACGGGACTGCCGACGAGGTAGAGTTCGTCGGGCCGGCGCTCGCGGCTGCCGGTGTTTTGTTCTACGTGGTGCACCGCGTCCCAGAGCGCGCCCCACGAGCGAACGGCCACGAGGTGGCGAAAAAAGCCGTCGCCGTCGAGCGTTTCGCAGCGGTAGCGCCCAGCGGGAAAGCCCTCCAGCAGCCCGGCGTCGGAGAGAAAGAAGAAGGGGTAAAACTCGTCGGTTTCCTCGGTGACGCGCTGCTTGCTGCCATCGCTGCCCGCGCTGCGGCGGTAGAGGCGCACCTTCGCCTGCTCGCGGTGCTTGCCGCGCAGGAGCGGCTGCACGTCGACGATGCGCTCGGCGCCGTCGCGCCCGAAGAGGGCCACGTCTTCGGCAGCGGTCTCCCCCGCCTTGCCGTCGGAGGCATCGGCCTGCTGCGGGTCGGAAGCGGGCGGGGCGGAGGGCACGGGAGCGGCGGGCGTTGGCTTTGCGGCGGCAGCGGCGCTATCTTCGGGGATGTGTGTGGTGGATGATAGGTGGTAGACCGGGGATGGTTTCTGGGCTGCCCCCACCCCCGCACGCCCACATGCCTGCACTCCCCCATGCCTGCACTCCCGCGCCCTCCATGCCCGCGCACCAGCTCACGGCCGAGCGACTGGCGAAACGGTTTGGCCGGCGGCGGCTGCTGTTTCGGGATCTTTCGCTCTCGCTGGAGGGCGGACGCTCGCTGGCAATCACCGGGGCCAATGGAACGGGCAAGTCGACGCTGCTGCGCATCCTGGCGGGCGTGCTGCGGCCCACCGCCGGGCGGGTGGCGCTTCTGCGCGGCGGAACGCCCGTCCCCGACGCCGAGCGCCCGCTCCGGTCGGGGCTGGTGGCGCCGTACCTGCGCGTGTACGAAGGCTTCTCTGCCCGCGAGAACCTGCGCTTTCTCGCCCGCGCCCGCAACGCCCCGAACGCCGACGAGCGCATCGCGGCCGTCCTGCGCCGCGTGGGGCTGGAAGACCGCGCCGGCGACCCGGTGCGCGACTACTCCTCGGGGATGACCCAGCGCGTGAAGTACGCCGCCGCGCTGCTCTTCGCGCCGCCGCTGTTGCTGCTCGACGAGCCGACGGCCACCCTCGACGCGGCGGGACTGGACATGGTCGAGGACGTCGTCGCGGAGTGGCGCA
>PXTX01000002.1 GCA_003023275.1 Bacteroidetes bacterium SW_4_67_19
CCGCATCACGCTGGACAGCGCCACCGGCACGCCGCGCGGCCAGGCCAGCGTGCGCGTGCGTACGGTCGGCCCGGAGTCGCCCTTCGCCCGCCTGCGCGGAACCGACAACATGGTCGTCTACACCACCGCCCGCTACCAGGAGAATCCGCTCGTCATCCAGGGCCCCGGCGCCGGACCCGACGTGACGGCGGCCGGCGTCCTGGCGGACGTGGTGGAAGCGGCGCAGCGGGTCTCGTAAAACGTGATGCGTGTTGCAACCTAAAAGCTTATCGTGCTGGCCCGCAGTGCACTCCCCCCCGGAGCGTACTTCTACCACAAGGGCATGACCCGCAGGGGGCCCTTCCCTTCGGTCAGAGCGCTCCCTTGCGCTTGGGGCGCGTGATTCGTGATGAAGGCCGTCCGCAACGTGTCAGATCGATTTCTACCGGCAACGCCATTTCGAAAGCGTACTGCCTCGAATTTGCTTCAAGCGACCGTCAAAAGCAGCCTCACGAATCACGAGTCACGAATCACGCCCTTCCCCCTACCACAACGTCCCAGAACAGCGTGAACGCTCCGTCCCGAGCCGCTCCCCCGCAAACGAAAACCGCCTTCGCGCCCGCGTCTCTGTCCAACCTCGGCCCCGGCTTCGACACGCTGGGGCTGGCGCTGGGGGAAATCGGCGACACCATCGAGGCGTGGCGCACCGACGAGCCGGGCGTCCGCGTCGTACCGAGCGAGGACCCGAGTGCGCCGACAATCCCGCTCGACCCGACGCAGAACACAGCCGCGGTCGCGGCGGCGCAGGTGCTCGACGAGGCGCGGCGCGCCCGCTCGTCGCCATCGTCGTCGGTGCTGGACGGCGGCGGGATCGCGCTGCGCATCGAGAAAGGCATTCCCATCGGCTCGGGGATCGGCGGGTCGGCGGCGAGCGCGGCGGCGGGCGCGGGCGCGGCCAACCAGCTGCTGGATGAGCCGTTCGGGAAGGAGGCGCTCGTCGAAGCGGTGCTGGCCGGCGAAGAAATCGCCTCCGGCAGCCGTCACGGCGACAATGCGCTGCCGGCGCTCCTTGGAGGGCTCCTCCTCGTCTCGCCCGAGAACCCGAGCGTCTACCGCCGCCTCGCGCTGCCCGCGCCGTTGCCGGTCGCCCTCGTGGTGCCGGACCTCTCCATCCTGACCAGTGACGCGCGCAACATTCTTCCCGAGCGCGTGCCCCGCACCGACGCCACTGCGACCGCCGCCGCGCTGGCGTTCATGGTCGACGCCTTCCGCTGCGGCGACTATGAAACCGTCGGCGAGTGCATGATGAGCGACCGCCTCGTCGAGCCGGCCCGCGCGCGACTGGTGCCCTGCTACGAGGCCGTGCGTCGCGCCGCGATGGAGGCCGGCGCCCTCGGCTGCGCGCTCACCGGCTCGGGGCCGGCCCTCTTCGCCCTGGCCGAGAGCGACGAACGCGCCGCTGCCGTCGCCGACGCGATGCAGCAGGCCAGCCGCGAGGCCGGCGTCGAGGCGGCGCGCTTCGTCACCCGCGCCGACGACGGGGGCCTGCGCCGGGGGGGATGCGCGGGGCGTACCGATGCGTGAGAAAATGGCTGGACCAGCACGTGCCGTCCTTCACTGCCCGAAGGCCGTCACGACGAGCGTGCGGGGGCCGCCGCGCTCGCGGTGCTCGCAGAGGTAGAGGCCCTGCCACGTCCCCAGCAGCAATCCCCCGTCGCGGATCGGCACGCTCAGGCCGCTGCCCAGCAACGACGCCTTGAGGTGGGCGGGCATGTCGTCGGGGCCTTCGATGGTGTGCTCGTAGTGCGCATCCTCCGGGACCATGCGGCGAAAGTGGCGTTCGAAGTCGCCGCGTACGTCGGGGCTGGCGTTTTCATTGAGCGTGATCGCAGCGGAGGTGTGCTGGAGAAAAAAGTGCGCCACGCCCGTCTCGATGTCCGACAGGTCGACCGCGCGCATCACCTCGCGAGTGACGAGGTGGAAGCCGCGCTCTTTTGCTTCGAGCGTCACGTCTTGTTGAATCCAGTGCATGGGGGCGTCGGGGGGTTCGTGCGTGTGGCGAATGCGTGTGGCGTAGCGCGCAAAGCCCTGTTTTTGCGGACGTTGCGCTACCGCCGCCGCCGTCGTTCGGTCCAGCGGCTGCGTTGCGGTTGCTGCGAAGCGTCTCCGTCTTCGCCGCCGGCGAGCGCGTCTGGCTCCTGCGCGGCGCGGAAGAGCACCGCCGCGACTGCCGCGTCGCGCGCCTGCTGGAGATCTTCGTCGAACAGGCGCTCCGGGTCGAAGTGATCGTCCACGAAATGGGTGGAGAACTGGCCGCTGCGGAAGGCCTCGTGGCGCATCGCGTAGCGGCAGAACGGAATCGTCGTCTCGACGCCGGCGACCTCGTACTCCGCCAGCGCCCGCTCGGTGCGCCGGATGGCGGCTTCGCGCGAGCGGCCCCAGCAGACGAGCTTCGAGATCATCGGGTCGTAGTGGACGGGGACCCGTTCGCCTTCCTCGGCGCCGGCGTCCACGCGCACGCCCGGACCGGCGGGCGGGGCGTGCCGCACCAGCGCGCCGGGATCGGGCAGAAACTGCTGCGCCGGGTCCTCGGCGTAGACGCGGCACTCGACGGCGTGGCCGTCGATGGAGAGATCCTCGGCGGTGTAGCCCAGGTGCTCGCCTTCGGCCACGCGGAGCTGCTCGGCCACCAGGTCGATGCCCGTGACCATCTCGGTGGTCGGGTGCTCCACCTGCAGGCGCGTGTTCATCTCCATGAAGTAGAAGTCGAGGTCCGCGTCGACCAGGAACTCGACCGTGCCGGCGTTTTCATACCCGACCGCCTCGGCGGCGGCGACGGCGGCCCGGCCCATCTCGGCGCGCTTCTCGGGCGGGAGGACCGACGACGGCGCTTCCTCGATTACCTTCTGGTGGCGGCGCTGGATGGAGCATTCGCGCTCGAAGAGGTGCGTCGTGTTGCCGTGCCGGTCGGCGAGGATCTGAAACTCGACGTGGCGCGGCGCTTCGATGTACTTCTCGACGAAGACGCGCCCGTCGCCGAAGGCGCTTTCGGCTTCGCTCCGGGCGCGCTCCACGGCTCCTTCGAGCGCCCCTGCTTCGCGGACGATGCGCATCCCCTTGCCGCCGCCGCCCGCGGCCGCTTTCACCAGCACGGGGAAGCCGATCTCCTCGGCCACGCGGACGGCCTCTTCCGTGTCGGTGAGGGCGTCGGTGGTGCCGGGGGCCATCGGAACGCCGGCTTCCTTCATGAGCGCGCGCGCGGCGGTTTTGTCGCCCATCTTGCGGATCGCCTCGGGCGGCGGGCCGATCCACGTAAAGCCGGTGTCGCGCACGGCCTCGGCGAAGGCGGCGTTCTCCGAGAGGAAGCCGTAGCCGGGATGAATCGCGTCGGCTCCGCTCCGCTCGGCGGCGGCGAGGACCTTCTCCTGCGCGAGGTACGACTCGGCGGCAGCGGGCGGCCCCAGCAGGTAGGCCTCCTCGGCGCGGCGCACGTGCAGGGCCGTCACGTCGGCCTCGCTGTAGACGGCGACGGGCGTGAGTCCCTGCTCGCGGCAGGCGCGGATGACGCGCACGGCGATTTCACCCCGGTTGGCGATGAGAACCTTCTCCATTGGCGAATGGCGATTGGCGAATGGCGATTGGCGAATGCTCGCTCCACTTCGCCATAGCTCGCGCTTTGCTACTCCCGCCCCCAGATGGCACGATCTGTTAGATGGCACGATCTGTGCGGTTTCGTGTTAGACCCAACCTACAAAGCCGCAGGCGGAAAATCCCGCCCCCTTTCTGCCGCGCGGCTGCTATCTCGTCACCTTGAGAAAACGCCAAACCCGAACCCGCCCCACCATGCCACAGACGAAAGACTACTACGACGTGCTCGGCGTCGACCGGGACGCGAGCGAGAAGGACATCAAAAAAGCCTACCGCAAGCTCGCGCAGAAGTACCACCCGGACCGCAACCCCGACGACGACGAGGCGGAGGACCGCTTCAAGGAGGTGCAGGAAGCCTACGACGTGCTCGGCGACGAAGAGAAACGCAAACAGTACGACCGAGGCGGGCGCAACCCGTTCGCCGGGCGCGGGCCGGGCGCGGGCGGGCAAAATCCGTTCGGTGGGCAGAACCCCTTCGGCGGAGGCGGCGGGCGGACGCGCGTGCGCTTCGAGCAGCGCGGGGGGCGCGGCGGCGACCCGGCGGCGGGGCGCAGGCGCGCGGCGGTGGACGAGCGCGCCGGCAGCAGCGCGGCGGGCGTCGGCAGCAGGGCGCGCTCGACATCGAAACGACGCTGCCCCTCTCGTTCGAGCAGGCGCTCGAAGGCGGCCCCACGCAGGTGCGCCTGCCCGGCGGCGAGACCGTACGCCTGAAGGTGCCGAAGGGCGCGCGCTCCGGCATGAAAATCCGCCTGCGCGGGCACGGAAAGACCGACGCGGCGGGGCGGCAGGGCGACCTGTACGTCACCTTCAACGTGGCCGACCACCCGCGCTTCGAGCGGCGCGGCGACGACCTGCACCTCACCGAAGAGATCGGCGTCTTCGAGGCCGTGCTGGGGGCGGAGCACCGCATCGAGAACGCCTACGGCAAGCGGATCCGCCTGCGCATCCCGCCGGGCACGCAGCCGGGGGAGCAGATGCGCCTCCGGGGGCAGGGCGTCGAAACCGAAGAGAACACCGGCGACCTGTTCGTGCACGTCGAGGTCGACATTCCCCAGGATCTGACAGACCGGCAAACGGAGCGGCTGCAGGCGGCAGCCGAAGAAACGGGCCTGTGGTAGCGCCGCGCTCCTGTCTTCATAGATTATGCAAACAGAATCCGTTTTAGCGCTGGCTGAAATCGGAACTATGGCGAGGTTAGGTTATTGTTACCTGCATAACTCGCTAAATGGCTGCCGGCGCAACACATCTTCTGCTGCGTTTCCGGCGTTAGTAGCCGCCTTCCTCTTCTTTTACCCGCCCCGATCTCATGTCTAAGCCCAAAAACGTTTTTCGCATCGACATCGAGCCGAGTGACGAACATCCGAATCGTCATTCTACCCACGGATGGCAGGTGCGTGTGAAGCGCCATAACGAGCAGTACACCAAGTACTTCTCCGACAAAAAATTCGGTGGCAGAGATGAAGCGCTCGAAAAGTCCGTCGAGTACCGCGACGAACTGCTCGAAGAGCTGCCCGAGCCGCAGGACCCGGTGCGCAAGTCCGCCCTGGCGCGCTCGAAGACGGGCGTGATCGGGCTCAACTTCTGCCACAAAGACGACGGCAGCGGGACGCTCAAGCCCTACGTGCAGATCAGCTGGCTCAAGGACGACGGCAAGCGTCGCAGCGCGGCCTTTTCGGTCAACAAGTGGAACCTGCGGCGTGCGGTGTGGAAGGCGTGCCAGCAGCTCCACGAGGCGCGCGAGCAGCAGGACCGCGAGGTGCCGGAGCCGGAAGAGATGTTCCAGACGGCCTTCCCCAACATCCTCGAGCAGCACCGGCGCCTGAAGCGCAAGGCCGACGCGCGTGGCAACGAGGTCGACGACAGCAGCATGCCCGACCCCAACGAGATCGACGCCGAGAACGTGGCGATTCCGGAGTGAATGGCTCGCCGGACGGCAGACGCCGAACTGTAGACGCCGGTTCTTTGGGCCGCGTCGCCGGCTCGCTCGACAGGCGAAAGACCCGTCCGCCACGTCGGCGGTGCGGGTCTTTTCTTTTGCAGGGGGGCCGTGGGGGCAACACGTTCTTCACTGACGCGAACGCTTCGGGTTGAAGGACCGCCGTCTACGGTCCACGGTCCGCCGTCCTCACGCCGCCGCCTTGTGGCGCGCGTCGGGGGTGAGGTAGCGCTTGCGCAGGCGAAAGGCCTCGGGCGTGACCTCGACCAGTTCGTCCTTGCTAATGAACTCGATGGCCTCCTCCAGGCTCAGGTCGCGCGGCGGGGCAAGGCGCTCGAGCACGTCGGCGCTGGCGGCGCGCATGTTGGTGAGCTGCTTCTCCTTGGTCATGTTCACGTCCAGGTCCTGCGGGCGGCTGTTTTCGCCGACGATCATGCCCTCGTAGACCTCGTCGCCGGGGGCCACGAAGAGCGTGCCGCGCTCCTGGAGGTTCATCGAGGCGTAGCCGGTCGCCTGGCCCCGGCGGTCGGCCACCAGCGCGCCGGTGGTGCGCTGCTCGATCTCGCCGGCCCACGGGCGAAACTCGTCGAAGCGGCGCGTGAGCAGCCCCGAGCCTTTTGTGTCGGTCAGAAACTCGGTCCGGTAGCCGATAAGCCCGCGGCTGGGGACCTCGAACTCGATGCGCACGCGGCCCGTGCCGTGGTGGGTCATGCCGGTCATCACGCCCTTGCGCTCGCCCAGCTTTTCGACGACGACGCCGGTGTGCTCCTCGGGGATGTCGGCGAAGGCGCGCTCGTAGGGCTCACATGTTTCGCCGTCGATGGTCTTGGTGATGACGCGCGGGCGGCCCACGCACAGCTCGTAGCCCTCGCGGCGCATCTGCTCGATGAGGATGGCCATTTGCAGCTCGCCGCGCCCGCGCACGATGAACGAGTCTGCCGAGTCGGTTTCCTCAACGCGAATGGCGAGGTTGTCCTCGGCTTCTTTCGAGAGGCGCTCGCGCAGCTGGCGGCTGGTGACGTACTGCCCCTCCAGGCCGCTCATCGGCCCGTCGTTGATGCGAAACTCCATGGAGAGGGTCGGCTCATCGACGTGGAGCGGTTCCAGCGGCACCGGGTCCTCCGCGCGCGAGAGGCTTTCGCCCAGGCCGATGCCCTCCATGCCCGCCACGGCGATGATGTCGCCGGGCTCGGCGCGCTCCGTCTCGACGCGCTCCAGGCCCTCGTAGTCGAAGAGCGCGGTCACGGTGGCCCGCTCGGTCGAGCCGTCGCGGTGGCACAGGCTCACGCGCTGGCCGTCTTCGATCTGCCCCTGCATGACGCGCCCCAGCGCGAGGGGGCCGAGGTAGTCGTTGGGCTGCACGCTGGTGACGAGGACCTGCAGCGGCCCGTCGGGGTCGCCCGTGGGGGCGGGGACGTGCGAGGTGATCGCCTCGAAAAGCGGGCGCAGATCCGTCAGTTCGCCGCCGGGGTCGGTGGCGCACCGGCCTTCGGTGGCGACGGTGTAGCGCACGGGAAACTCGATCTGCTCGGCCGTGGCGCCGAGGTCGATGAACAGGTCGTAGATGTCGTCGAGCGCCTCGGCGGGGCGGGCGTCCTTGCGGTCGATCTTGTTGAGGACGACGACCGCCGGCAGGTCCAGCTCCAGGGCCTTCTGCACGACGAAGCGCGTCTGCGGGAGCGGCCCCTCGGCGGCGTCGACCAGCAGCATGATGCCGTCGACCATGCGGAGGATGCGCTCCACCTCGCCGCCGAAGTCGGCGTGGCCGGGCGTGTCGACGATGTTGATCTTGGTGCCGGAGAACATCACGGCGGTGTTTTTCGCCATGATGGTGATGCCCTTTTCGCGCTCCAGGTCCATCGAGTCCATCACGCGCTCGGCCACGTCTTCGTTTTCGCGAAAGGTGCCGCTCTGGTGCAGCATCGCGTCGACGAGTGTGGTCTTGCCGTGGTCCACGTGCGCCACGATGGCGATGTTGCGGAGATTCTTCTCGGGCATGGGAGCGCGGGGGCGTGGAAAAGCGGAGGCAGGGAAAACGTTGTAGGCACACGCCCGGCCGTTCGTGCCCGCCGGCGCTTGAACTTTCGACTTGAAACGACGGGGAGGACGTGTACCGCTCGGCGAGCAGCTTCTCGGCTCCGAGCAAGGCCGAGAAGGTCAATGGCGGTCCGTGGCCTCGCCAGACAGACGCCCCTTGTTTCATTCGTACAGCAGGTACGGCTGCCGCCGCTCGCGGAAGGCGTCGACGTCTTCTCGCCACGCCGCGATAATCGCCGGCGGACGGGCGCCCCCTTGCAACAGTTCGAGCAGACGGTCGGTGCCGGCCAGCTTGGCCAGCCACTCGGGGCGGTCGATAAAGTCCGTCACGCCCTGCCGCTGGGCCTGCTGGTAAAAGGCGTGCAGGACGTGAATGCCCGCTTCTACGGGGCGGAACGCTGCGACGTCGGTGATCTCGTAGCGGATGCCTTGAAGCGGCTGACCGGCCCGCTTCGGGTCGCCGGCGCCCTCGCGCGGCTGCGGGGTGAACTGCGCCGCCTCGAAGCGCACCCCCTGCAGATTGCGCGCGGAGAGCGTGTCGGCGAGGGCTTGGCCGTCGGTCCAGGGCGCGCCGATGAGCTTGAACGGATGCGGCGTGCCGCGCCCTTCGCTGGCGGAGGTCGCCTCGAAGAGCACCGCGCCGGCGTAGATGTGCGCGGTGGGCGGGTCGGGGATGTTGGGGCTGGGGGCGATCCACGGCAGGCCCGTCTCCTGCCACGTCATGCCGCGCTCCCAGCCGCGCAGCTCGGCCACGCGGAGGTCGAGGTCGCCCAGGCCGCTCAGCCACGCTTCGCCCTTGATCATGCGGGCCAGCTCGCCGGGCGTCAGGCCGTAGGCCATCGGCACGGGGTACTTGCCCACGAACGACTGCTGAGCCTCGTTGAGCACGAAGCCGCCGAGGTACTGGCCGCCGAGCGGGTCGGGCCGGTCGAGCACGTAGAAGGGCATCCCCGCCTCGGCAGCGGCCTGCATCGAGCGGCCCATCGTGGTGATGTAGGTGTAAAAGCGCGTCCCCACGTCTTGAATGTCGTAGACGAGCGCGTCGAGCCCGTCGAGTTCTTCCTGCGTCGGCCGGCGGCTGTCGTCGTAGAGGCTAAAGACGGGCGCGCCGGTCGCCTCGTCGGTGCCGCCGGCGGAGATCTCCTCGCCGGCCGAGGCGGTGCCGCGCAGGCCGTGCTCGGGGCCGAAGAGCGCGCCGACTTCTATGCCTTCCGCCGCGTCGAGCGCGTCGATCAGGTGCGTCGTGTCGGCGGCGGACGGCTCGAGGAGCGCGGTGTGGTTGGTGATGACGCCGACGCGCGTCGTGCTGTCGCCGCTCGCGCGCAGGCGCCGGAAGTCCTCGGCGGCCCAGACCTGCGCGCCGGTCTCCACGCGCGCGGGATCGCTGCCGTGTCCTGCTGTCGTGTCACTCGCCGCCGCGCCGGGATCATCGCCGCTGGAGGCGTTTCCCGAAGAAGCCGGGCCGCATCCGGCGAGCAGTCCCGCCGCCAGCAGCAGTCCCGCCGCCGGCAGCAACGTCGTCGCGGTCGGGAGCGGGCGGGAGCGGAAAGCCATGCGATGCGTGATGCGTAACCGTTCTGTGCGCTTGCGAGATTGATTGCAGGATGCCGAAGACGTCGGCGCTGCCCGATGGGCAAAGCGACGGCCCCTGCTGCGAGCGCTACTGACCGCTTTCCCCCGCGCCTTCCACCACCAGTTCGCGCTCGGCGAAGAAGAAGGCCGCCTCGCGGCGAGCGTTTTCCGGCGAGTCGGCGCCGTGGACGATGTTTTCCTGCACCGAGTCGGCGTGGGCGGCGCGGATGGTGCCGTCGGTCGCTTCGGAAGGATCGGTGGCGCCGATGAGGCCGCGGAAGTCGACAATGGCGTCTTCTTTTTCCAACACCGCCGGCACGCACGGGCCGCTGGACATGAAGTCCGTCAGGTCGTCGAAAAAGGGACGCTCGCGGTGCACGGCGTAGAAGCGCTCGGCCTCGGCTTTCGTGAGCGCGAGCATGCGCAGGGCGCGGATTCGGAGTATGGGAGTGCGGGAGGGCGGGAGGGTCGGTCATCGGTGGTCAGTTATCGGTTTCCAGTTATCGGTTTTCTTTCCGAAAACCGACCACTGACCACTGACCACAAACAAAGAAACGCCGGCCCCTGCTGTGGCGCAAGAGGCCGGCGCGGTGGTCGGACGTTTTTTTGCAGATGCTCGTTCGGCCGGAGGGGCGCTTACTGGCCGCCGCCTTGCTGGCCGCCGCCTTGCTGCTGCTTGCGCTTCTTCATCTGCTTGCGCATCTGCTGCATCCGCTGGCGGCGCATCCGCTGGCGCGCGCGCTGGATCTGCTGCTGTTTCTTCTGGATTTTCTGCATCCTCTGCATCTGCGCGTCGGTGAGCACCGAGCCGAGCTTCTTCTGCGTCTTTTGCTGCATCTGGCGGGCCTTTTTCATGACCTGCTGGCGCTTTTGCTTGTCCTTCCCGGCTTGCTTCATCTGCTTGCGCAGCTTCTGCATCTGTTGCATCTGCTGCTCGATGATCGGGCGCAGGTTCGTGAGCTGCTGGTCGCTCAGGTCAAACTGCGCGCCGAGCTGCTCGAGGCTCTGCTTCACGCGGTCGCCCTGCTTCTGCTGTTGCTGCTGGTTTCCACGCTGCGACGGGGAGGACTGCTGCCCGTAGAGCGTGTCGTAGCTTTTCATCTGCCCCTCGTCGAGCACCTCGGCGAGCCGGCTCTGGGTCTGCTCCTGCATCGACTGCATCTCGCTTTGCATTTTACTCTGCATGGCCTGCCGTGCGGAGCTGTCGGTGGCGCTTTTCATGCGCTTGCGGTACTTCTGCATGACCGACTGGCGGCGCTGATCCTGGTCGTCGAGAATGGACTTCACCTTCGTGCGCTGCTGGTCGGTCAGGTCGAGCTGGAGGGCCATCAGGTCGAGGCGCATCGTCTGCATGTCGGGCTGTTGCTGCATGCCACCGGCCCCGGGCGGAGGGGTGGTCTGCGCCTGCGTGCCGAAGGTCGCCGCGAGCGCCAGCATCACGCCGGCGGTCAGGGCGACGCAGATACGGGAAATGGAAGAGCGGAAAATTCGCATGTCGAGAAAACGGGGAAGGGAAAGAAAAAAAGCCGCGACGAATGCGGTTAGCGAACGAGCGTCGTGTGCGTGCAAGAAAGATGGGCCTTGTGCGACGAAGCGTTCCCCCCGACCGTCAAGCGGCTGTGCGAAGTACTGTTACCGTATTGCGGCAAACACTACGCCGAATCTCAAGAAAAAGGGTGATGCGCCAGAATCACAGGGCGCACCGCGCTTCTTCATCGGAAGATAATTTCCTCTACCAGCGACCCGCCCAGTTCGTCGTTGAGGCGGTCTTTCCAGTGTCCACGCTGCATCTGGAGTTCCTGCCGCCAGGCCGCCGAGCGAACCTGAACGAAGAAGCGCCCGTCATCGACCCAGGCGTTTTCGGTCACGCCATTGACCTGCGGTCCGGCGACGGCCTCCCACGCCTCGACGACGCGTGCTTCGTCGATCTTCGAGCGCAGGCCCAGGTCGTCGATGACGGTGTCGAGCACGTCGCCGAGGCGCTGCGGGCGGTTGCTGCTCACGGAAAACGAGGGAACCGGGGGGGCAAACGAA
Source organism: Bacteroidetes bacterium SW_4_67_19 (assembly GCA_003023275.1). GTDB lineage: Bacteria > Bacteroidota > Rhodothermia > Rhodothermales > Salinibacteraceae > QS-8-64-10. Next base: position 11,207 of record PXTX01000002.1, read on the forward strand.
GGCAAAAGCTTATAGAGCGCGCGAAAGCGGTCCGGCGAATGAATCCGCCGAACAGACGGTCCGTTTAGCGGGTCGGCGCGTCTGTTCCAGGGGGCTAGACGCAGGAACGCTCTCCGCGCTTTTCTTATGCACGGCTCGCGGACGCAAACGTTCTATCTGCCCCAGACGACGAGTGCCGTGTTACCTTCTGGGGCGCGCCTGCGGCTTTTCCCACGCCCCCGCACTCTCACGCTCCCGCACTCCCACGCTCCCGCGATGTCCACTCGCGTGCTGCTGGTCGTCGTTGTTTTCGTTGCCGCCGGCCCGGCGACGCCCGCGCACCCCCAGCAAACGCCCGCCGACACGCTCGCCGCACCCGCCGACACGCTGGCTCCGGCCCCGGCTCCGCAGGACACGCTGCGCGTGGGACTGTTCGAGGCGGTGGCGCGCTCGCTTCGGAAAAGCCCCGAGGTCGCCCGCCGCCGAGCCCAGCTCGACTATGCGCAGGCGCGCCACTACCAGGCGAAGGCCAGCCGCTACGTGCCGGAGCTTTCGGTCAACACGGTGCACTCGCTGGCGCCGGGCCTCGACCGCAGCGGCGTGTCCGACGGCATTCCCGACGACGGGCTTTATCTCGATCCCAGCGTCGAGAACGACTGGACCCCCGGCGCGCTGCGCCCCTTCAACGGCGCGACCATCGAGTTCGGGCAGCCGGTGTACACGTGGGGCGAACTGGAACAAAGCATCGATGCGGCGCGCCACAACGAGACCGTCGAGTCCGCGGGCATCGAAGAGAAGGCGCTAGAGGTGGCCTTTCGCACCGCCGAGCTGTACTACAACGTGCTGTTGACGCGGCAGCTCTCGCGCCTGACCGGCGAGGCGCGCTCGAAGCTGAGCCGCGCTGAGCGCGAGGTGCGGCAGCTGCTCCAGGAGGGGGACTCGACCGTCACCGACGCCGACCTGTTTCAGCTTCAGATTCAGCAGCAGAAGTTTCGCCGCCGCGTAGTCGAGCTTCGCCAGCGTCGCCGCACGGCCGCCGGCGGGCTGCGCCGCCAGCTTTTCGCGCCGGCGGGCACGGCGGTGCTCCCGTCCACGCCGCTTCTGGAGCCGGTCGGCTTCGAGCAGCGGCCGCTCGACTTTTACGTAGACCGGGCACGGAAGAACCGCCCGGAACTCAAGCAGGCCGCCGCCGGCGTCGAGGCGCGCCAGGCGCTTCTGGAGGTCGAACAGTCCAACTATTACCCGAAGCTCTTCATCGGCGGGCGCTTCGGGCAGCGCTACGCCGCCGGGCGCCCCAATCAGGAAAGCGCCTACATCAACGAAAACTTCGTCGGCTCGACCACAGAGGCGGCCTTCAGCATCCGCCAAGACCTGAGCTTTCACACCACCCGCGCGAACGTGCGCCAGGCGCGTGCCGAGCTGGCGGAGGTGCGCGCGCAGCAGCGGGCCGCGCGCCAGCTCGTTCCCCTCGAGGTCGAGGAGGCGTGGCGCAACCTTGCCGCCGCGCGCGGCGCGCTCGAAGCGCAGGACCGGGCCTTCCAGCTGGGCAAAGAATGGGAACGCCTGGAGCAGACCAATTACGACCTCGGCTTCGGCTCCACCGAAAACCTCACCAGCGCCATTCAGTCGCGCCTCCAGCTTCAAATCGCCTACTACCGGGCCGTGCGCGACTACAATGTGGCTGTGATGAAGCTGCTGCGCGTGGTCGGGCTGTTGAACGAGCCGAAGAAAGCCGGCACGCTTGTTGATCTTTAGAAAGGACGGCGGACGGAAGACGACGGACCGTCGAGCCGCGACGCTTTTCCGTTGACCCGGCTGCTCCTTCGCATTTCCTTCGTTCACCGCAGGACGATTCCCATGCAACCCTTCGTGAACTTCCGAAGAGTGTGTTCTTTTCTGCTCACTGCCGCCTTGCTTCTGCTGGCGCCCGCCGCCGCCCAGGCGCAGACCGCCGCCTCCGCCGACCGGGAGGCGCAGATCCGACAGCTTCTCGAAGAGCGCGACCGACAGATCAAAGACATTCTGGGCGCCTCGGGCTCTTTTACCGACGCGCAGCGCCGGGAGCTCAAGACGCTCATCAACGGGCTGATCGACTTTCGCACGATGGGGCGCACCGCGCTGGGGCCGCACTGGAGCGACCTGAACCGCAAGCAGCGCAAGAACTTCGTCGACGTCTTCGGCAAGGTCGTCAAGGAGCAGTCGCTCTCGGACCTGGAGCCGTACCGCGCGCCGGTTTCGTACCAGGAGATCCGCGTCGCGGACGACTCGGCTTACGTCAAAACCGTCTCGCGGCAGCAGGGCGAGCGCATCCCCGTGGAGTACGACCTCGTCTACCGCGCTGGCGCCGGCGCGGACGAAAACGGCGCGTGGCGCGCCCGCGACATTATCGTGGACGAGGTGAGCACCGTCGGCGGCTACAAGCGCTCCTTTCGCTCGATCATCCGCCGCCACGGCTACGACGCGCTCATGAAGAGCCTGCGCAACAAGCTGAAGGAGGTGCGCGGCAACGGGAGCTGAGGCCTCTCGGTAACTTTTGCTGCAAAATGGGGATTGGCTCGACGCTTCTGCCTTCGAGCAGACGGTGGATTGTGGATGGTAGATGGTGAATGGTTTTCAGCGTCCGACGGATTTGCTTTGCGAACAGCCGCCCGCCCGAACGCAGCTGTTGAGGCTGCACCCAGGCCCGATGACGCGGCGGTCCGGTCGGGCGTCGGGGAGAAGGTCGTCCAGAATGCGCCGCAGGTGCACTCTGTCGCGCGGGAACGGCGCGTCGATGTTTGGCGCCGGGCGGAAGCTGACGCGCGTCCCGCTCACCCTGCTTTTTCTTTCGAGTCGCCCTCTGTGGGGACGGGCGCGTCGTCACGCAGAACGGCGGGCATGCGCGGGAGCCGCCCCTGCAAGAGCGTCAGCAGCCCCCCGTAGACAAGCAACGCGCCCGCCAGTAAGGCGATCCGGTAGCCCAGCGAACCGCTCGCCGGCGCGACGTAGGCGAGGCTTACGGCCAGGAGCGCCCCAGCGGCGAGCGCCCCGGCCAGGTGCGGTTTATAGAACAGACGCGGCAAGAGCGGTACGCCCACCACCCAGCGCATCTCCGTCACCTCCATCACCGCCTTCAGGCCCTGCGCCAGCGCCGACGCGGCGGCGGCCCCCGGGAGTCCGAAGCGCGGGATGAGCCACAGATTCAACAGGAAGTTGATCGTGCCCGAAACGACGTTATTGGTCAGGTTCAGGTGCGAGTGTCCCGTCACGATGACCGCGTTGCCGGCGAGCCCGAGGCTGCATTCGAGATACGGAATGGGCAGCAGCAGCATCATGAAAAAGGCCGCCCGCCCGGCGTACTCTGCGCTCACGAGCGCGAGCAGGTCGCTGCGCAGCACGGCCACGGCCAGCAGCACCGGAACGGCGAGCGTAGCCGTCCAGCGCAACGTCGTCGCCAGCCGACGCGCCAGCTCGCGGAGGCGTCCGGCCTCGTGAAAGCGCACGATGTGCGGCGCAAAGGCCCCGGAAAAGATGAGCTTGATGTTGCGCAGCTCCCGCACGACGAGCGCGCCCGCTCCGTAGAAACCGACCATCTGTGCGCTCACGCCGAAGGCCCCCAGCATGAGCACGTCGATGTTGGTAATGAAGCGATCGAGCATCACGTTGAGGTTCTGCGGCAGGGCGAAGCGGATGATCTCCCAGTCGGTGCGGAAGGAACGGGCGGCTTGCCAGAGCGGCGTCCAGGCCAACTCGCGCTGAAAGACGAACGCAGGCAAACACCAGCAGCGCGACGGGACGCAATCCGCCGTTGATGAGCGCGCCGTATTTCATAATTTTCAGCCCCTGCGTGGTTGCCACCACGACGCGCGCGAACGCCAGCAGCGGCAGCGCCAGCGCCATCCAGCGCACCATAAAGACCAGACGCGCCCCGTAGTCGTAGAGGCGCGGCAGCACGAGCGGCCCCACGCCGAGCGCGAGGGCGATGAGGACGCCGGCGAAAAAGAGGCTCCAGCCGAACGCGTTGGCGAGCGCCTGGTAGAGCGGGTCGCGATCTTCCGGGTCGTCGGCGTGGCGGGAGACGTAGATGAGCGCGGCGTCCTTGAAGCCCGCCGTCAGAAACGCGATGCCCATTTCCACCAGCGCCGAGGCCGTGACGAAGACGCCGAACACGTCGGTCCCGTAGAGGCGCGTGACGACCACGAGAAATGCCGGGGCCGCCAGCTTGCCTGCCGCGCCGAGCGCGTTGACCAGCGCGCCGCGCTGCACTTCGCTCCCCACGTTCGCATCCGGCACGTCGTCCGCATCCGGCACGTCGTCGCTCATGAGACGCAGAGAGGATTCGGTCCATTCATCCCGTTCATCGCGCTCGGGCTCCGTCGGCGGCAGCGGCGGTCCACGCACGGTCTGCCGCCTTCACCGGCGCACCGCGTCGTAGTGTTCTTCGAGCGCGCGCACCTGGTCGTGCATGTCGAAGGAGCGCTTCATTTTCTCGCGCGCGGCCGTCCCGAAGCGGCGGCGGAGCGACGCATCCTCGAGCAGCGTCGTCAGGCGGTCGGCCAGCGCGTCCACGTTGCGCTCCGGCACCAGAAAGCCGGTTTCGCCGTCGTCGATGATGGACGGAATCCCGCCGTGATAGGTGCCGACGACGGGCACCTCGCTGGCGCTCGCCTCCTTGGCCACCACGATGCCGGAATCGCGGTCATGCGTGCGCGTGACGACGCTGGGGGTGAGCATCACGTCGGCGCGCGCGAGCACCTCGGCCACCTGCTCGTGTGGAAGCGCGCCGCGAAAGCGCACGCGGCCCTCCAGGCTCGGCGCGCGCGACAGGCGGCGCAGCTCGGCCTCCTGCTCCCCCGAGCCGACCATGACGACCTCGGCCTCGCGGTCGGTGCGTTCCAGCGCCTTCGCGCAGGCGCGGAGCGCGTAGGTAAAGCCTTTCTTCGGCGTGAAGCGCCCGACCATGACGATGCGCACGGGCCGGTCTTCCTCCCCACCGGCCCGGGAAAAGCGCGAGACGTCGACCCCCAGCCGGTGCACGTGCAGCTTCTCGCGCGGGGCGCCCAGTTCGCCCAGCAGCTCGGCCAGCTCGATGCTGTCGGCCAGCAGCCGGTCGGCGTGCCGAAAGAGCAGCCGCGAGTACGCCCAGTAGCGCCACTGCCCGGGAAGAAAGCGGCGCGCGCCGAAGAGGTTGCCCACGTCCACCCCGTGAAAGGTGATGGCGAACGGCACGTCGTGGCGCAACACGTAGGGCAGCGCGTAGACGGCCGCCGTGCCGAAGTGCGCGTGGATCAGCGCATGGTTCCTCCGCCCGATAAGGCGGTCGAAGGAGGGCCAGTACCCGATGTTTTCATAGATCTTCTCGCCCCACCATCCCGACGGCTTCACGTAGCGCTCGTAGGGGAACCGCTCCGCGTTGAGACGCTCCTGGCAGAACACCTCCACGTCGTACCGCTCGTGCGCCTGAATTTCGTCGTAGATAAACGTCTGCGAGTACGGCAGGAAGCGTCTCAAAAAGAGGGCGACGGTGCCGTCGGAAGTGTCGGCCATTTCAGCGGACCCGAGAGGCGAAGAGGCGAAGCCGGAAGCACGCCGGCAGCAAACCGGCGGGGCGGGCGTAACGTTGGCCGACGCACCGCGTTCGGGAAAATTGCCTGAACCCCGCTTTTTCTACACGTGCCCGCTTCCCTTCCCGCTCCGATGAGCGCCTCCCCGAAGCGCGCCCTGCTGCTGGCCCCATACTTTCTCCCGCGCCGGCGCGTCGGCGCGATGCGCCCCTTCCGGTTCGTCCTGCACCTGCGCGACTTCGGGTGGCGCCCCACCGTGCTGACCATCGCTGCGGAAGGACAACAGTTGACGGCGAAGGAAGCCCGGCTGCTCGACGAGGTGGAAATCATTCGCCTGCATCCGCCCTTCGACCGCTCCACCTCCGCCGAGAGCCAACTCCGGCCGTCCTCGGGAGGCTCCCCGCCCGATGACCGCAGCGGCGCAGCGGGGCTTGCGCGTAAAAAAATCGAAGCCTGGGGCGAACGCCTCCTCGAGGGGTTCGACCGTCAATTTCCGGTAGACACGTGGCTGCCGTTTTTCTTGTTGAAGTATCGCCGCCTCGCGCAGGTGGTGCGGCGCGTGCGGCCGCACGTAATGTGGAGCACCGGTGACCCGTGGTCCGGGCCGGTGATGGGGGCCCACCTGGCGCAGCGCTTCGGCGTGCCGCACGTGGCCGACCTTCGCGACCCGTGGACCCTCTCGCCGGTGCGCGGGCAGAAGAAGGTGCTGCGCGCAGTGGACCGCTGGTGCGAGCGTCGCGTGCTGCGCACTTCGCGCGCGGTTGTCTTCACCGCTCGGCAGACCGAGGCGGCCTATCGCCGCCACTACGCCGCACTCGATCTCCAGACGACCACGATCTATAACAGCTTCGACCGCACCCTTTTCGACGATCCAGTGGGGAACGACGAAAACGCTCGCGGCGCGCCCGCCTCCAGCAAAACAACCCTCGACGGCCCGCTCGACATAGGCTTCTTCGGACGCTTTCGCGCGCTCTCCCCGGCCGCCCCCATCGCCGACGCCCTCGCCGCAGCCCGCCGGCGCCACGGTGCGGGGATGACCGGCGCAATTCGCGTGTTCTCCTTCGGGCCGCTCGGCAAAGCCGATGCGCGCTATGCGCGCCGCCTCGGCGTGCGCGGGCAGTTTCACCGGCGTGAGGCCGTTCCGCTCGAGGAGGCGCTCGCGGTGCTCCGGCGCTTCGACCTGCTGCTGCTCAGCACCGCCCCCCGCCGCTCGGAAATTGTGCCGGCCAAGCTGTGGGAATACCTCGCTGCCGGCCGGCCGGTGCTTTCTCTCTCGACCAACCCTGAAGTGGCGCGCCTGCTCGACCAAACCGGCACCGGTGTGCAGATTGCCCCGGGACGTAGCGAGGCGATCGCCGACCTGCTCGCCGACTGCGTCGAGGCGCGACGCGCCGGACGGACGTTTCCTGTCCCCTTCACGCCCGACGCGAACGCCATCAAACAATTCGAGGCACGCGCGGCCACACGCCGCCTTGCCGACGTTTTCGACCGCGCGGCCGCTACACCGACGCCGGGGCGCCCTCTCCCTTCCTCACCGTGAGCAGGCGGCGAAGCCGCGCGGCGACCAGCGCGAGCACCAGGCCCGCCGCCCGCCGCGCCCGTCATCGCGCACAACGCCGGGCCGGCCCACGCCGTGCTCTGAAGCGCGCGCCTCACCGCCGCCGCTCCGCTGGCAGGCAGGCGGCGTCGCACCGAGCGCGCCATGCGCGGCCACGGCAAAAACGCCGCGTAGGCAACCAGGTTGAAAATGAAAGCGATGTTGAGCATCAGCGCCGTGCCAACGTGGAAGAACACGGCCAGCGCCATGAAGAGTCGTGTCGCGCGCGGATGAGCGATCGCCGCGAGAAAGCCGACCTCGAACAGCAGCGTTGCATAGTCGAGGGTTTTCCAAAAAAGATCACGAAAGGGTGGGGTAGCTTTACTCTCGAAAGTCAAGAAAACCGGCGCCAACAAGTCTTGCCGCCCGTTCAGGAAATACTGTCGGAAGAAGTGCCCCTGCGTAGCGTGGGTGGCGGGGTCGACCCATCCGCCAATGAGTTTTGAGAAGCCGGCTGTGAACATCCCAAACCCGACCAGCAGCGCGAGGAGCGTGAGCGTCCAGTTGCGTGCGCGCGGAGCGGCGTTTGCGCCAGCGGCATTGCGGCCGGCGAGCGCGTCGAGCGACCAGGCGCTTCCCCACCCGGACCCGGCCATCACCAGCGGCACGAGCACAAAAAGCAGATTGTGATTGATTTTGCCAAGTGAATAGGAAAAGCCGTAGCCTACCAGGAAAAGCGCCGCGACGAGCAGCGAGGCCGCGCGCGTCCGGTACCCAAAGAGCACGGCCGCCAGTCCCAGGTTGAGCAACAGGAGCAGCCCTTCGAAAAAGGCCACCGGCGGAAACCCTGAGAAAAGCGTCATCGGGCCGGGCGGCGGCAAGAAGAACACGTCGGGCAACCCCCCCAGACGCGCAAACGCGGAGTAAAGATCGTGTCCGGGAGCGGCAAAGAAAAAGACGAAGAGCGCGTAGAAGATGCGGTAGAGCGCCAACCCGCGCGGCGTCGCGTCGAAGGACGTGAACATCCAGCGGTTCAGCATGATCGCGTATCAGCGGCAGCGGGGCGAGCCAAACGTGAGCGAGAGCGTGTCGAGCGCTGTGCGGCGCGGCGCCGGGCCGCCAGGAGCGTGGCGCAGCTGAACCCAGACGATGTCGAGACGACGTGGGGCGGCCTCGCCGGGGTAGCGTGCGGCGAGGCGCTCGCGTAGCCAGCGGCGCGCCGCTGGGTGTCGGCAACGCTCGGTAGTGGGGGTGCCGCTGAGGGCAGCAGGGCGGCACTGCTCGGCGAAGAAGGCGCCATGGTGCGAGGCCGGCAGCCCGGCCAGGAGCGCCTCGACGGGCACACGCGTTTTTTCTCCGTCCGCAAACGTGGCCGCGAGCACGGGTTGCGTTTCCAACAGGGCGCCCGCCTCGTCGGTGTCGGGGGCCTGAAAGGCCGGCAGCACGAGGGCGGGCCACGGCTCGCCGCCAGTGTGCAGGCCCACCACTCCCACGAGCGCATACTGAAGCGGCAGCAGCACGAAACACGCCAGAAAGAGCCGGCGCACACTTTTTTTCCTCATCCAGACTTTTCGTGCAGTAACGTTTTTCGGCAAGCGGGGAGCTCCCAGAATGAGAGGCAACGTGGAGAAAGTCAACGCAAGGCCGGCGCAGGAGCGCGCGCAGCAGGAAACGACCGCCCGCAAGGGTCGTAAGCGTGGAAAAAAGGACGTCCTCCGCCCTGTTACTGGCACTGTGTTTGCCCCTGTTCGAGGGCAAGGAAGCGCTCCCCACGCGCCTTCCGTGCAGTGTGCCCTCGCCTTTTCGTCTTTCCAGCTCTTTTCATGAACCTTCTTTCTTGTTCACTGGGCCGTCTCCCCACTGCGTTGGCAGGCTGTGCCTTTCTCGCCGTGAGCATCGCGGTTTCGACCGTCCCGGTCGCAGCGCAAACCAGCCCGGTTGCGCCTACCCTGGTGGACGACTTCGAGTCCTATGACCTCGGCACCCGACCCGAGGCGTGGAAGTACATTACGATGAGTCGTGATGCTGTTGCGCTCTCAGTAGCTATCGAAAAAGGCCGCGAAGACGTGCGCGTGCGGCAGGAGGACGGCAATCAATTCGTCCGCCTCACCACGCGCAACGACGCGCTGCGCATCACGCAACGCGGCGCCGCCGAGTTCGACGACTGGAATGCCGACAAACGTCCCTACCTGCAGTGGCGCTGGCGGGCGCTTCACCTTCCGCAAGGCGCCGATAAGCAGGACACCGGCGCGGCTGTGCTCGTGACCTTCGACAGCGACTGGCTGGGCCGGCCCAAGAACATCAAGTACGCGTACAGCACCGAGTACCCCGTCGGCAAGACGATTGACGAGGGGAACACACATGTGATCGTGGTGGCCTCCGGCCAGGAAGACGACACCGGCGAGTGGAAGACGGAGACGCGCAACGTGGCCGAGGACATCGAAAACCACTTTGGGCAGTCGCCGCCCTACGAGTCGCTCGCCATTACGCTCTGGAGCGACTCCGACGAGGTCCACGACCGTTCGAAGGCTGACTTCGAGGAAATTCGCTTTCTCTCCGAGCGGCCGTGACGGCGCAGGGGGCCTGGCACGGGGGGCCCGGCGTTTCTCGCCCCTCCGACGTTTACGCCGCAGCGAACGCCCATCGCCACGCGCCGAGCGATATGACTGAAGGCTACGTCCTCCACAGCTACGGGCCGGCGGACCCGTACCTGCGCCACGCCGTCGCCTCGGTGACGACGCTGCGCCGCTACGACACCGAGCGGCCCGTCGCCCTCTTCTGTCCGCCCGCGCACCGGGCGACGCTGGAACGGCACGGCCTCGCGTCGCTTTTCGAGCGCATCGAGCCGCTGCCCGAGGCGCACCGCTCCATCGTCGGCTTCAAGCACGCGCTGCATCGCTTCGCGCCGTTCGCGCGCACCCTCTTCACCGACACCGACCTGGTGTGGTGCCGCAATCCCGACCCGCTCTGGCGACAGCTCTCTGGATACGACTTCACCGCGACCGGCAACGAAACGGCCGACGCCTTCTTCGGCGCGCCGAAAGGCCCTGCCGTCGCCGCCGACGTCCTGCTCGCCCGACGCCGCCGCACCCTCCGACGCTTCGGCCTGACGCATCTGCCCCGCGTGCAGGCAGGCATGATCTACGTGCGCGACCACGACCTCGCCGAAGCGGTCTGCCGCCGGGCTGCCGGCTACCTCGCCCGCGCCGACGAGACGCACTTTCAGAGCCGCCTCCGTGAAAAAGAGCGCACGCAGGAAAGCTGCGAGTGGAGCCTGGCGATGGCAATGAGCCGCCTCGGCCTCGCGGTGCACCCGTGGCGCCACGGGCACGAAACGCCGCAGGTGGACTTCGTGGAAGGCCTCGTCGAGTACGACGCCGACTTCCGCGACGTCACTTGCCGCTACTACTGCGATACGTTCGTGCACGAACTGCGCGGGCTGCCCGCCGCCTGGCTGCGCGACGCGCTGATCGCCGCCTGCTCACAGCTGCCCGGGCGGGGAGACTACATGGACATCGTGCCCTACGCGCTGCACTTCAGCTGGGCGCATCACAAGCACCCCTTCCTGAACTTTGCCAACCGCCTCTGGCAGCGCCGAGCACACGCCGGACGGCCGGTTCGCAGCGAGGGGGCGTAGCGCTTCGCCAGACAACATCCGTATTTCGCCGATGAGTGCTTTGCCCACGTTCTGCGTCATTGGGGCGATGAAAAGCGGCACGACGAGCTTGCATCACTACCTGGCGGCGCATCCCGAAATCAGCATGTCGCGACCGAAGGAACTGGATTTCTTCGTCGCAGAAAAGAACTACGACAGAGGCGTAGACTGGTACGCCTCTCATTTCGATGATGCGGCTGCGGTGCGTGGGGAGTCGTCGACCAACTACACCAAGTGCCACATTTTCGACGGCGTGCCGGCGCGCATGAACGCGCTTCTCCCGAACGTCAAGCTCATCTACGTGCTTCGCGATCCCATCGAACGCCTGATTTCCCACTACGAACACAACCGCAGCCGAGGCCGCGAGTCACGGACGTTCGGCGAGGCGTTGCGCCTCCCGGAACGCAACCACTACGTGCAATGCAGCCAGTACCTTACCCAGCTCGAAGCGTTTCTCGAGTACTACTCGCTGGAGCAGATTCATGTGCTCGATGCGCATGAGCTGCGGAAAGAGCGAAGCGAAGCCCTGTCGGCAATTTTCCGCTTTTTGGCGGTGGACGATTCCTTTTACGACCCGGCATACGAACAGGAGCACGGCAAGTCTTCGATCAAGCGAGAGCCGACCGTGCTGGATCGCTGGGCGCGGCAGCTGGGGTGGAAGCGCGCGATGCGCCGCCTGGGGCCGGGGCCGATCCAGCACGCCTACCGCAGCCTCACCGGGGAACCGCTCGAACGGCCCGAACTGAACGGCGCCCGCTACGAGCAGGTAGCCGAGGTGCTGTCGCAAGAAACCGAACAGCTACGCCGGCTGACGGGACAGCGCTTCGGGCACTGGCAGGTCTAATACCAAAATACCAACGGGCAGGTCTAATACCAGGTTGGCGTGATAGCGTCTGGATGTTCGTTTTGCAGAAGTAGGGCGTGTGCGCTTGTGCGTCTGATTAGCAGGACGCCGAATACGTCGGTGCTGACCGCTGGGCCGAAGGACCGGCCGTAGATGGTAGGTCGTAGATGGTGGGGGATGGTCTTCGGGGGGCGCAGGCGACCGTAGTGCACGACCGTAGCGCAAAGCCCCCATTCACGATCTACCATCCGCCGCCTCGCAGCAAGCATCGACGGCGCCTTCTGGCAGGATGTGGACACGCCCGCCATGCTGGCGCACGCCGAGGCGCACCTGCGCTCGGGCTGATGCCGATGCGCCGCTCTGGAGCGGAGGGGATGCCGAACGCGCAGCAATGGGGGCACGCCTGCGTGAATAAACATCGAAAGGGACAACCGTTCCCTTGACAAAACAGCCGTTCCCTTGACAAAAACGCCCGGCGTCGCTATTGTTGTCGCTACTATGGCCCCCCCGCTCTGCAATATCGCTGCTTCTTCGGTGCGCCGCGCTCGGGCGAATGCGCTCGGGCGGCCGCGACGAGTCCGACGTATTTGCCTTGCCCCCAGGCGAAGGGACGCCGGCGCATCCGGGACGCGTGCTTGCTGCCTCACGACGACGTAGCACAGAGCACACATTCCGAACGGCCCAGAGGCGCTGGTCCCTTCCGAGGGGCGAGCGCTTTTTCTTTTGTGCAAGGCACGAAGAGGGAAATGGAAGATCGAAAATCCCGCCCGCCACGCAACGCGGCTCGCAGCTCCTCGGAGTCAAAGAACCTTCCAACCTTTCACTCTCCACCTTCAACCCCCAACCCGAAAACCCAAACCGCGAATGCCTATTCTCCTCGCCTTCAGCGGCGGCCTCGACACGTCGTTTTGCATTCCGTTTCTGCGCGACACCTACGACGAGCCTGTCCACGCCGTCACCGTCGACACCGGCGGCGTAGACGACGCCGATGCGCTGGCGGAGCGCGCCGACGCGCTGGGGGCCGAGGCGCACCACCTGATCGACGCGCGCGAGGCGCTCTTCGAGGAGCATCTGCAATACCTGATCGCCGGCAACGTGTTGCGCGGGCAGGTGTACCCGCTGTGCGTGGGGGCAGAGCGCGTAGTGCAGGCGCGCAAGGTGGCCCGCCTGGCCGACCGGATCGGCGCGACGACGGTGGCGCACGGCTCCACCGGCGCGGGCAACGACCAGGTGCGCTTCGACGTGGCCCTGCGCGCTCTCGGCGGCGGCGAGGACGGCAGCGAAGACGGCAGCGCGTTCGAGGTGATTGCGCCTGTCCGCGAGCATGAAGTCGCGCGCGAAGACTCGGCCGCCTATCTGCAAGAGCGCGGCTTCGACGTGCCGTCGGAGGGCCCATCGAAGGGAACCGCCTACTCGGTCAACCGCGGCCTCTGGGGCACGACCGTCGGCGGCACGGAGACGCACACCTCGCGCCAGCCCCTGCCCGATGTGGCCTACCCCGACACCGTCGCCCCCGCCGACGCGCCCGACGAGGCGCAGACGCTCACGCTCGCGTTCGAAGAAGGCCGCCCGGCGGCACTCGACGGCGACGCGCTCGATCCCGTCCCACTCATCGGGACGCTCGCCGACCTCGGCGCGGCGCATGGCTGATCGCCGCGCACCGCGAGCTGGAGAAAATCGTCCTCACCGATGCGCAGCGCTTTCAGAAAGACCACCTGGCCGACACCTACGGCGCGCTCTTGCACGAGGGGCAGCACTTCGACCCCGTGATGCGCGACATCGAGGCGTTTCTGGAATCCTCGCAGGAGGTCGTCACCGGCGAGGTGGACGCGGAGTTGTTCAAGGGCAACGCGCGCGTGCTGGGCTGCGACAGCCCGTTCTCGATGATGGACGCCGGCAGCGCCGAGTACGGCGAGACGCACCACGCCTGGGACAGCCGCGACGCCGAAGGGTTTACCAAAATCGCCGGGATGCAGTCGGTGCTGGCGGGGAAGGCGCGGGGCATGGAACGTGATTCGTGATGCGCGTGACGCGTGATGACGCCGGGCCGCAACGCCTGCGTCCCGCTTCTGCCGGCAACACCATTCAAAAAGCGACGGCGCTTCGTTCTCGATGCCGCCTGCAAACGAGGGGCCTTGTGTCATCCAGCTCTGCTGGGCAACCGTACGAAATACGCCATACGAAATACGTCTTTTCTCATGCCTCCAGACTCCGCCGCTACCGTTCCCGACGCCGAAAACACCGCCGCCCCCAGCGACGACGCCCCCACCGTCGACCTGATCGCCTCCAGCGCGGCCCGGTGCGGCCTCGTCGCCGGAGACGTGGACATCACCGAAACGGCGCGTGCCGAAGCGGGGTACTGCGTGGCCGTGCGCGTCCTGGAAAACAAGGTGCGCTACAACGAAGTTGAGGACGCCGACGGCACCTTTCGCACGCTGCGCCGCCCGCAGGTGATCGTCGGGGCGCTCGGGGAGCGGCAGGCGCTCAAAGGCTACAGCGGCGGCGTGCCCGACCGCCTCGCCATCGGCGACGAGTTGCACGTGCTCAACAAAGGCGGCATCATCGGGCGCTGCACCTCGGCGCACCCCGACCTCGGGCCGCCGCTGCGGGTGGGGGTGCTCGGCGGCGTGCGGGCTCCCGGGACGGGCGATCTGGCGTGCCTGCAAACGGGCGCGCTCCCGCCGATGGACTCGCTGACGGCTTCCGCTCCGCTGGTCATGGTGAGCGGCTCGTCGATGGACACCGGCAAGACGATGGCCGCCTGCGCGCTCATCGAGCAGCTCGCCGCCGAAGGCCGGCGCGTGGCCGCTGCCAAGCTCACCGGCGCGGCCCTCCAGCGCGACGTGCGCCGCATGGCCTCCGACGGCGCCGTCGCCACAGCCACCTTCACCGACGCGGGCGTCGTCGCTTCCACCGCCTGCGACATGCGCGCTCCCGCCAAAGGCATCATCACCCACCTCAACGAGGACGCCCCCGACGGCGGCGGCCCGCCCGACGTGATCGTGATCGAGCTGGGCGACGGCTTCATCGGGCCCTACGGCGTGGACGGCCTCCTGCGCGACCCGCAGCTGCGCCACTTCACGCAGGCGCACGTCGTCACCGCCTCGGACCTCGCCGGCGCCTGGGCCGCCGACCACTTCTTTAGCGAGCGCTTCGACGCGCCGATCACCGCCTTCACCGGCCCCGTCACCGACAACGCCGTCGGGCGCGACTACATCGAAGACGCCCTCGGCCGCCCTGCCCTCAACGCCCTCCAGCAACCGGAGGAACTCGTGGAGTTGGTGTCCGACGCGCTCGACCAGCCGCCTCCGGCGACGCTGTTTTCGAAGGGCTTTGGTGAAGAGCCATAATACCTGGTTGAGCACCGATTCCATGAGCACTTCCATGCCGCGGTCGCCAAAGAGGGCTTCTTGGATCCGTTCGTCGCCCGGGTAAATTGCAGGTCGGCCATCGTTAGTAGGTCAGGTTGGTTGAGGGTTAGGACGCGAACTTGCGGTATCTCTATACCGGACCGCCGAAGGAAGGTCCTGGCGCTCCAAAACAGTACGACGGAATAATCGACTGGAGCGCTCC
>PXTX01000003.1:0-11262 GCA_003023275.1 Bacteroidetes bacterium SW_4_67_19
CTGGCCGCCACGCGCCAGGAGCAAACGACCGTCAACCAGACGCGCCAGGCGTACTACCGGGCGCTCCTGGCTGCCGAGCGCGCGCGCGTGACCGCCCAGAACGTGGAGCGCACGCGCGAGACCTACAAGGAGGTTGCCCAGCAGGTGGCCGCCGGCACGGCGCCGAAATACGAGCGCGTCTCCATGCGCGTGGAACTGGAGAACCTGCGCGCCCAGCTCACCGAGCGCGCCAACGCTGCCACCAACGCCATCGACCGGCTCAAGCGCACCATCGGCTTTCCCGTGGACCAGCCGGTGCGCCTGCGCGGGGCACTGAAGACCGAGGACCTCGGCCAGTTCACGCAGGTCTCGATGCAGGAAGCGATGGCGAGGGCCATCGAGAACCGTCCCGACGTGCAGCGCGCGCGCCGGGCCATCGAGTTGCGCCAGAACGACCGCCGCCAGGCCCAGGCGCAGTACCTGCCGACCGTCTCGGCGGTGGCCAATTTCAGCTACACCGGGCGCGTGCCCGACGACCGCACCAGCACCTTCATGCCCGACCCGACCGATCCGTTCACCTTCGGCCAGCGGTCGCAGGGCTTCTTTGCGGACAACCTTTGGAATCCGTCGGTGTCGGTAGGGGTGCAGCTGAGCTGGAATATTTTCGGGGGCTTCCGGCGCGCGGCCGTCGTCGAGCAGCGCCAGGTGGCCGTCAACCAGGCGCAGATCGACCGCGACCAGCTTTTGGCGCAGGTGCGCGTGGAGGTACAGCAGGCGCTTCGCAATCTCGAAGCCGCGCGCGAGCGCATCCGCAGCCGGCAGGCCAACGTCGAGCGCGCCGAGCTCAACTACGAGATGGCCCAGAAGCGCCTGGGGGTGCGCGCGGCCACCCAGCTCCAGCTCCGCGAGGCCAGCGACCAGCTCGACCAAGCGCGCCTGAACTATCTGCAAGCCGTCTACGACTACCTCGATGCCAAGAGCGCCTACGAAACGGCCATCGGCACGCCCGCCGACAAGGAAAGCCTCCTGCGCTTCACGTCGCGCTGACTTGAGACGTCGCGCTGACTTGAGGACACCGGACCGCTGACGACAGACGGCGGACCTTTTTGACGCAGGCAGGGCTGCCTCCCCCGCCCCCCGCACTTCTACACTCTCCGAAATGCACACTCCCTCCCTTCGGACTGCTACGGGCGTAGCGCCCGCGCTACTCCTCATCGGGCTACTGGTCGTCGGGCTACTGGGCGCCGGATGCCGCAGTGACGAGTCCAGCGCCGAGAGGACCGGCACCGAGGAGCGCGCCCCCGTCGAGACGTTCAACGTGCAGCGCACGACCTTCGACGACGTGCTGGAGCTCAACGGCGAGGTCATGGCGGTCAACGACGCGACGCTCTCGGCCGAGGCGGGGGGCACGGTGCTCTCCATCGCCGAACAGGGCGCTTTGCGCGCCTCGAAAGCGGGCAGGCCGAGGCCGCCGTGGCGCAGGCCGAGGCGCAGCTCGAGACGGCCCGCTCACGCCTGGAGCTGGCCTCGGACAACTACCAGCGCCAGGCCCCGCTCTACCGCGACTCGATCATCAGCGCGCTGGAGTTCGAGCAGGTGCGCAACGAGCGCAACCAGGCGCGCGCCTCGGTCAACCAAGCGCAGGCCGGCCTCGCCGACGCGCGGGAGCGCCTGGCCAACACGCGCATCCGTGCCCCGTTCAGCGGAACCGTCGAGGAGCGCATGGTCGAGCCGGGCGAGCAGATCTCCCCCGGCCAGGAGGTGGCGCGCATGGTCGACGTCGGGCGCGTGGAGATCACCGCCAACGTGCCCGAGCGCTACGCCAACGACGTGGAGCGCGGCCAGAACGTCACCGTCCAGTTCGACACCTATGGCGCGGCCCCGCGACGCGGGCAGGTCACGTTCGTGGGCAACACCATCGACCCGCAGAGCCGCACCTTTCCCCTCAAGGTGGAGGTGCCCAACGACGACCGCGTGCTCAAGCCCGAGATGAGCGGCACGATGCAAATCTCCACGCGCACCCTCGAGGACGCGCTGGTGATCCCGCGCACGGCCCTGGAGCGCGACGAGGAAGGTGTCAGCCTCTACACCGTGCGTCGCCGGCGCGACTCCACCGGCGCGCGCGTTCCTGTCGTCGAGATCCGCTCGGTGACGGTGGGGCCGACCTACGAGCAGCAGGCGGTGGTGCTCTCGGGGCTGGACGGCGGGGAAGAACTCATCGTGAGCGGCCAGGGCAACGTCGCCACCGGCGACACGGTGCGCGTGACCCAGCAATACCAGACCGTCGAAGCCGCCACCACCCCCGTGGAGGAAAGCGAAAACATTTAGTTCGTGGGTCGTTGGTCGTGGTTCGTTGTTCGTGTTTCACCAGCGCACGTATCCAATATTCCCGCCGGCGTAGAAAGCACGAACCAGCGAGCGACAGCGAGCGGACGAACCACGCCCCTTTTTCCTGCTGAAGCAGTCTTCAGGCCGACATGAGCATTACCAATCTGGCCATCAAGTACCGCACGTCGGTGGTCGTGCTGACGCTCTTGATCATGGCAGGCGGGCTGTACAGCTACCTGACGATCCCGAAGGAGTCGGCCCCCTCCATCGAGATCCCGACCATCGTCGTCACCTCGATCTACCCCGGCGCCAGCCCCGACGACGTCGAGTCGGTCGTTACCCAGCCGATCGAGCAGGAAATCGGCGGTATCAGCGGAATCGAGGAGCTGCGCTCGACCTCCACGGAAGGGGTCTCCAGCATCGTCGTGGAGTTTACGCCGGACGTGAATCTCGACAAGGCCTACCAGGAGGTCAACCAGGCCGTCGACCGGTCGCAGTCGGAGCTGCCCGACGCCGTGGAGGACCCGTCCGTCGATGAGATCGACACGTCGGAGTTCCCCATCATGACGGTCAATCTGACGGCCAGCTACTCTCTGGCGCGCCTGAAGGAAGTGGCCAAAGACCTGCAAGACAAGGTCGAGGGACTTCCCTCGATCCTGGAAGCCAATCTCGTCGGCGGCCTCACGCGCGAGGTGCGCATCAACGCCGATTTGAGCGCGCTCAGCAGCCGCGGCCTCACGCTGCAAGACCTCGTGCGCACCGTCGACCAGGAAAACACCAACATCCCCGGCGGCTCGATCGACGTGGGCGACCAAAGCTTCCTGGTGCGCGTAGACGGGCAGTTCGAAAATCCCGCCGACCAGATCGAAAACCTCGTCGTGGCCGCCCCGGACGGCAAACCGGTCTACGTGCGCGACGTGGCCGACGTGGTCTTCGGCTTCAAGGACCGCGAGACCTACGCGCGCCTCCAGACGCTCCAGCGCGAAAACGCCGAAGGCGCGGTGCGCCCGGCCAAGACCACCGAGACGCGACAGGTCATTTCGCTCTCGGTGAAAAAGCGGCCCGGCGACAACATCCTCGACGCCGTCGAGAACGTGAAGGAAACTCTCCGCGAGGCCGACCTGCCCAGCGGCACGGGCGTCATCGTCACCGGCGACGAGAGCGAGAACGTGCGCTCGCTGGTGACGGACCTGGAGAACAACATCATCAGCGGGCTGATCTTCGTGGTGGCGGTCTTGCTCTTCTTCATGGGCGTGCGCAACGCCGTGCTGGTGGGCATCGCCATCCCGCTCTCGATGTTTACGTCGTTCATCTTCTTTCAGGCGGCCGGCTACACCTTCAACTTCATCATCCTGTTTTCGCTTATCATCGCGCTGGGGATGCTGGTGGACAACGCGGTGGTGATCGTGGAGAACATCTACCGCTACCACGAGAATGGCTATTCGAAGCTGGAAGCCGCGCGGCTGGGCACCGCCGAGGTGGGCGGGGCCGTCGTCGCGGCCACGGCCACGACCGTCTCGGTCTTCGCGCCGATGCTCTTCTGGCCCGGCACCATCGGGGAGTTCATGGGCTACATGCCCCTCACCCTGATCGTGACGCTGACGTGCTCGGGAGCGTGGGGGCGCGGAGGAGACCAGTCCCCCAACCAACCAACGACCGGGCTGGCTGCGCTGGGTGGCGACCGGGGCCGTCGCGTTCACGGCACTCGTGCTGGCGTTCGTCAGCTGGCAGACGCTGGTGGTGCTGGCGGTGGGCGTGCCGCTGCTGTACTACGGCTACGTGAAGGTGCTCAAGCCCGTCGGCGACCGCTTCATGGCCGAGGGGATGCCGCGCCTGGTGGAGCGCTACCGGAGCTTCTTGCGCGACATGCTCGACCGCGACTACGGCCCCCGGAACGGGCGCGCTGACAGCGCAAGCGGCTACGTCAACAACAGCGCCGACGACGTGCGCGGGGTGCGCTCCTTTCTGACGAACCGCTACACGCGCAACATGGGCGCGCTTGGGGCGCTGGTGGCCGGGATGGCGCTCTGCGCCCTCGGCGGGGCCGTCTTCGCCGCCACGCGCATCGGCGGGATGCTGCTTCTGGCGCCCGGCGGGCTGCTGCTGGCGGTCGGCGTGCTGGGGATCTTGTTTCACACGCTCGAAATGGTCTTCCTGGGCGGATGGACGAGCGTGAAAGCCGCCGGCGGCTTTGCCGCCGTCTGCGCGCTCCTGCTGGCCGTGCAGCTCCCCGGCGGCGACGTGGCGCTGCCGACGCTGCTAATGATCGTCGCCTTCCCGCTGCTGCTGGCGGCGGTGGGCTTCTACGGCGCGCTGCACCGGCAGTCCTCCGGCGGCGCCCTGGCCGGGACCGTCGACGCGGTGCTCCTCGTGCTGGCCAGCTTTCTGGTGGTGGCCGCCGTGCTGGGGGGTCTTGGAAGCAGCCTGTCGTCGGTGCTGAGCGACGCAGCCGTCAGCGGGCTGCCGGGGCCGGTGGCCGTGGGCCTGCCGCTGGGCATCGCTGCGCTCATCGGGATGGTCGCTGCGCTCGGGCGCCTCTACCAGCGCCGCGCCCGAAGCGACGCCCCCGCCGCCCGCCCGCCCGTCCGCCGTCTCGTGCTCACCGACAACCGGGCGGTCCTGCTCAACAGTTCGGTGGGCCTGCTTTTGATCATCGTGTGCATGTTCGCCTTGCAACCGACGGGCGTCTCCTTCTTTCCCGAAACCGACCCCTCGCGCGTGCAAGTCACCCTCGACGCACCCATAGGCACCAACGTGGAGGCGTCCAACCGCGTCGCCGCCGCCGCCCACGACAGCCTCACGGCGCTGCTGGCCAACGACGACGCGGCGCGCGGCAACGTCAAAAACATCGTCATCAACGTCGGCATCGGGGAGGACGCCGCGTTCGGCGGCGAGGCCAGCCGCCCGCGGCGCTCGCGCCTGTCCCTGAACTTCGTCGACTTCGCGCAGCGCGCCGAGCCGACCCCCGCCACGCTGCGCAGCCTGCGCAACCGCCTCAGCGGGTTTCCCGGCGTCGAGATGGACTTTACCAAAGAGCAGCAGGGGCCGCCCACCGGCGCGCCGGTCAACATCGAGATCAGCGGGCCGGACTTCGAGAAGCTTCTCTCGATCTCCAACGAGATCCAGAGCCGCATGCGTGAAGCCGCCGAGCGCGGCGAAATTCCCGGCCTCGTCGACGTGACCGACGACGCCAACGCCGGGCGCCCGGAGGTGCAGGTCAATATCGACCGCGAGCGCGCCAACGCCTACGGCCTCTCGACGGCAGGCATCGCCCGCGAGGTGCGGGCGGCCATCGAAGGCACCGAAGCTTCGAAGTACCGCGACGGCGAGGACGAGTACGACATCACCGTGCGCGCCCGGGAAGCCGACCGCCAGCAGATCGAGTCGCTCGAATCGCTGATGATCAACACGCCGGCGGGAACGCAGATTCCGCTCTCCTCGATCGCCACGCTCGGCGAAGGCAGCGGCCTCGGCTCCATCACGCGCCTCGACGAGCAGCGCGTCATCACCGTCACCGGCGACGCCGCGCCCGGCGTGAACGGGCAGGCGGTGCTGGGGAAGGTGCAAAACCTGCTCTCGGAGTACCAGCAGGACCTGCCGCCCGCCTACAGCCTCGAATACACCGGCGCCAACGAAGAGCAGCAAGAGAGCTTCGGCTTCCTGGGCGTGGCCCTGGCGGTGGGCGTGTCGCTGATCTTGATGGTCATGATCGCGGAGTTCAACTCCATCTCGGCACCGTTCATCATCATCGTGGCCGTGGGCCTGAGCATGATCGGCGTGCTGCTGGGGCTGATTCTGACGCGCACGCCGTTTTCGCTGTTCACGTTTATCGGGATCATCAGCCTGGCGGGGATCGTGGTCAACAACAACATCGTGCTCGTCGACTACGTCATGCAGTTGCGCCAGCAGGGCATGGGCAAGCAGGACGCCATCGTCGAGGGCGGGGCCACGCGCCTGCGCCCGGTGCTCTTGACGGCGCTGACGACGATCCTCGGCCTCGTGCCCTTGACCTTCGGCATCAACGTGGACTTCGTGGGGCTGCTGGCGGAGTTGGAACCGGATTTCCAGATCGGCTCGGAGAACACGCAGTTCTGGGGCCCGATGGGCACGGCCATCATCGCGGGGCTTTTGTTCGGCACGTTCCTCACGCTGGTGATCGTGCCTGTGATGTATTCGACGTTCGACAGCCTGAGCGTGCGCGCCGCGCGCCTCTTCGGGGGGAACGCCGACGACGCGGGCATCACCAGCGAGGCGGTCGCCACCGTCGGCGGCGTGGCCACTGCGCCCGACGGCCGCGAGCTGCAACCGGCGCACGACGGCAACGGCGCCCCTGCTGGCGACCAGCGCCCGCCGGATCCCTTCGCTCCCGGCGACGGCTACGACAGCGAGGAAGGCGGGCCCCACTCGGGCAGTGGCGCCGCGCCCGGGGACGAGGAAGAGCGGTCGTCGCCTTCGCCGTGAGGGCGGGCGCGGTACTGCTGCCGTCAACGCATCGGAGTACCGCTACATTCACTCCCTACCCTTCGACCAGTCATGCCGTTTTGATCTATTGGTGTCGCAATGTTGGCCGGCGGGATGCTGCTCTCTCCGCCCCCCTTCCAGGTCTTCGAAAACCTGGAAGGTTGCCCTTGCGACATGAGCTCCTCAAAACGGTATCATGACGTATCTGGAACACCCCCCCAAAGGCGTTGGGGCGCAACCTCGTAGGCCGCTCGCCGTATCTGCCTGACGGATCGCTGTTTTCTACTCCTCCAGCCCGTCGTTTCCGCTCATGGCTTCCTCCGCCCCAACGGACGACCGCGCCCCCTCGGTGCACGGCGCTCCCGAAAACAGCCGTCGCAGCACGCCCCCCCCCGCAAGACGGCGCTCATGAAACCAGCGCCTCGTTCCGCGACCGGCTCTACGACCTCACCGTCAGCGCCGGGTCGCGCGTGCTCCGCCGCGTGGAAGGCTTCGTGGGCCGCGCCTCGCTGGTGGGCGACCGCCCCGTGCACGACCCGGCGCGCCACCCCGGTCACTTTGCCTGGACGCGCCGCCTGGAAGAGAACTGGCGCCCCATCCGCCGCGAGCTGGACGCCGTCCTGGAACACCGCGAGCACCTTCCGAACTTCCAGGACATTTCCCGCGACCAGCAGCACATCACCGACGATGACGACTGGAAGACGTTTTTTCTCTACGGCTTCGGGCACAAGGCGGAAAAAAACTGCGCCCGCTGCCCCGAGACCACGCGCCTCGTCGAAAGCGTGCCGGGAATGAAGACGGCGTTTTTCTCCATTCTCGCGCCCGGGAAGCACATCCCCGACCACCGCGGTCCCTACAAAGGCGTCCTGCGCTACCACCTGGGGCTGAAGGTCCCCCGGCAGCGCGAGCAGTGCCGCATCCGTGTGGCCGATGAGGTGCGCCACTGGGAAGAAGGCGAAGGGCTGCTCTTCGACGACACCTACCACCACGAGGTGTGGAACGACACCGACGAGGAGCGCGCCATTCTGTTCATGGACGTGGAGCGCCCGCTGCGCTTCCCCGTGTCGCTGCTGAACAAGGCCGTAATTGCGCTGGTGGGGCTTTCCCCGTTCGTGCAGAACGCGAAGACCAACCAGGAGCAGTGGGCCGAGCGCTTCGCGCAAGCTGCTGAACCGAAGCGAGCGGAGCCGGACGCCCCGACGACGGACGCCCCGACGACGGACGCCCCAATGACGGACGGCGATCCCCGTCCCAGACGCGCGCAGGCGTCAAATGGCGGTTGACCAGGCCCTCAAGCCGTTAGCTGTTCAGGCCGAGCCGGCGTTACTCCTTACGCGACCGCGACTGCCCGTCCGCCAGGCGCTCCAGCAGGCGCTCGTGCAGGTTGCCGAAGCCCCCGTTGCTCATGATCAACGCCACGTCGCCGGGGCGCAGCTCCTCGCTGAGCGGCCCGATCAGCGCGTCGGCGCCGTTGTACAGGTGCGCCGGCACGCCGCGCTCGGAAATGGTGCGCACCACCGCGCCGGCGTCCATCAGGTCGGCGTCGGGGTCGCTGTCTTTCTGCGGCGGCGTGGAGAGAAATGCGCAGGCGGCCTGGTCGAAGGCGCGCCCGTACTCTTCCTCGAACGTCTTGCGCCGGCTGGAGTTGGAGCGCGGCTCGAAGACGGCCATCAGCCGGCGGTCGGGCCAGCGCTCTCGGCCCGCGCGGATCGTCTCGCGCACGGCGGTGGGGTGGTGGGCAAAGTCGTCGATCACCAGCACGCCGCCTTCCTCGCCGCGCACCTCCTGGCGGCGCTTCATCCCCTGGAACGCCGCAAAGCCGTCGGCCACCTGCTGCGGCGAAAGCCCTTCGTCGAGGGCCACGGCGCTGGCGGCGAGCGCGTCGAGCAGGTTGTGTCGCCCGCTGATCGGCAGGAAGACCTCCGCCTCGGCGTGCCCGTCGACGACGAGGTTGAAGTGCTGGCCCTCGGGGGTGGTGCGCACGTCCGTGGCGGTCACGTCGTCATCGCCGCCCTTGAGGCCGAAGAAGCGCACGCGCGCGCCGTCTGCCACGTTGGCGAGGGCGCGCACCTCGGGGTCGTCGCCGTTGAGGACCAGCAGGTCGCCCTCGGGCATGGTTTCGGCAAAGGCGCGGAAGGCCGAGCGGTAGTCGTCCCAGTCTGAGTAGATGTCGGCGTGGTCGAACTCCATCGACGTGATGATGGCGGCCTCGGGCTTGTAGTGCATGAACTTGGGCCGCTTGTCGAAGTAGGCGCTGTCGTACTCATCGCCCTCGACGACGAAGTAGCGCTGCCCGCCGAGCTTGTAGCTGCGCTCGTAGCCCTGCATCACCCCGCCGATCATGAAGCCGGGGTCGTAGCCGGCGTCCGCCAGCAGCTGCACGAGCATCCCGGTGGTGGTCGTTTTGCCGTGCGTGCCGGCGACCACAAGCGCGGTGCGGCTCGAGAGAAAGAAGTGTCGCAGCGCGCCGGGAAAGGAGAGCTGCACGAGTTTGTTTTCGCGCGCATAGGTGGCCTCCGGGTGCGTCGGCGTGCAGGCGTTGCCGACGACGACGAGGTCGGGGTCGGCGCGCCGGAGGTTCTCCGGGTCGTAGCCTTCGTCGACGGAAATGCCGGCCTCGGCGAGGCGCGTGGACATGGGCGGGTAGGCCGCCTCGTCGCTGCCGGCCACGTCGTAGCCGGCCTCATGCAAAAGCCCCGCCAGCGTCCCCATGCCCGTCCCGCAGATGCCGATCAGGTAGACGCTTTCGATCTCCTCCGGCGGGGGCACCGGCGGGCGGTCGAACACGCGCAGGTGAGCGTCGGGGAGGTCTTTGGCGCTGTGCATGCGGCAGCGGTTGAACGTTAAAAGTGGAAGGCAAAAGGGGGAAGGTTTTTCAACCCGCCACACGTTACAGCCAGGGTTGCACGGGGCGCGTTTTACGGGGAGCGTTCTACGTCGAGGCGGTTTCTTCGGGGTCGTCGTTCTCGGCGGGGGCGTCGTCGCGGCTCGAGGGGGCCTCCCGTGTCCCGTCGCTTGATGAGATGGCCGTCTCGGGCGTCGAAAGCAGGCGCTCGGAGGCGTCGGAGGCGCGCTCCGTCTCGGCGTCGATCCACTGCCGCCGCGCGAGGACCTGCATGTCCTCGGTGCTGTCGGCCTCGTCGACGATTTCCATCCCCAGCAGCGTCTCGACGATGTCCTCCATCGTCACGATCCCGGCCGTGCCGCCGTACTCGTCGACCACCAGCGCGATGTGCTCGTAGCTGTCGACGAGTTGCTCGAAGGCCTCCGGCAGCGGCAAGGTCTCGGGCATGCCCTGAATCTCGCGCTTCAGGTCGTGGAGGGCGAGGGCGTCTTCCTCCTGCGCGGCCTTCAGCAGGATTTCATCCTTGAGAATATAGCCGGTGATGTCGTCGCGGTCCTCGGTGTAGACGGGGATGCGCGAGAACTGAAACTCGTCGTGGTTGTCGACGACCTCGGCGACGGTCTGGCCTTCGGGCAGGGCCTTGATGACCGTGCGCGGCGTCATGATGTCTTTGACCCGCAGGCTCGAAAAGCGAAACAGGTTTTTGAGGATGCGCGACTCCTCTTCTTCGAAGACCCCCTCTTTTTTCCCCAGCTCGGCCATCGCGGTAAACTCCTCGCGGCTGACGGAGGCTTCGTCCTTTTTGCCCCGCGCGAGGAGGTAGGTGATGCCCTGCGAGAGCTTCACCAGCGGCCACATCGTCCAGATGATGACCGTGAGCACCGGCGTCATCACCGGGGCGAGCTGGCGCCAGTAGACGGCCCCGAGCGTCTTGGGGATGATCTCGGACACGACCAGGATCAAGAGCGTCAGGACGCCGCTGGTAATGGCCACCGCCACCTCGCCCTCGCCGCCGGGAATCGCTTTGGCCGCCTGCGCCCCTGCGCCGGTCGCGCCGACGGTGTGGGCGATGGTGTTGAGGCTGAGGATCGCCGCGAGGGGCCGGTCGATGTCTTCTTTGTACTCGCTGAGACGCTCGGCGACGAGGTGGCCTTCCTGTTCGAGCGCGGCGACGTAGGAAGGCGTCACGCTCAAGAGCGTCGCCTCCAGAATGGAGCACAGGAACGAAAAGCCCAGCGCCAGAAGCACATACAGGACCAGCAGGCCGACGGGACCCATGCAGAAGGCGGAGGTGGCTCAAAAAACGATGAGCGACGGCAGCGGGCGACCGGCCCGGAGCAGCGTGGTGAGCGGCTTGACCGCTGGGAGCGCGCATTCAATTGGGAGCGCGCATTCAATAAAACGAGCACTGGGTAAGGGAATGTTGTACCCAAAACGAGACGCACAGTGCCGAAGGGAAATTCACGGGTCCGGCCAAATTACAAGAACGAAAAGTTAGACGAAAGGGCCGTCAGCCGTCCGTTCGCGAATACTCCCAGACCGAGGCGGGCGGCAGATTGCGCACGACGAAATCGACGCGCCGACCGCGGAGGTGTTCGGCGAACGAGTACGGGGGAGCGTCGTCGTGACCGGGATCGAGGGTGGCTCGG
>PXTX01000003.1:11321-13322 GCA_003023275.1 Bacteroidetes bacterium SW_4_67_19
TCGGTGACGTAGACGTTGGACGTGTAAGCGCGGAGCGCCCGCTCGTGGTCGGCGTCGATCTCGACGACGTGGAGCCGCCGGCCGGGCACTTTCTCGGCGAGCGCCTGGGTGAACGCGCCCGCTCCCGCCCCGATTTCGAGCACCCCGTCGGAGGGCTTGATGTGCTCGGTGATGGACCGCGCCAGAAAACGGCTGCTCGGCGCGATGGCGCCTCTCTGCTTCCACTGGTGGTAGTATTTTTTGAGAACCTGTTTGATGGAGCGGTGGGTCTTTGGCGTGTAACAATGGCGAGAACAAAAAGGACAACAGGAACCCATACGCTCCACTGCTGCGAGAGATCACGGCCCCTGGTTGTTCTCATAGGAAATACCGGAGCAAACGTTCGGCTTCTCTCGACAGCGCACACAACGTGCCACGTTCGATGTGCCCCGCAACGCCATGGCCAGCGCCTTCCCGGTCGAGGTCGACGACGCGCGCGGCCCGTCCGTCCGCCTCGAACGGCCGCGGCGTATATTCAGAAGCGTCTGCGACTACCGTGATCGTGGCGACGAACTGCGCAGCGTAACAGCCAAACGTTCCGCATCCGCGCCGAGGCCGTTCACCTCTTCACTTCCCCCTCGATCAGGCGCATCATTTCCTCCCGCAGCCGCTCTTTGACCTCGTAAAAGCGCTTGTCGGGCGCTTCGTTGTGCCACTCGTACGGGTCGCCGACGTGGTTGTACAGCTCCTCCGCGCCGTTGTGGTACCGCACGTAGCGCCAGTCGCGGGTGCGGTACGTGTACGTCTGCTCGTAGATGTCCTCCTGGGTCGTCCCCCCGTACAGCACGGACAGCGCCCCGTCCGGGCCGCTCCAGCTCGGGTCGTCCGGGTCGCGCAGAAAGGGCGTCAGGGAGTGCCCGTCCAGCGGCTTTCCGTTCTCGTTCTTCATCGTCGGCCCGTCGAGGCCGGCGAGGTCTTTGAGCGTCGGGTAGACGTCGATCAGCGAGACGGGGTGCCCCACCTGCGCCCCCGCTTCGGACACGCCGGGCGCCCGGATGATGAGCGGCACGCGTGTGCTCTCTTCCCAGGGCGAGTCCTTGAAGAGGTAGTCCTTCTCGCCGAGGTGGTACCCGTGGTCGCTCGTCAGCACCACGACGGTGTTGTCGCGGAACTTGCTCTCGTTCAGCGCCTGGAGAACGCGTCCGATCTGGTCGTCCACGAAGGCAGTGCAGGCGAGGTAGCCCTGCAGGCGGTGCTTGAGTCCGTGTGCTACGCTGTCGTAGGCGGCTTTCGTCTCCCGAAAGTTTTTTAGCCCGCTCGCGCCGCGCGAAAAGGCCGTCTCGAAGTACGTGTCGCGGCGGTCCTCCGGCATGATGACCGGCAGCTCGATGTCTTCGAGGGGGAACTGCTCGAAGTATTTCTTCGGGGCGTAGAGTGGGGTGTGGGGCCGCACGAAGCCCACCCCCATGAAAAACGGGCGCTTCGCGTCGCGTCGCTCGAGCGCGCGCAACTTCTCCTCGGCCCACCGGGCGTACCGCTCGTCGGGCGTCAGGTCGCGGTCGGTCGGGCTTTCGTAGTGGAAGGGCTCCTCTGCGCCCGCGAAGGAGTTCACGTAGCCGGTGTACACGCTGTCGGGCGTCGCCTTATCAGCGTACGGCACGTCGGAGAGCGGGGCGATGCCGCCGAAAAAGGCGTTGTACCGCACGGGCGGCGGCACCGACGAATGGCCCGTCACGTTCTGCCCGTCGAAGGCCAGCGGACCGTACTTGTAGACGTCCACGCCCCAGTCGTCCCAGATCGCTTCGAGGGGGTGGTGCATGATTTTGCCCGTCCCGGCGACGTGGTAGCCGTGGTCGTCGAAGTACGTCATCATCGTTTTGCTGTTTTTCAGCACGTCCTGCTCGTACCACTTGTCCCAGTCGAAATTGCCGGACTCGTGCGGGTAGATCCCGGTGAACATGCTCGCGCGGGAGGGCGCGCAGATCGGATTGTTGCTGTAGGCGCGGGTGAACGACACGCCCG
>PXTX01000003.1:13559-14354 GCA_003023275.1 Bacteroidetes bacterium SW_4_67_19
GGGGCGGGCGTCTGGGTTTCTTCCGGCGACGGGAGCGACGACTCGAAATGCAGCAGGTAGCGCAGGTAGCGCGCGAAGGACAGGGCCGGCAGCGCTTCGGCGCGGGCCACCGCGTCTTCGCGCTCGGCGCGCTGCACCTCGATTTTGCGGCGCGTACGTGCGGCCTCCTCGTCGATCTGTTCGAGGCGGCGCTCGGCGCGGCGCTTTAGGCGGCGCTTCTGCGCGGGCGAGAGCGCCTCGGGCACGTCGTCGGCGTAGCGCTCGACCAGGGCGGCGCGCCACGCTTCGAGACGGGCGGTGCTCGCCTCGCCCAGCTTGCGCACGCCGGCCAGCGCCTCGGGCGTGGCCTCGTAGGCGGTGCGGACATTGGCCGCCTTCAGGCGCACGACGGTCTTGTGCGAGAGGCCCTCCACGCCGCGCACCTCGCCGATGAAGTGGCGCCCCAGCTTTTCGCGCAGCGCCTCCTCGCGCAGTTCCCTCAGCCGTTCGGCGCGGCGCTTCGCGCGCGTGTCGAGCACGGCCGCGCGTTGCTCCTGGAGCGTCTGCTGCTCGCGGCGCAGGTTCTCGATGCGCTCGGCAAAGCGCGCGGCCTCCTGGTGCAGCCGCCGGCGCCGCCGCACGACGGACTGGCGCCGGTAGGCGCGCAGAGCGACAACGCCCGCTGCGGCGACCGCCCCCAACAACCCCCCTCCCGCCGCGAGTCCCCATCCGACGGCAGCCCCCAGCGCAGCGACGACCAGCGCGCCCCCCAGCAGGACGAGGAGCCCGCCGATGACCGAGATGCCCATCGGCATA
>PXTX01000004.1 GCA_003023275.1 Bacteroidetes bacterium SW_4_67_19
GCACCTGGCCTGTCTCGCCGGTCAGGCGCTGGGAGTGGTTGGCCGGGGCGCCGCACTCGACGCAGATGGCGTGCAGCTTGGTCACGTACTCGGCCACGGCCATCAGCTGCGGGATCGGTTCGAAGGGGCGTCCGCGAAAGTCCTGGTCGAGCCCGGCCACCACCACGCGCGTGCCGCTGCGGGCCAGTTCCCGGCAGACCTCCACCAGGTCGGGCCCGAAGAACTGAGCTTCGTCGACGCCCACCACGTCGGCCCCGCCGGCCATGAGCACGATTTGCGCGGCGGCGTCGACGGGCGTGGAGGGGCGCGCCGTTTCGTCGTGGGAGACGACCTCGTCGCGGCGGTAGCGCACGTCGAGGACCGGCTTGAATATTTCGACGGTCTGCTCGGCAATCTCCGCGCGCCGCAACCGCCGGATCAGCTCCTCGGTCTTGCCGCTGAACATCGAGCCGCAGACGACTTCGATCCAGCCGGCCTCGTTGGAGGACCGGAGCACGTGCGGCTTCATGGCGAGTGGGCGAAAGACGAGAGGCGATTTGCGAGCGAACGGGCAACCAATCTAAAATTCAACATCGCCAATCGAAAATCGCCAATCAGATGTCGCCGAGGGCATCGGTGCGGGCCCAGCCGGCGTCGCCGCGCGAGGAGCGCACGCGCGCCCAGTCGCTGCCGTCGGCGCGCCCGGTGAGGCGCAGGACGGTGCCCTCGGGCACAGCGGCGGCCGAGTCGGCGCGGGCGGCGGGGCCGGCGCGCAACGTGAGCGGGTCGCGCAGGGCGACGGCGCGGCCATCGGGGGAGGGCGCGGCGAGCCAGACGCCGAGGCCCGCCACGAGCAGCCCTGCTGCAAGACAGGCTGTCGTCTCCGCGCCGGGACGGAAGCGGCGATCCGTCGTCGCGTGGCGATGCACCCACCACGCCAGCGCGCCCAGGTACACCAGCAGCCCGGCGACGACGTAGCCGAGGGGCGGCACCCCGGCCGTCAGCCCGTCGCGCGCGACGGCAAGAAATGAGCGCGGCACGGGCGGCGGCGCTTCGATCTGGCTGCGCACGACGCTGAGGTTGTGCTGGAGGCGCTGGCTCTCGGCGGGCAGCAGGCGGCGTGCCTTTTCGTAGTAGCGCACCGCCTGGCCCATGTTTCCCCGGCGGAAGTGCGCACCGCCGACGTTGTAGTAGAGCGCCCCGCTGGCCCACTTGCTTTCGAGCACGGTGTCGTACTGGCGGAGCGCGCCGGCGTAGTCGCCTTCGGCATAGCGGCGGTTGCCGGTCTCGAAGGCGCTTCGCACGCCCGTCGGCTGCGCGACGGTCGGCAGGGCAGCAAAGACGACGCTCCCCGCGATGAGAACGAACAGGCGCATGGGGTTCGTATTGCGTAAAACGTATTGCGTAATGACAGTAGGCTGATACGCTTTCGCTTCGGTGCTCCCGGCCCCGCTATTCAAAAGGCGCGAGCACTCGAATGCTTTTTTCAACGACCGCAGATGAGCACCCGTACGCCCCTGCGCATCACGCATCACGCGCAAGCGCCTCGTCGAGGGCGGCGACGACGCGGTGGGCGCGCTCCGAGGCGGTTTCGAGCGCATGGCGGTCGGGTGCGGTGGGGGCGAAGCGGGCGCGCTCGCACTCGTCGAGCAGGTCGAAGAGGGCCTGCTGCGTTTCCGTTGCCACGCCGGCGCGGGTGAGCGCGGTGCGCAACCGGCGACGCGCCGGGTTTTTGGAGGCCCCGTCCAGGCGCTGGGCGACGAAGGCGCGCAGGGCGCGTTCGGTTTCTTCGTAGAAGCGGCGCGGGCGGTCCTGCTTCAGGTGGCGGCGCGCCTCGCGGAGGCGGCGGCGCGCAGCAGGATGCGCGGGCGTCGGACGCTCGGCGGCGCGAGCACGGCGGCGACGCCACGCCAGCAGCACAGCGGCCAGCAGCGCGGCTCCCCCGAAGGCGGCCCCCAGCAGCCCGCCTCGTCGCCAGAAGGGGGCGGGGGCCGGGCGCGTCCAGGTCACTGTTCCCGTAAGCGGACCGGCGAGGTCGCCCGGCGGGAGCGCTCCGCCGCCGGCCGAAGCGACCCCTTCTCCCGCGCTTCCGCCCCGGGCGCGAATGGTGACGGAGCGGGTGCGGAGCGTCTGGTAGCGTTCGGCGTCGGGGGCGAAGTAGGAAAGCTGCAACGGCGGAAGCTGATAGGCGCCGCGCTCCTGCGGGACGACCGTGTAGGTAAAGATCTTCGTACCGCGTATGCGCTCGCCCTCGCGGTCGATGGACAGGCGCTCGTCGGGGGCGTACGTTTCGAGCGCGTCTCCCGAGGACGGCTGGAGGGCAGGAGCGTTGATCGTGGCGAGGTTGCCGTAGCCGGACACTTCCAGCTCGATTTCCACCGCTTCGCCCACCTGTGTGCGCGTCTGCGAGGTGCGCAAGTCGAGACGAAAGGAGCCGACCGTCCCCCGAAAGGAGGGCGGCGCTCCGCCGGGCAATGGGCGCACCTGCACCTGCACGGAGTCGGAGGTCACTTTCAGCTCGCGCGTGCGGTCGGAGGAGAAGAAGCGGCGCAGCAGTCCCTGTGCGCTGCTGCTGTTGCGCGCGTCCGTCTCGATTTCCAGCGGCGAGAGCGTCAGCGTGCCGGTGCGCGTCGGGAAGACGGCCACGCGCTTCAACAGGAGCGTCTTGTAGGACTTGCCGTTGCGCCGGGTGGTGCCCACGTCGGGGCGGGAGGGCACGTCCAGCTCTTCGCGCCAGAAGCCGGGCGCGTTCCAGGAGCCGGCCAGGCGGCTCTGGCGCAGGCGCAGGTCCTCGTGGTAAAAGAGCCGGTAGGAGACGACCGCCTGCTCGCCGCGATACAGCAGGCTGTCGGAGAGCGCCGTCTCGATGAAGAGGTCGTCGCTCGTATCCGCGCGCGGCGCGTCATCGGCGGCGGGCGGGCGGTTGGGGCGCGTGCGTCCCCCCGACTGCACCTCGACCGTTACCGAGGCGGTGCGGTGCGTCGTGCCATTGACGGTCACCGACATCGGCGCAAAACGGAGCGACCCGCGCCGTTGCGGGCGGTACGTCCACCGAAACGACACGGTGCGCTGCAGCCGGCCGTTGCGGCGCACCAGGTCCTGCTCGATGGTGGGGCGGCGGCGCTGCAGCGTCAGCCCGCGCGCCTGCGGCGGGGGAGGGCGGTCAATGTCGGAAAGCGACGCCCCCTCGACGGTGACGACGTACGTCACGTCTTGTTGCAACGAGGCGACGCTGGGGCGCGCCTCCGCTTCGATGGTGAGCGGAGGGGCTTCTTCGGCGGCGTGCGCATCGCGCCCCGGCATCAACACCGCGAAGAGCCCCAGCAGCACGGCCCGTGCCGCAACCGCGCGTGTGCCCCGAAAGATCGGGGGCCGGAAAACGTCCGGAGCGAACGTCATGGGGGAACGTCTGGAAAAGGCGAGAACGCTGGGAAGCGTCAACAGCGGGAAACGCCGGAGCCGGCTTCAGAGCGCACGGCTCCACAGAAGAAAACCGTCGTCACCAGTCCTTCTCGACGGACTCGCGTCGACGCTCGCGCTCCTGCGCCTCGCGCAAGAGTTGTTCTTCCTGGTTGCGCATGGCTTGCAAAATGCGCTCGGCCTGCTTGCGGCTCATCTTATCCTGCTTCTGAAGCGCTTGCGCCTGCTGCTTGCCGGAGCGCGGCTTCTGGTTCTGCTTCCGCTGCTGCTGGGGCGTCTGGGGGCGTTGTTGCTTGCGGCTATTTGGCTGCCGCCTGGAGTTCGGCTTTTGCCCCTGCTTTCGCTGCTGACGGTTTTTTTTCTGTCGGCGTTGCGCGTTCGTGCGCGACTTCTGGTTTTTCTTTTTCTGCTGTCCCTGCTGCTGTTTGTTGCCGTTCCGATTCTGCTTTTTTTGCTTGTTTTTCTGTCCGCTTCCGCCCTGTTTTTGTTGCTTTTTCTGCTGGTCAAGTTTCTCCTTGAGCGCGCGCAGACGGGCGTGATCGGGATGTTGGCGCAAGCCCCGCGTGACGAGTTGGCGCGCCTGGGCGGCCTGTCCGTCGATGTAGTGCCCGGCGGCGCGATGAAAGAGCGCGTCGGCGTCCGTCGATGCAGGACCGCCCGGCGCGGACTGCCCGGCCGCCGTCACCGGAAGCAGCAGGCTGGCGAGAAGGGCGGAAAGAGCGGCGAAACGCATCATTGCAAAAAACGTCGCAGGGGAAAGAGCATCGACAAAGCAGCGTGCAAGTCACGTGTCAGCAGCGCTTACGGGCCGGCCGGGCTACGACCCGGCAGCGGTCCCGGCCGAGTCGATCTGGACGACCGCACTGGTGCGGCGAATGAATGAACGAAACGCGCGCACCGTCGAGTCGCGCCGAAGGCCTCTGGTCATGAGGCGGTAAGCGTCGGCATAGCGGCGCTGGGCGACGAGGCTGTCGGCGCGGGCCTTGAGGCGCCGGGCGAAAGCGGACGGCTGCACGTCGGGCGGGGGCTTCTGCTTCTGCTTTTTCTTCTTTTGCTGCTTCTTTTTGCGTTCGAGCCGGCGCTTGACGAGTTCGAAGTTGAAGCGAGCGGCTTCGTGAGAGGAATCGGCGAGGAGCGCCTGGCGCAGGCGCCCGAGGGCGGCCTGGTCGCGGTCCGTTTGCGCGGCGGCGGTGCCGGCGTTGTAGGCGGCGCGTCCACGTCCAGCGGCGGCCTCGGCGGTGCGGAAGGCGTGCTGAAAGACGGCGACGGCTCGCTCGGTGCTGTCGGTGCGGCGCGCTCGGCGAGGCCGCGCTGGTAGGCGCGGATCGCCGCCGGATACGCCCCGGCGCGGTAGCGCTCATTCCCCTCCCGCCCTTCCTGCGCGCCGTCGGCGGCGAAGAGCGTCCAGCCCGCAATGGCAAGTACCAGAAAGGAACGCACGGACTGCTGGATGGGCTCTTTCGAGAAACGAGCAAGTCTACAACGGGAACTGCCGTATCAACGAGAGCGAGCGGGGCGCGGATCCGTTTTCAGGGGGCGTCGCCGGGCGAGGCGCTGGGGGTGGGCGTCGCCAGCGCGCGGAGCACCACGCCCGCCGCTCCGCCGAAAGGCACGCCGATGAACGCGACCGCCGCTGGCAGGAGAGGGCGCGTCAGCACACGCCGCGCCGCTTCCCACGTCGCGCTTCCGCCCGACACGACCGCGCCGGCGAGGAGACCGCCCAGCAGGGCGGCCGCCCCGGCTGCGAGCGTGAGCACCGCCCCGCCGACGGCCGCGCGCATGATCCCGCTCGCGGTGCGCCCGGTCGGCAGCCGCCGCGCGAGCGGAGGTCCCAGCGCGGCTCCCGCTCCAAACCCCGCTCCCCCGGCCAGCACCGCTCCGACCCAGAAGCCCACGCCGAGCGCGGCCTCATTCGCCGGCGCGAGCATTACGAAGAGCACGCCCAGCAGCAGCCACCACAGCAGCACGGCGGCGGCGAAGAGCGTGCCGGTGAGCGAACGCGGGAGCACTGCTGGGGTTGGGGGTTTGGGAGTGCGGGGGGGAGGAGTTTTTGGGGGCATACGAACGCGGTGTGGGCAGAACCGAACGGGAGCGCCGCGTTATGCGCGCCTTTTTTACTCCGCGTCGCTTGCGCCGCCGTCCGCAGCACCAGTGGGATGACTTTCGGCCTTCCGGGGTCCGCCGTCCTTCGGGGTCCGCGAGCGGATGAGCGGCTCGGTTAGGAGCAAGAGCAGCGCCAGCGCCAGCGGCCACTGAAACTGCTCGTTGTACTCCTCGAACTTCTCGGTGCCAAAGGAAGACTGTTCCATCTGGCGGAGGGCCGCCGGCAGGCTGCCCAGCGTGCTCTCGGTGGGTCCGATGCGGAAGTAGCCCTCGGTCGCCAGTGTCTGGAGCGTCTGTTCTTCGAGGCGTGTTCGCACGCGCGAGCCGCCGCGCCTCGTGCGCTTGTAGCCGGTTTGCTGCCCGTCATCGGAGTAGAGCGGGATGGGTCCGCCCTCAGGGGTGCCGACCCCGGCAGCGAAGACGGCTATGCCCTGCTCGTTGGCGCGCCGGGTAATGGATTCGACGCCGCCGGCATGGTCTTCGCCGTCGGAGATGAACAGGACCGCCTGCGCGGGCGCCCTCATGTTCTGCGTGCCTCGGGCGTTGGCCTCGAAGGCGGCCTCGGCGGCGCGCCAGGCGCTCTGAAACCGCGTGCTCGGCGTGCCAATGAGGTCTGGCCCCGCCACGTCGAGGTACTGGCGCAGCGCTCCGTAGTCGGTCGTGAGGGGACACTGCAGGAAGGCGTCGCCGGCGAAGAGAATCAGGCCGACGCGGTCGCCTTCGAGCCGGGGGAGCAGGTCTTTGATCTCGCGCTTGGCGCGGCGCAGGCGGCTGGGAGCGATGTCTTCGGCGTGCATCGACTTCGACACATCGAGGGCGATCAAGAGATCCGCGCCGCGGCGCTCGACCTGGCGCAGCTTCGTTCCGTAGCGTGGCCCGGCCAGCGCCGCGCCCAGCAGCAGCACGGCGCTCACCACCAGCGCGGCCTTCCAGCGCCGCCGCTTCGCGCTGGCGGTGGGCGTGAGACGTCCGATGAGTGCGCCGTGGCCCAGCGCGTCCCTGGCCTGGCGACGCCGGCGCATGGCGTACCAGAACAGCCCCGCCGCCAGCGGTACGGCCAGGAGCGCCCAGAAGTACGCGGGATGAAGCCAGGACATGCGTCGGTTTAAAGTTTAAGGTTAAAGGGTGAAGGGTTTTCGGGTCGAGCAGTCGCTGCCGCGTGGAAACGATCGGGCCTCGCGACAAGGCTGACTTTCGGTCCGTTGGAAGCGCATCTACGTGACGAAACGGATGCGAAATGAGCAACTTTCCCACTTTCAACTTTCAACCCGATCAGGGGAAGCGCCGCAGCGTCGTCGAAGTGAGCGTCACCTCCAGCAAGACCAGCCCCAGCGCCGGCCACAGGAACCAGCCGTAGCGCTCGGTGCGGTCGGTGTAGACGCGCTCGTCGATCTCGGTCTTTTCGAGCTGGCTGATTTCGTCGTAGATCGTGCGCAGGGCTTCCTTGCTCTCGGCGCGGAAGTAGCGCCCGCCGGTTTGCTGGGCGACTTTGGTGAGCATCTCCGCGTCGATGGCCGCGCCGGAGGGCGGGCCGAAAAACGGCGAGCGATTTTGACTCCCGCTGTCTTCTTTGCGCCCCACGCCGATGGTGTAGACGCGCACGCCGACCGTCTCGGCCACCTCGGCGGCGGTGACGGGGTCCACCTCGCCCCGGTTGTTCTGCCCGTCGGTGAGCACGATGGCTACCTTGCTGCCGGCCTGGCTCTCTTCGAGGCGCGCGGTCGCCATGGCAACGGCTGTGCCGATGGCCGTGCCGTCCTCGATCATGCCGATGTGCACCTCCTCGAGCATGCGCAGAAAGAAGCTGTAATCGAGCGTGAGGGGCGTCTGCGTGTACGCTTTCGCCGCGAAAACGACCAGCCCGACGCGGTCGGAGGTGCGGGAGCGCACGAACTCGGCGGCCACCTGTTTGGCCACGACGAAGCGGTTGGGCTGGAAGTCCTCGGCGCGCATCGAGGTCGAGGTGTCGAGGACGAGCATGATGTCGATGCCCTCGGTGGAGCGCTCGCGCGTGGCGTCGAGCTGCTGGGGGCGGGCCAGCGCCAGGACGCCCAGCGCCAGCGCGCCCATCCGCAGCGCAGGGGGCAGCCAGCGCAGGCGCGTGCGCACCGTCTGCGGCGCCTCGCGGACGGCCAGGAGGCTCCCGAAGCGCAGGCCGGTGGGCTTGTGCTGGCTCTTGCGCCATTCCCACCACCCCAGCAGGGGAACCAGCAGCAGCAGCCACAGCAGCTCCGGCGTGGCAAAGTTGAAGGACATGCTTCGCGGTTTCGGGTTTGGGGTTGGCCGTGATTGAAATCGGGGCGGCGGGCGGTTCGGATCAGGTCCGCGCGTCCGCTTCTTCGCGGGCGGATTCGACGAGCGGGGGGAGCACCTCGCCGGCTTTGCCCAGCAGCACCTCGTCCAGGTCGTCGGCGACGGCGCTGCGCCCGGTGTTGACTTCGGCGGTGTAGGCGCCGTGCTCGGCGGCGGCGACCGGGAGACCGGCGGCGGGATAGACCACCGCGCTGGTGCCCACCGAGAGAAACACGTCGGCAGCGGCGGCGGCCTGCTGGGCCTTCTCCATCGCGCCCTCGGGGAGCCGCTCGCCGAACCACACCACGTCGGGCCGCAGGAGGCCGTCGCAGTCGGGGCATTTGGCAACCTTTCCCTCGCGGGTGGGGGCGAGGTCTTCTTCGGAGGCTTCGCGCCCGCAGTCGATGCAGTAGCTGCGCCGGATGTTGCCGTGCAGTTCCACGACGTTGTCGTTGCCGGCCTGCTGGTGGAGGTCGTCCACGTTCTGCGTGATGAGCAAAAAGTTGGGCGCGAGCGTTTCGAGGTCGGCCAGCGCGCGGTGGGCGGGGTTGGGCTCCGTCTCGGTGACGACCTTGCGGCGGTGGGCGTACCAGCCCTGCACCAGGTCGGGGTTTTCGAGGAAGGCGTCCACGTGGGCCAGCTCCTGCGGGCTAAAGCGGTCCCAGAGGCCGTCTTCGTCGCGGAAGGTGGGCACGCCGCTCTCGGCGCTGACGCCCGCCCCGGTGAGGACGGCTACGTGGTCGGCGTCGGCGAGGCGTCGGATTAGTTCGTCGCTCATGGCGTTTGGGTTTCGGGTTGGGAAATTCAGTTTCCAAAGTGGACTTCTAAAGTGGACGCCGAGTTCAGTTTCCAAAGTGGACGCCGAAAGAGAGGCCAACGAAAGACGTGCGGGCGTTCAGGTTGCCGCTTCGGTTTCCTCTTCTCTCTCTTCTTTTTCTTCTTCCTCCTCCTCAACGGCCGGCTGCAACGCTTCTTCGACGTCGTCAATGGCGGCGCGGGCGTCGTCGAGGGCGTGGCGGCGGGCGTCGGCGGAGGGGCGCTGGTCGGCGAACTTGGCCAGGTCGGCGCCTTCGAGGACGCGGCGCACGCGGGCGGGCATGGTCTCGGGCAGGGCGCCGCGCGTAGCGGTGCGGTGCTGGAGTTGCTCGACCAGCTCGGCGGTCGTTTGGCGAAAGGCGTGCAGCCCCAGGCGGTGCATCAGGTAGCGGCGCAGGGTGTGCGAGAGGTCGTCGTAGAAGGGCTTGGCGGCGCCGGGATCGTCGAGGTCGGTCGTCTCTTCGAGGCGACGCAGGCGGCGGCGCGCGGCCTCGGCGGGCGGCACGGGCGGGCGCTTCGGGGCGGCCTGTTCTTCCGGTTCCGGCTCGCGCTTCCACCAGAGCCAGGCCAGGAGCGCGGCGAGCACCCCCACTCCCAGCCCGCCCAGCAGCCACGGCCAGAGCGGGCGCGCAAACGCGGCCGGCGGCGTCATCGGTTTGAGCCCGGCGGAGTCGCGCCCGGCGCGCACCCCCGGCGCCAGCACGGACGTGACGAGCAAGAGGCGCTCCTCGGTCGCGGCGCGCGCGGTGTCGCCGGCGGGGCTGCCGCGCGGCGCAAATGCCACCGGAATCGGCGCGACGCGCGCGGTGTCGAGCGCGAAGGTGGTCACTTCGTAGACGACGCTGTCGCGGCGCATCCCGGCGCGGCCCAGATAGCGCCGGCTGGAGTCGCGCACCCCCAGCACCACCAGGTCGCCGAAGGTGGCCGCCCCCACCGCGCCGGAGTCCGCGCCGGCGTCCGCGCCGGCGGTCGGGAAGCGCGCCTTCAACTGGAAGTTGTGGTCGGCCACGAGCGAGAGGCGAAAGCGTTCGCCGACTTTGACCGAATCGGCCGAGAGGTAGGCGCGCACTTGCTGCGCTCGTGCGGGAGGGGGAGCGGGGGAGGGCGGGAGGGCGGGAATAACTGAGAGGAAAAGCACCGCCAGTGCGCGAAGGAGCAAGGCGCAGCCGCGTGCGCGACTTTCCTTTTCCGAGCCGGCCCTGCCGCCCGTTCGCTCCCCCATCCCCCCGCACTCCCATCCCCCCGCACTCATTTTCCGACAGGCACCACGCATCGCACGAACCCGAACGCATGAAAGAAAACGCCGCGTCGCACCAGGCTACCCGATCCGATTGCGGCGGCGGAAGAAGCGAAGAAGCGGGTCGAGGTAATCCTTGTCGGTGCGTACGGGGATGTGACCGACCTGCGCGCGCCGCAACAGGTCCCTGACGCGGCGCTGGCGCTGGTAGGCGCGTTCCGAAAAGGCCCGGCGCGCCTCCTGGCTGCGCGTGTCGATCACGCGCGTCTCGCCCGTCTCGGCATCGGTCAGATCAACCAGTCCTACGTCGGGCAGTTCCTCTTCGCGCGGGTCTTGCAGGTGCACCGCGACGGTGTCGTGTCGGTGCGCCAGCGCGCGCAGCATCTGCTCGTAGCCCTCGTCGAAGAAGTCGCTGATGACCAGCACGACCGCCTGGCGCTGCAAGACGCGCAACGTGTACCGGAAGGCCGCCGTCAGGTCCGTGCCCTGCGCGGCCGGCTCGTGGGTGAAGAGGTCGCGGATGAGGCGCAGCACGTGCCGGCGCCCCTTGCGCGGGGGCACGAACTGCTCCGCTTCCTCCGAAAAGAGCAGCATCCCGGCTTTGTCGCCGTTCTGCACGGCGCTGAAGGCGACGAGCGCGCAGATCTCCGCCGCGATCTCGCGCTTGGACTTCGCCTGCGAGCCGAAGTCGCCCGAGGCGGACACGTCCACCAGCAGCATGAGCGTCTGCTCGCGCTCCTCCTCGAAGACCTTGACGTAGGTGTCCTGCATCCGCGCCGAGACGTTCCAGTCGATGTTGCGCACGTCGTCGCCGATCTGGTAGGGGCGCACTTCGGCGAACTCCATCCCTCGCCCCCGAAAGGCCGACTGGTACTCCCCGCCGAA
>PXTX01000005.1 GCA_003023275.1 Bacteroidetes bacterium SW_4_67_19
AGGGCAGCGTCCGCTACGACGGCGAAGACCTGCTGGAGATGGAGGCCGAGGAGCGCGCCCAGGCGGGCGTCTTCATGGCGTTCCAGTATCCGGTGGAGCTGCCGGGCGTCAGCCAGCAGAACTTCCTCAAGGAGAGCGTCAACGCCGTGCGCGAGGCGCAGGGCAAGGAGCCGATGGGGGCGGCGGACTTCATCAAGCGGGTGCGCGAGAAGGCCGACCTCGTCGATCTCGACGACGCGCTCACGAAGCG
The DNA here is from genome assembly GCA_003023275.1 of Bacteroidetes bacterium SW_4_67_19. Lineage (GTDB taxonomy): Bacteria > Bacteroidota > Rhodothermia > Rhodothermales > Salinibacteraceae > QS-8-64-10. The sequence goes on from PXTX01000005.1 coordinate 251, forward strand.
CTCGGTCAACGAAGGCTTCTCGGGCGGGGAGAAGAAGCGCAACGAGATTTTTCATCTCGCCATGCTGGAGCCGCGCCTGGCCGTCCTCGACGAGACGGACTCCGGTCTCGACATCGACGCGCTTCGCATCGTCGCCGACGGGGTCAACCAACTGCGCGCCGACGACCGCGCGTTCGTCATCATCACCCACTACCAGCGGGTTCTGGAGTACATCGAGCCGGACTACGTGCACGCGATGGTCGGCGGCCGGATCGCCCAGAGCGGCGACAAGGGCCTGGCCGTCGAGTTGGAGGAGCGCGGCTACGAGTGGCTCTCCGGCAGCGGAAGCGCTTCGGGCACCACGTCTGAAAATGGCGAAGCCGCGGAGCCGGAAGAGGCGGCGGTGGCGCGGTAGTGTTGTGGTGTCTGGGTGCTATGGGGTGTTTGTTTTTCGGCCTACACCGCGGCGCCCTCCTACTACAACACGCCAACATTACAACACTCCAACACTGGACTCATGCCTGCAACTGTAGAAAAAGACTCCCTCCCCGAGGCCCGCTTTCTTCAGGCGTTCGAGGGGCTTTCCGAAGAAGCCAAGAACAGCACCGGTGAGGCGGTCACGAGCCGCCGGCGCCGGGCCATCGAGCGCTTCGCGGAGCTGGGCGTTCCCACCAACCAGCTCGAAGCCTACAAGTACACCAACGTCGCCAAAGCGTTGCGGGATGAGTACCGCCTGGCTCCGGCGGAGGCCGTCCCGCGGGCTACCCCCCAGCAGGTCGAGGCGCTGCTGTTGCCCGATCTCGACGCGCACCTCGCCGTGACCGTTGGGGGGCGCTTCTCGGAAAAGCTCTCGCGGATCGGCGACGTGCCGTCGGGGGCGTTCGTCGGCAGCTTTGCCGAGGGCGGGCGGCAGCACCCGGAGGTGTTCGACGCGCACTACGGCCAGTACGCCGGCTTCGAGGACGAACGCTCCGAGCAAAATGCGATGACGGCGCTCAACACGGCCTTCGCCGCGGACGGGCTGTTCGTCTACTTGCCCGAGGGGACGTTCCTGGACAAGCCCGTCTTCGCGTTGCACCTGCCTTCTGCCAGCCCGAACGGCCGCCCCGAACCGCTCTTTGCGCAGCCGCGCCACCTCTTCGTCGTCGAAGAAGGGGCGCAGGCGCGCGTGATCGAAATGCACCGCTCGCCGGAGGACTACGCGGTCGCCTCGGGCGGCTTTACCAACGTGGTGCGCGAGGCCTACGTCGGCGCGCACGGCCACTTCGACCACTACGTCGTTCAGGACGAAGGGGCCGGCGCGTCGCAGCACACCACCTTCGGCGCGCGCCACGAAACCGAGAGCATCTTCGACACGCTCACGGTTACGCTCTCGGGCGACCTCGTGCGCAACAACCTGACGCTCACCCCCGCTGACGAATTCTGCGAGTCGCACCTCAACGGCCTCTACCTCGGCAGCGGCGAGATGCACGTCGACAACCGCACCATCGTCGAGCACGCCGCGCCGGACTGCGTCTCGAACCAGCTCTACAAAGGCATTCTCTCCGGCGAAGCGACGGGCGTGTTCAACGGGCGCGTGCACGTGCACCGGGGGGCGCAACGCATCAACGCCTACCAGTCGAACAAAAACATCGTCCTGGAGCGCAGCGCGCAGATCTACTCCAAGCCCGAGCTGGAGATCTACGCCGACGACGTGGAGTGCTCGCACGGATCGACGACGGGCCAGCTCGACGAGGAGGCCATCTTCTACCTCCGTTCGCGCGGCATCCCCGAAGCGCGCGCCCGCACCATCCTGCTGGGGGCCTTTGCGCGTGACGTGATCGAGAACGTGCGCTCCGAGCCGCTGGCCGACTGGCTGACCGACGAGGTCAACGCCCGGTTTGGGGGAACCGCGTGAAGGAAGACGTTCTGCAAGTGTACGGGCACGATATATCGTGCCTCTATCTCCTTCCTACAACCGCGAAGCCGCCATGCCTGCCACCGAAGACCTCACCATCGAGGACGCGAACGAAAACGTCATCGCCAGCATCCGGGAGGTGTACGACCCGGAAATCCCCGTCAACGTCTACGATCTGGGGCTAATCTACGAGATCGAGATCGACCCGGAGACGCGCAAGGCCGACGTGCTGATGACGCTCACCGCCCCGAACTGCCCTGCTGCCGGCGTCTTGCCCGGCCAGGTCGAAGACGCTGCCGCCAACGCCGAAGGCGTCTCCGAAGCGGAGGTCGAGCTGACCTTCGAGCCGCCCTTCAGCCCCGAGATGATGAGCGAAGAGGCGAAGCTGGAGCTGGGTCTTGCGTAAGATCCCAAATCCGAGATTTGGGATTTGTCTTTGAGATTTTCGCCGGCAAGAGGGAGCACCACTGAAGCCAGAAGGCGGCGTGGTAGGAGAGTAGTTCCGCCAGCTCGAAGGAAATCCGCGGTGCGCCGTCAGTCGTCCGCCGTCCGAACGGATTCACTCACGACCCCGGTGCGCCGACGGACAGGCTTCCGCTGTCCCTTCCACCGCCGCCCTGCCCCGGGATCGGGGCGTCCTGCGGCTCGCCATCGGCCTGCTTTTTGATGCGCTGGATGAGCTGGCCGGCCTGCTGGTAGTAGCGCGAGTCTTGGGAAGCCGCCTCGCGCACGCGCTCGAACTGCTCGAGCGCCGTGGCGTTGCGCCCGATCATGACCTGCATGAGCCCGTAGTTGAAGCGCGCGCCCACGTGGTCGGGCGCTTCGCTGAGCACGCGCTTGATCTCGCTGATCCCGCGCATCGGGTTGTTGGTGTCGAGGTAGGCGACGGCCAGGTTGGTGCGCACGTCGTGGTTGTTCGGTTCGTCTCGGAGGACGCGCTGGTAGGCGTCGACCGCCAGGCGGGCCACCTGCGCGCGCTCCCGGCCGCGGTCGAGGGCAGCCATCCAGTCGTAGAGGAGCGAGCCGGCGCGTTCCCAGTCCGTCGTGGCATCGGTTTGCTGTGCCAGTTGCCACTGGTGGGCGGCCGCGCGGCTCGTGGAATCGACCCCGGCGAAGAGACGCGCCAGCTCGCGCCGCGCCTGCTGCTGAGCCTGCCCACTGCGCCGCTCGGTGGCGCGCCGGAGCGAGTCGGCGCGCGCGGCGATGGCGGCGGGCACACCGCGTCCCTGCTGCTGCTTGATGATGTCGGGAAGATCGTCACTGGCCGTCGCGTCGGTCCCCGCGCCTCCGGGAACGCCCCCTCCTGCGCCGGCTCCGCCCGCCATCGCCGGCGGCCCGCCCGCCGTTGCGGGTTGCCCCTCTCCCGATGACCCGGTGGAAGAGGTCTCGCTCCACGTCTCGCTCCACGTCGACCACCCGTAAAGCCCGGCGACCAGCAGCGCCGCGATCCCGACGACCCAGGCCACGCGCTGCGCCAGACCGTCGTCGGCGCCGGAGGGCGGCGTCGCCGCGCGTTCTGCGCGTTGCGGCGGCGAAGTTCGTGCCCACAGCGGCTGCAAAAGTTGGCGCCCGGCGGGTTCTGCCAGCCGCATTGGTTGCAGAACATGCCTTCTTCCGCCGTTTCGCCGACGCCTTCTTCGGAACGCCCTTCCGAAGCTGCTTCGGAAGAAGACGCCGCCTTGACGGCCGTATCCACGCCTCCGGCGGTACCCTCTTTCGGCACGTCCGTTCCGCAGAGGCCGCACTGATCGGTCCTTGCCGGCACGACCGCTCCACATTCCGGGCACGTCGTCTTCGAGTTGGGCATGACGCTTCGCGGTTGCGGGTTCGAGGACTTCGTATTTCGCCGTGGCGCGTTCCGCGTTCGACGCTGCACGTTCAACGCGCAACGCCCACCTCTGCGTCACGGCGCCCCCCGTTCTTCGCGAACAGCCTCGTCAACGTCCTCGCGCAGCAGGTCGGATACGTCAAAGACCGGAGCCCAGCGCGCTTCGACGGGCACTTCTTCGCCCGTGCGCGGATTGCGCGCGGTGCGCGGCGCGCGACGCACGACTTTGAAGGAGCCAAATCCCCGAAGCTCGATGTGCTCTCCTTCTTTGAGCGCTTCGGCCACCGTCGTCATGAAGCCCTCCACGACGGCTTCGGTTTCGATTTTCGTAAGGCCCGTCCCTTTGGAAATGCGATCTACGATATCGGCTTTGGTCACGGCGCGGGGGCGCTGCGGGGAGAAGAATGGCGCGTTAGGAAAAAGGAAACGCCTGCTGTGTCGGTGTGGTTCGTAGGGCGTGCTGCGTTGAACGTGGCACGTGTCCCGTAGCGCAGGAGGTGCAACGCACTGCGCTTCACTCCACCACTTCGACGACGATCTCGGCGCGCCCGCGGATCCAGGCGCGGCGGTCGGGGAGTTCGGTGATGCGGAAGGCGCGGCGGCGTCCCTCGATCCAGCGGTATGCGAGCACGCCGCCGTCCGCCCCCGTACGCCGGGTCGCGCGGGCGCGACGACGCATGAACGAGAGCGCTGCTGCGGGCGAGGTCGGCACGTCGGTGTGGCGCAGTTCGCCGCCGGTGTCGAAGGTCGCCGTAAGCTGGCGCTCCGGCCCTTCGGCCGTGAGGTGCAGGCGCTTTGCGCCCGAGCGGGCGGCTTCGGCCAGAAGCTCTTCGTAGAGGCCGGCAAACGGACGCGCCGGCTCGTCCTGGGGGGGCGGTTCCTCGGGGGACTCGGCTTCTTCGGGAGGCGATGTTTCGAAGACGGCATCGGGGAGGTCCGGCAATCCCTCGACGCGCAGGCCCTCGGTTTCCGAGGGGCCGTCTTCGTCGCGCTCGGGAGCAGCGCCTTCCGGTGTTTCGTCGATGCCGCGTTCGAGGGCGGCCGCGCCGGGAAAGGCCTCTTCGATGCGCGCGCGAACGGCGGCAGCCGGGGCGTAGCGCAACTCATACGGGGGGACGTCCGCCTCCGCCAGCAGGTGGTGCACGGCGGGGCGCGCCGGATCATGCGTGGCAAAGACCCAGCGCGGGCCGTCGGGGGTGGGGTCGCTTTTGACGGGCAACACGTCCAGCGCGACCAGGCGGCGGCGTTCGCGCAGCGAAAAGCGCGCGCGATGCTCGCGCAGGAACGCGCGCGAACGATACAAGATCGCCGTGGCCGGCTCGAAGGCGTAGACACGGGCCGCCGCGGCATAGACGGCCTCCGCGTCGACGCCGGGTTGGCGCGCGACGACCCGCCAGAGCGCGTCGGAAGAGCGCCTGTCGGTCGGAGGCGCTCCGGCAGAAGAAGCGCCTTCCCACTGCTTCCAGGCCGCTTTGACCTGTTCGACGCGCACGATCTGGTCGTGAAGCAACATCACCACCACGCGGTCGCGCAGGTCCAGCGTCGAAAACGACGTTTCTCCTTCAGCGGGCGCTGTTTCGGGAGGCGCTGTTTCGGCGGATTCCAGCTCGTCATCGAAGGCGCCCGAGGAGGAGGCCGCGTTCCCGCTCGGGGCATCGGAGGGGGCCTCGCTTTCCAGCCAGGGCTTAATGCGGAGCAGAATCGCATCTGCGCGTTCTTCCTTCATGGCGATTGCAGCCTGATACGGGGGACGAGAATGGCTTCCTCCCTCTTTTCGCCGGAAGGGTTAATTTAAAACGCTATCGTAAAGTTTCGGCGCGGGGCGTACTCATTGCAGCGTTTCGATAATGACCGCTTCGGTGCCGGTGGCGGCGGGCAGGTCGTCGGGCAGCTCGCGTGCCGGCACGATGGACGGGCGAAACTCCATGCGACGGTCGCCCACCCAGCGCTCGACGCCTTCCTGGTTTTTGCTGGGGCGCAGCGAGAGAATGCGCCCGCTGGCGAAGTCGATCATTGCGTCGGCGGAGACGTGCGGTTCGGTGCGCCAGTGGTGAAACCGGCGATGACGGCGGTGGTAGATTTCGAGCGTCCCCTGCTCGTTGCTGAACAGGTAGGCCGCCTGCGCGCTCGTCTTCATCACGCTGGCGAGCACGTCGTCGAACAGAGCGGCCGGCCCCGGGGGCGCGTCGTCGTCCGCAGCGTTTTTTTTCTCGGAGGAGGATCGGTCTTGGAGCATCTGTTCCTCGTCGCCGCTGGTACTTCGAAGCACGGTTTCGGCGACGTCGGACGAGGAGTCGGCGGGGGAGCCGTGGGCGACGTTTTCGAGAAAGCGGCGGCTTCGCTTGCGCGCTGCTTTCCCCGAAGGCGCACGCGGCAGCGCGGGGGGATCGAGGCGGACGTGCTGCCATTGCGCTGGCAGGGCGTCGTCGAAGACTTCTTCGAGCGGTTCCTTCGGCGCGTAGCGAAGCCGATAGTGAACGGCCTGATCGGGTTGCTTGCTCAGGTGCTTCGTCAATCGTTCCAGCAGGCGCTCCACGGCGGGGCGCGCCGGGTCGTGCGTGGCGAAGATCCAGCGCTTTTCGCCGGTCTCCTGGACGTACTCGGTGCGCACCGGGGCCACGTTCAAGCGCACCATGTGCTCCCACTGCGTGCCCGTGAACGTGCCGCGATGCTTGCGCATGAGGGCGCGAGCGTTGTACATGTTGAAGTCGACCGGCTCGAAGGCATAGACGCGGGCCGCGCGTGCGTACACCGTGTCGGCGTCGACGCCCGGCAACAGCGCCACCACACGCCAGAGCGTGTGGGGCGTGTCGGTGTCTTCGTCGCTCCAGTGGCGCCAGGCGGCGGCGACTTGCTCAACGCTCACGATCTGGTCGAACAGCAGCATCACCACTACGCGGTCCTGTAGGTCCAGCGTCGAGAAGCCGGGACCGTCCGGCGGCTCTTCTGCATCGGGGGAACTCGTCTTCTGCTTCGGGGCGGAGGGAGGCCCTTCGCCGGGGGCTTCGCGGGGGACGTCGCCGCGCTCGCGTGCGTCTTTCCGCGGGGCTTTCCTGCGTTCTTCCCCCTGGCGTTCGTCACCGGAGGCGCCCGAAGGGGGCGCAAAAAACCGGCGGACGCGCTGCCAGAACGATGTGCGCTCTTGATCGCTCACAAGCTGTCAATCCTTTTATAAACAACGGTTTGCCCTCAAAACGAGCAGAAGGCAATGGCGGGTTCGAGGAAGGCGGCCTGGCGCGCTTTTTAGGCAAGGCTCTTGGTTCTCTACCGTCCGCCGTCCGATTGTTGCTGCATCTCGCGTTGGCGCATGGGCATCGCATCGATTTCGGCGAAAATCACCTCGGGGGGAACGGGCGCTTCGTCGCGACGCTTTTCAGTTCCGTCCTTGCCGACGAGGACGAGGGCGAAGGAGCCGGCGGGCACGTCGAAGCGCTTGCGCAGGCGCTCGCTCGCCTCGTCGCTCAAATCGCGCGCGGCGTCTTTCGTTTCCCATGTGCGCCGCCGGGGGGAGCCCTCGGCCGGCACGTCCAACAGCATGAGGTCGCGTTCGGCAAAGGCCGAATCGGGAGCGGTGCGGAAGAGGCGTAGCTGCTGGCGGTAAGCGGCGTCGTCGGCAGAGGGGGCGAAAAGGACGAGCACGCGACGCTGCCACTTCACGTCGGACAGGCGAAAGCCGTCGGCAGCGTCGGAGGCGTCGTCTTGAGCGGCGGCGGGCATGGCAAGCAGCGCGGCGGCGCCTCCGAAGAAGAGAAAAACGAGCAGCAAGCGGGGCTTCATCGGCCGGGCGGGTCGGCGAGGAGGGTGTCGGCGAAGAAGGCGCGCGTGCGCTTCCAGACGCGGCGCAGCGACGGCGGCACGTCGTCGATCCCGTTTCCTTCGAACGGGTGCGCGCCCCCAAAGGTATGGCCGTCGTCGGCTTCCTCAAAGTCGGCATTCGGGCTGGCCTCGAGGAGTGCCTGCGCCTCGCTGAAGGGCACCGATTCGTCGTCGCCGGCGTGGACGATGAGCCACGGCACGTCGATCTGGCTCGCGGCGCCGACGACATCGAGCTGGTCGCGGTGGGCCTGCGCGTCGTCGTAGAGCACACGCCCCAGGCGCATCGTTTGTCCGGTGCGGCTGTTGACGACCTCGGTGTAGCCGTGCTCTTTCCAGTCGGAGATCTGCTCGGGGCGAAAGCGTTCGATGAAGCCGCTCACGGCGCTCCACGTCACCAGCGCCCGGACGTGCCCCGAGCGCGCGGCGTGCAGAATGGCGGTGCCGCCCCCGCGCGAGTGCCCTATCAGGCCCAGCCGCCCGCTCTCGTCGGCGCTCTCGGCGGCGACGTCGAGCGCCGGCCCCGGCAGGTGCCCGCTCGCGGCCGCTCCGATGACAGCGGCCAAGTCGTCGAGTTCGCGGGTGAAGGTGTTTTTTTCGAATTTCTCCAGCTCGGTGAACTCGGTCGGGGCTTCGGCGGCGACGCCGTTGTAGGAGAAGTTGAACAGCACTGACGCAAACCCGGCCTCGGCGAGGAAACGCCCCCACGCGGGAAAGGGGCCCCAGTCCTTGAACCCCTTGAACCCGTGGCAGAAGACAATGGCCGGCAGCGGCTCGTCGGCGCCCTCGGGGAAGCGCACGTCGCCGTCGATGAGGCCGCCGCCGCGTGGGCTGTCGAGGGTGAAGGAGGCTTTGCGGATGGGGGCGGGCATGGGGCGAGGGGAATAGAGGTCGAGTTGCTTTACTGATGCATGAGAAAATCTCTAAACGTTTTGCCAAAAAAGGAAAAGGCGAACGAGACGCTTCCGAAAACGCCTCGTCCGCCCCAAATGTTGCTGCTAACGCCCCGCGCCAAGCGCCCTCACCCGCTTTCCGGCATGACCTGGACCTTGAGGCCGGTTTCCACGTCGTCCATCAGCGTGACGTGCGCGGTGTAGACGCCCAGGCGACGAATGGGCTCATTGCCCTCCAGCTCGATGTCGCGCCGGTCGATGTCGTAGCCGCGCTCGGAGAGCTCAACGGCGACCTGTTGCGGCGTAACCGAGCCGTAAATCTTTTCTTCCTCGCTCACCCGCGCGGTAATGACGATGAGCAGGTCCTCCAGCTCCTCGGCCAGTTCCTGAGCCTGCTCCTTGCTCTTTGCCCGCCTGCGCTCGGCCTGGCGCTCCTCCTCGCGCAGCGCCTTGATCGCGCCCTCGGTGGCCAGGCGCGCCTTCTGCTGCGGAATCAGGTAGTTGCGCCCGTAGCCGTCGGCCACCTCCGCAAGGTCGCCGCGCTGGCCGACGTGCTCGACGTCTTCGAGTAGAATAATGTTCATCGGATTGGGTCTTCGGTCTTGGATCGTTGGATGTCGTAAGGCGGTCGTTGGTCTCTGGTTTGTGGTCGTTGGCTTCCGGTCGTCGAAAACAACCAGGAACCCAGCGCAAAAACCGAAGACCGATCACCGCATCGAGTCGGTGATGTAGGGCAGGAGCGCCATGTGGCGGGCGCGCTTGACGGCTTTCGAGAGCTGGCGCTGGATGCGCGCGGGGGCGCCGGTGACGCGCCGGGGCAGAAGCTTGCCCTGGCTGTTGAGGTGCTGCTGGAGGAATTCGACGTCTCGAAAATCGACGTACTCTCTGGACTGGTATTCGCTGCGGTCGGCTCCTCGGGGCAT
>PXTX01000006.1:0-35267 GCA_003023275.1 Bacteroidetes bacterium SW_4_67_19
CCCAGGTGACGCGCCCGGAGATATCGGTCCAGGTGGCGCTGGTCGGGTCGCCCTCCCCGTCGTAGTCGGTGGAGTACTTGAGCCGCAGGTCGGTGTCTTCGCTGCCGTAGCGCTTGACGTTGGCGAAGGTGAGCACCTCGTTCTCGAAGTCGTCCAGCGCCAGCACCTCGTCGGTGATGAGCCAGTCGTTGGCCGCCTCATCGGCGTCGAACTGATTGATATACGCATAGCCGTTCTCTTCGAAGCTCCGGTGCACCCAGTTCGAGTCGCTGCTCACGCTGTACTGCGAGAAGGCCCCGAGGTCCGCCCCGTCTTGGAAGTCCTCTGCCAGAATGACCTGCGCGTCGCCGCCCCCGCCGTCGGTCTCTTCGAGATCGCCCTCGTCGAGGCCCGTGAGCTGGTAGCCCTGGTCGACGCTCGGATCGTCGGAACCGCTGAACTGGCCGAGCACGCCCTGAAAGATAACTTCGCCGTCGGGGATGGGCTGGTCGATGTAGTAGGACCCCTCGGGGACGCGAAACGGAACGCCCTCCTCGCCTCCGCCGCCGCTGCCGTCGGTGATCGTGTAGTTGCCGAAGCCGTCGCCCCCGTCGGAGGCAAAGGTGCCGTCGCTGTTGGCGAACGTGAATCCTTCGACGCGCACCACTTCGGCCTCGTACTCCTCGCCGCCGTCGGCGATTTCGGAGAGCGTCAGCGTCGGCGGGCTTTCCGGGAGCGGGTGGCCGCTGGAGAGCACCTCGTAGCTCGCCAGATCGTCCTGGTCGAACTGCGCCAGGCCGTTGAAGAACGTCACCGTGCCGGTGGCGCGGAGGCTGTCGCCCTTCGTGACGGCGCCGGTAAAGTCGCTGCCCTGCCGGCTGATCTTCACGCCGGCCGTTTCGTCCTGGAGATAGGCGCCCGCCTCCGCCACGCGCGTGACCAGCCCCTCCACGGTCACCTCGGTGCCGTTCATCTCACGCGCCTCGGCGATGGAGACGACGTTCGGGCCGTTGCCCCCTCCGTCGCCGGCCTCGCCGATGTCCCCGGCGCGCAGGCCGAGAAACTGGAAGCTGCCCCCGAACACGTCCACCACGCCGGTGTAGGTGGTCTCGCCGTCGGGGATCGTCTGGCCGACCAGCCCCGACCCGTCCGGCACGAACATCGTGATGCTCTCGCCGGAGGCGTTGCTGAGGGTGTATCCGGTGCCGGCCTGGAAGCTGCCGCTGGCGTCGATGGTGAGACCCGCGACGCTGACCAGCTCCGCCTCATACTCCTCGCCCACGTCGGCCAGCGCGATTTCCTGCGGCGCCGGCAGCTCGGCCTCCTGCGCCAGCACCGTGTAGCTGCCGCCCACGTCCTGCAGCTGGTAGAGGCCCTCGTACTCGCCGGTGCTGCCGGTGAGGCGCAGCTGCGTGCCCACGCCGAGGTCCCCGCTCGTCACCGCGCTACCGAGCGGGCCTTCACCGAAGTGAACCACGTAGAGCGCAGCCCCCGAGCCGTCCTGAAAGTAAAAGCCGATGTCGTCGGAGCGCGTGATCGTGCCTTCGATGGTGACGGTCGTCCCGGTCGGCTTCTGGCGCGCCTCGGCGATGGGCGTCGCGCCGATGTTGATCGCAAACTCGTCGGTCTCCCCGATCTCCACGGGCGCTTCCGACTGCGCATTCTGCAACGCAAAGTAGGCGTCGAGCGGGCCGCCGGAGAGGTCCGCCTTCGAGACGTCGAACGTGACCGACTGCGTGGCGCCGCTCTCAGCGGAAGACGGAAAGGTGACGCTCTTCGTCTCTCCCCCGCCGATGGCCGAGTCCGGCGCGCTGCTGGCCTGCGCGGCGAAGAGCACCTCCACGCTCACCTCGCTGCCCTGCGGGTTTTGCAGCGTGATCGGCACCGACACGAGGCTGTCGGAAGGGGTGGCGGACTTGCCGGCAGAAGCGAACTGCACGGTCGCGCTGCTTGCTTCGAGGTCATCCCCGCCGCCGCTGTCGCAGCCGACGAGGCCGCCCCCCAGCACGGCGGTGACCAAAAACAGAAGGAGGAAGCGTGACGAAAGACGAGGCATGAGGCAGAAGGGGGGAAGGTTGAAAGTGGAAGGGGAGGAAAAGGCGCGCGCCTCTCCTGAACGCTTCGCCAGACCGCCTCGCAGGCCTTCAACTCAGAACGTGTACTTCACGCCGAACTGGAGGCGCCAGCGCGAGAGGAAGGACGTGCCGAACTCCTCGTCGGCCAGCGCCGGCTCCAGGTCGAACTCGTCGCTGACGCTGATGACGGGCTTGCCCACGTCGTCTTCGGTAACGATGCGCCCGCTCACGCGGCTGCCCACGTCGCTTTCGGTGATGTAGCGGTTGAACGTCCAGGCGCTTTTCTCGCCAAAGCTGCTTTCGCGAATGCGGCCCCACTCGCTGTCGAGCAGGTTGAGTGCGTTTTCGAGATTGGCCGTCAGCTTGATGTCCTGTCCCTCGAAGGTGGCGATCTGCTGCGACAGTTGCAGGTCGATCAGGTGCGTCCAGGGGTCGCGGGCGGTGTTGCGATCAATGATGCTGCCGCGCGCTTCATTGAGCGCTTCGTGCCCCTCGATGAAGGCGTCCAGCAGATTCCAGTTGTCAGGATTGCTCATAAAGACGTCGTCTTCCTCGGCCGGGACGTAGACCAGGTCGTTGCTGGTGGCGTCGGCATTGGGGTCGCCGAAGTACGTCCAGCTGAAAGGCGAGCCGGAAGTGCCCTCGTAGACGAGGCCGAGCGTCGTGGTAAAGCGGTCGCCCCCGTCGAAGAGCGTGCCCCAGTCGAAGCGGTAGGTCAGTTGGCCGAGGAAGCGGTGGGGCGTCTGGTAGGCCGAGGTGGCCAACTGCGGGTTGTTGGGATCGACCGACGGCAAGTAGCGCCACTGCGAAACCGCCTGGTCGGAGGTGCCGGGATTGATGTTCTTCGCCTGGGTGTACGTGTAGGACACCGACCCGCTCAAGCCCCGCGCCTGGCGGCGCTGGAGCCGGACGGTCCCGCTGTATTCGTAGCCCTGGTCGGTGTTTTCCAGCAAGAGCACGTTCGTGAAGCCCTCGTTCTGGTAGGCCGTGCTTCTGCCGAAGGACGTGAACGTGCCCGGGTCGCCGTAGATGGGCCGCCCGTACTTGGAGACGCCCGTCTGCTCGAGGTTGATATTGCGGTACTGGATGCCGTTGAGCGTGCTCGAATAGATCCCCTCCAGCGTCAGTGCGAAGCCGGCGGGCAGCTCGTGATCGAGGGCCAGGTTCGTGCGTAGCGTCTGCGGGTACTCGAATTCCTCGGACGTGAGGTTGACCTCCGTAGCTCCCTGGGCGCTCAGGCGCGGGTCCTCGCCGGGCCGCGGCTGTTCGCCGGGGGCCGGGGAGAAAAACTGCTCGTCCGAGTCGAAGTCGTCGGCGGGGTTAAAGCTGGCGCTCACCCGGCTGATGTTGGCGCCGGTGGTGGTGTACTGGTTGGAGATCCAGACGTAGGGCGGCGGGCCGGAGAATATCCCCACGCCGCCGCGCACCTGCGTAATCTCGTCTTCGCCGAAGTTGAAGTTGAAGCCCAGGCGCGGCTGCCACAGCAGGTTGCCGCTGGCCACGTCGGTGGTGCTGCGCCCGAAGGCGTCCTCGACGGCCGGGTTTTCCAGCGGCTCCTGTGGCAGAAACGGCGCATCCACGCGCAGCCCGCCGGTCAGCGTCAGGCGCTCGGTGGCCTCCCACTCGTCCTGCGCGTAGAGGCCCAGCTGGTAGGCCGTGAACTCCGCCGCCGGGCGCTCGCTGTCGGCCTGGTCGGTCGCGTAGCTGAGGTTGTACTCCGAAGGCTGGCCCAGCCGAAAGGCTTCGATCCCGCTGACGGTGCTGTCCCCGCGCGTGAAGGGGCGGAAGGTGTACGTCCCGAAGAAGTCGCGGATAAACAGGTTGTTGAAGTGAAAGATGCGGTTGCTCGTGCCAAACGTGAAGGTGTGCGCTCCGCGCGTGTAGGTCAGGTTGTCGGTGATCTCGAAGATGTCCTGATTGAGCCGGTTGGCCTGGCTGTAACGCTCCACGCCGAGGGTCACGTCCTCATTGCAGTTAGCATCGAGGCAAATGGTGGAGGCGGGAAAGGCGTCGCCCTGCGGGTTGCGATTGTTGCGGACGCGCGTGTAGACGAGCCGCGCCTCGTTGTAGAGGCTCGGGCCGAGAGTGCTTTTGAGCCGCGCGACCGTCGAGTTCTGCGTGCTCTCGTTGACGAAGCGCCGGCCGGAAAGGGAAAACCCGCCGCTGCTGCGCGAAATGCCGTCGCCGCTCTCGGCGTAAACGTAGTTGTGGCGCAGCGAGAGGCGGTGACGGTCGTTGATGTTCCAGCTGAGCTTTCCGAACAGCTTGCGGTTGTCGATGCGCAGCGTGAGCGGAGAAAATGAGCCGGGGTCGTACTGGTACTGGTTCTGCGCGACCCCCCGGATGTCTTCCAGCTGGGCGGGGTCCACCTCGAAGGCGTCGTCCTGCGCGAGGTCCAGCCCCACCTGCGTGGTCTGCGGCCGGCCCTCGCGCTTTAGCTCGCCGCCGACGAAGAAAAAGACGTTATCTTCGATGATGGGCCCGCCGAGCGTGCCGGTGTAGAAGTATTCCCCGAAGTTGCCCGTGTACGGGTCGTTCGGCAGATCGCCGACCAGCCCGTCGCCGCGCCCCAGGAAGTTCAGCGACCCTTCCCAGTTGTTCGTGCCGCTTTTGGTGATGGCGTTGATGGTGCCCCCCGTAAAGCCGGCGGAGCGCACGTCGTAGGGCGCCACCTCGATGTTGAACTCCTTGATGACCGACAGCGAGATCGGTTGCGAGCCGGCCTGCCCGCCCGGCGCGCCCGTGTCCGAGAGACCGAACACGTCGTTGAGCGTGGCCCCGTCGACCTGAATGGAGTTGTAGCGGTTGCTGCGCCCGGCCAGCGCGCCGTTGCCGTTCGAGAACGGCGAGAGGCGCAGGAAGTCCTGGACGCTGCGGCTGATGGTGGGAAGCGCTTCGATCTCGGCCTGCGAGACGTTGGTGGCCGTTCCCATCTGGTTCTGGTCGATCAGGCGGTCGGTCTCGCCGATGACCTCCACAGCCTCCAGCTCCTCGGTGGCCTGCTGCAGCTCGAAGCTGATGGTGCGCGTCTGGTCGAGCTGGAGGTTGACCCCGGTTTCGCGCACGCTCTGGTAGCCCACAAACGACGCTTCGATGGTGTAGGGGCCGCCCACGCGCAGGCCCTGCAGGTAGTAGCGCCCCTCTTCGTTGGTGGTGGCGCCGTAGCGCGTACCCGTCGGCTGGTGAATGGCCAGAATGTTGGCGCCGGGCAGCGGGTCCCCCTCGGGACTGTTCACGGCGCCCTCGATGGCGGCGGTGGTGTTTTGCGCGCGGGCGTCGCCGGGCGCCCCCAGCGCGACCAGTGAAAGGAGCAAGCCAACAAGAACGGCCGACTTGAGAAGCAAGGACTTCATAGGAGAGAGAAGCGTCGGTTACGATAAAAGAGCAGAGGCGGCGCGCCGCGCCGGGCCTGAAAGGTGCTACCATCGTAAAAAACGCAGCCCAGTGATGCACCCCTCAGTCGCAAAGATTTGGTGCAATAATTTTTTCATAATCGGGCCATTGCGTCGCGGCTTTGCGCGTGTTGCGTAGAATGTGACACGTGCAACGCGACCCGCCCTACCGCACGCGCGCCATGCTGTCGCCGGAAGCCGCCTCCTCGGCCTCCTCCAGCACACGCAGGGCGTTGCCACCGAGCAGGTTGTAGATTTCTTCTTTCGAATACCCACGCCTCAGAAGACCGTGCGCGAGCCACGGCAGGCGTGTGGCGTCGCCGAGGCCCTGCGGCAGGCGCGGCACGCCGTCGAAGTCCGACCCGAGGCCCACGTGTTCCACGCCGGCCACCTGCGCGGCGTGGTCGATGTGGTCGAGCACGTCGTCGAGCGCGGCCGGGCCGCCGCCGGCCTGTTGCACGTAGCGGTCGTAGAAGTTAATCATCACCAGCCCGCCGTTCTCGGCCAGCGCGCGCAGCATGGCGTCGGTCGCGTTTCGCTCGTTAGGCGTGAGCGCGCGCACAGAAGAATGGGACAAAATCACCGGCGCGCGGCTCACCCGTAGCACGTCGTAAAAGGTCGAATCGCTCACGTGCGAGAGGTCCGCCAGCACGCCCGCGTCGTTCATCGCGCGCACGAGCTGCTCGCCTTTTTCCGAGAGGCCGCCGTGGCGCGGCCCATCGCCGGCGGCGTCGGCCCAGGAGTGCGTGCCGATGTGCGTGAGCGTGACGTAGCGCACGCCCCGCCGGGCGTAGGCGCGCAGCGTGTCGCGGCTGGCGGCGAGGGCGTGCCCCCCTTCCAGCCCCAGCAGGACGGCCCGCTTGCCGTCGCGCGCGAGATGGCGCACCTCCTCGGCGGTGGTGGCGAGCGCGGCGCGGTCGGAATACGTCTCGATCTGGCGCTTCGTCACGCGGATGAGGCGACGCGCGCGGACGCCGGCGCGACGGCCCTCGCCGAGGTACGAAGGCACGTAGATCGAGAAAAAGACCGCGTCGAGGCCGCCTTCTTTCATGCGCGGCAGGTCGAGATGCGCCTCGGCGGGCGTGTGCCGTCGGCCGATGTCGTAGCCCTCCTCGGCCATGAGGGTGGGCGTGTCGGCGTGCCCGTCGAAGACGATGGCGCGGTAGTGCACGCGCAGGGCCTTCTGCCAGAGCGAGTCCTGCTGCACGAGCGCGCGCCGCTTCTCGGGGGGAAGCGCCACGGCCCCGCTGTCGAGCATGGCCGCCGCGGGCGGGGGCGCGCGGTGCGCCGTGTCGGGCGTGTCGACTGGGGCGGTCGCCGTCGCGCCGGAGGCGGTCGGGGGCCCGCTGGCCCCGTCCCGGCAGCCGGCCAGCACCAGCAGCGCAAGGCCGGCGAAGGCGAGGCCCGCAAGCGTAGCAGAGACCGAGCGAGCGAGCAAGCGTGAACGAACGACAAGCAGGGGGGCGGAAGCGCGAGGGGAACGAACACTCGCTCAACGCACGCTCCGGGCGCGCCGGTTCCGTGTACTGAAGCGTGGGGGGAACCTTCACCGTTCAACCTGCCCCCCCCCTCGCGACCTTCACTCCTCCTCTTCCACCACGATCTGCTTGCGCAGCCGCGCGACGGGAATCGAAAGCTGCTTGCGGTACTTCGAGACGGTGCGCCGCGCAATCTTGAAACCGCGCTCCGACAGCGCGTCGGCCAGCTTCGAGTCACTGAGCGGGTTGGTCTTGTCTTCCTCGTCGACGACCTGCTGGAGGATGGCTTTGACTTCTTTATTGGAAACCTCTTCGCCGCTTTCCGTCTCCAACCCTTCGCTGAAAAAGTACTTCAACTCGTAGACGCCCCACTCGGTCTGCACGTACTTGCCGTTGACCACCCGGCTGACCGTGGAGATGTCCATCTCGATGATCTCGGCGATGTCTTTGAGAATCATCGGTTTGAGGTGGCCCGGCCCGTGGCGAAAAAAGTCTTCCTGCTCCTGCACGATGGCGTCCATGACCATCGTCATGGTGTGGCGGCGCTGGTTGATGGAATTGATAAACCAGCGCGCCGAATCGAACTTGTCCTTGAGGAAGTCGCGCGTCTCCTCGTCGACGCCGTCGTCTCCGCCGGGAGGCCGGCCGGGCTTCTGCTGGTCGTCCGCACCGCCGGCTGAAGATTCGCCGTTTTGCTGCCCGGCGGCCTGCTTTTGCTTTTTCTGCTCCGCCGAAAGCTCTTCGAGCATCTTGCGGTACTGCTTGGAAATGTGCAGCTTCGGCGCGTTGCGCCCGTTGAGCAAAATGACGAACTCCCCGTCCACGTAGCGCACCGTGAAGTCGGGCGTGATGTAGTTTTCCTGCGCGCTAAAGGAGCCTTCGCCGGGCTTGGGGTCGAGGCGCTCTTTGATGAGGTCGAACGCCGCTTTGAGCTCGGTGTCGTCGACGTCGAGACGCTTTTTGAGCTTGCCGAAGTGCTTCATCGTGAACGCCTCGTAGTGCTCGCGCAGCATCTCGGCGGCGACCGCGCGCCCGGTGGTGTCGTCGGGCAGCTGCTCCAGTTGCAACAGCAGGCACTCCCGCAAGTCGCGCGCGGCAATGCCGGTGGGGTCGAGCTGCTGGATCTCCTTCAGCACGGCCTCGACGTCGCTCTCCTCCAGCTCGATGCCCTCGTTGAAGAGCACGTCGTCGACGATGGACTCGAGCGGGCGGCGCAGGTAGCCGTCCTTGTCGATGGAGCCGATGATCTGGTCGGCGATTAGCTCGTCTTCTTCGCTGAGCCCCGAAAAGGTGAGCTGGTCGCGCAGGTCTTCGGCGATGGTGGATTCCGCACGCATCGGCCGCTCGCGCTCGTCGTCTTCCGAGCTGCCGCCGCCCTCGACGTTGGCCTTGTAGCCGTGCAGGTCGTCGCTGGCGTTCAAGAGGTCATCCCAGTCGAACTCGTCCTCGTCGTCGATCTCGACTTCGCTCTCGGCTTCGGCGTCAAGCTCGCGTTCGCGCTCGTCTTC
The DNA here is from genome assembly GCA_003023275.1 of Bacteroidetes bacterium SW_4_67_19. Lineage (GTDB taxonomy): Bacteria > Bacteroidota > Rhodothermia > Rhodothermales > Salinibacteraceae > QS-8-64-10. Next base: position 8,433 of record PXTX01000006.1, read on the forward strand.
GAGGCGCTCTTCATCGTCGAGGTCTTCTTCGGTGTCGCTCAGGCTTTCCTCTTCCGCGCGTTCCTCCTCGCTGAGGCCCTCCTCCAGCAGCGGATTGGACTCCATCTCGTCCTTGATGCGCTGCTCGAGGTCCAGGGTGTTGAGTTGCAGCAGCTTGATGTACTGGATCTGCTGCGGGCTGAGCTTCTGCTGAAGCTTTTGCTCTTGTTTGAGGTTGAGCATGGGATACGCGGGCGAAAGGGCGAAAGGCTACGGGAACAACGGCGCTCGCGGGGCGCGCGCTCCGGAAGGCGGGAGGGAAAAACCGCCCGTCGGCCTTTTTGAACCCGTCGCCGGCCCGCTTGTTTATTAAAAATCACTGTTTGGCAGGCATCTTGCGTACAGCGTCGCAATGCGTTTTGCCCGGCGTGTAGCGGGCACAATGCCCCGCCGTCGCCGTACGCTCTGCGGCAACCCACGAACCCCTCCCCCCACCCCGCATCCGCATGGCCTCCGGCGATCCGTCGCCTTCCGATACGCCCCGCCCCGACGCCTCGCGCGCCGACGCGCTTTCTTCAGACGCGCAGCCGGCAGAGGCGGACCTCGAAACCGCCCTGCGCCCCGCGCGCCTCGACGACTTCGTCGGCCAGGAGAAGATCAAGGAGAACCTGCGCATCTTCATGACGGCAGCGCTCAAGCGCGGCGACGCGCTCGACCATACGCTGCTCTTCGGGCCGCCGGGGCTGGGAAAATGCATCACGTCCGACAGCATCGTGCTTACGGGGCAAGGCCTCCTGCCCTTTTGCGAACTGCTCCCCGAAGGGCTGGAGCCGGGCACGAGCCAAGCCGTCGACCTCGACGTGTGCGGCCTCGACGGGCTGGAGCCGGCCGCGCGCGTCTACGCCAGCGGGCGCACCCCGACGCGGCGCGTGACCACACGCTCCGGCTTCGTCCTCGAAGGCACTCCACAACACCCCGTGCGGGTGGCCACCCCCGACGGGCCGCAATGGAAACGCCTCGACCAGCTTTCCCCCGGCACCCCCGTTGCTATCGCGCGGGGAACGGACGTGTGGGGCTCGGAGCGGCACAGGACAACCTGGACCCCAGACGCTAACGCAGACCGCCGCCGCCGCATGGAAGCGCGCGTCGGGCGCCTGCACACAGCGCTGGCGGGCGCGCTGGGACGTCCACCGGCCGCCGTGGAACTGCGCACGGCCTACTGCTCGATGCCGAAGATCACCGCTTCGCCCACGCCGGAGCAAACCGTGCAGCGCCTCGGCCTGCCGCTCGCCGACGGCCGGGTCGTGGAGGGGGCCGAGCAGCCGTGGAGCCGCATTCCTCCCACAGAGCAACCGCGCAGCACGGTCGGGCAGCGCGAACTGACGCTGGACCCCGATCTGGCGTACCTGCTCGGCGCACTGGTCGGCGACGGGCGCTTCGAGGGAGGCGCCCGCTCTCCGGCCTTCGTCATCACCTGTGACGAACCGGCCATGCAGACGACGCTTCGGCGCATCGGCCGGCGCGCCTTCGGGCGGACCCCGACGGTGCAAACGAGCCGTTCGAAAGCGCCCCGGCTCTGCTTCAGTCAGAACGTCGGAAAGGCGTGTCGGGCGTTCGGTATGAAAGAAGCCGGCGCCCGGGAAAAAGAAATTCCCTCCACTGTGCTAACGAGCCCCCGCGATGTCGCTGTCGGTTTTTTGCAGGGCCTCTTCGACGCGGACGGCCACGCGCGCTCCTCGGGGGGCGTGGAACTGGGCACGCGCTCGCGGGAACTGGCCCGGCAGGTGCAACTCGCCCTGGCGAACCTGGGGATCGTCGCCCACCGCACCACGAAGGAATGCGCCGGCGCGCCATTTCAGAAGCTCTACGTAGGCGGACGCGACGCGCTCCGGTTCTACGACGAGGTCGGCTTTCGCCTCCAGCACAAGCAGGCCCAGCGCGCCGCGCTCGAAGAAAAAGAGCATGACACGCTCCGCTCTCCGAGCGATCCGCGCATCTTCTGGGACCGGGTGGGCACCGTAGAGGAAGACGAGGCCGAAACGTTCGATTTCGTGGTGCCGGGCACGCACTCCTTCGTGGGAAACGGCTTCTACAACCACAACACCACGCTGGCGCACATCGTCGCCGAGGAGATGGGCGCCAAGATCGTCACCACCAGCGGCCCCGTGCTCGAAAAGCCCGCCGCCCTCTCCGGCGTCCTTACCAATCTCGAAGCGGGCGACGTGCTCTTCATCGACGAGATCCACCGCCTCGCCTCGGTCGTCGAGGAGTACCTCTACTCCGCAATGGAAGACTACCGCATCGACATCGTGATCGACAGCGGGCCCAACTCGCGCACCGTGCAGGTCAAGCTCAAGCCGTTTACGCTCGTCGGCGCGACGACGCGCAAGGGGCTCTTGACCGCGCCGCTCCGCGCGCGCTTCGGCATCGACCTGCGCTTCGACTACTACCCCGCGAAGGTGCTCCAGCAGATCGTCGAGCGCTCCGCTGGCATCCTGGACGTGGACGTCACCGACGAGGGGGCCTTCGAAATCGCGCGCCGCTCGCGCGGGACGCCGCGCGTGGCCAACCGCCTCCTGCGCCGCACGCGCGACTTTGCGGAGGTGGAGGGCGAAGGCACCATCACCGAGACCATCGCCGACCACGCCCTCGGCGCTCTGGACGTGGACGAGGAAGGCCTCGACGACATGGACGCGCGCATCCTGCTCACCCTCATCGAGAACTTCGGCGGCGGCCCCACGGGGCTGAACAACCTCGCCGTGTCGGTCGGCGAGGAGTCCGGCACCATCGAGGAGGTCTACGAGCCGTACCTCATTCAGGAAGGCTTCCTGGAGCGCACCCCGCGCGGTCGCGTCGCCGCCCCGCGCGCCTACCGGCACTTCGACATCACGCCGCCGGAGGAGCAGGATTTGTTTGGGGGATAGGTTCGGGGCAGCCTGGAAAACCCGAAACCTCGAACCCGAAACTCACCCCGCGTCGCTGCCGGCCGTGCTGGGTCCTTCGTCGTTGCCGCTTCCGGCGCTGCCGGGGGCCTGCCCATTGGACGAGGGCGCACCGGGACGCTGCGTGAGCACGGTGTCGACGAGACCGTAGTCTTTGGCCTCCTGCGCGCTGAGCCAGTAGTTGCGGTCGGCGTCCTCGCGAACCTGGTCGGGATTCTTGTCGGAGTGTTCACCGATAATCTCGAAGAGGCGCTCTTTGAGCCACATGACTTCCTGCGCCTGAATCTCGATGTCGGAGGCCTGGCCCTCGGCGCTGCCCATCGGCTGGTGCATCATCACGCGCGAGTTGGGGAGCGCCGCGCGGCGGCCTTCCTCGCCGGCCGCCAGCAGCACCGACCCCATCGAGGCAGCCAGCCCCACGCAGATCGTAGCGACCGGCGCCTGGATGTACTGCATCGTGTCGTAGACGGCCAGCCCGCTGTAGATGACCCCGCCGGGCGAGTTGATGTAGAGGTTGATGTCGCGCTCCGAGTCCTCGCTGCTGAGGTAGAGCAGCTGCGCCACCGTTAGGTTGGCAATCTGGTCGTTGATCGGCGTACCGATGAAGACGATGCGCTCCTTCAAGAGGCGGCTGAAGATGTCGTAGGAGCGCTCCCCGCGCGTGGTCTGCTCGACGACCATCGGCACCAGGCCCGCCATGGACTGCTCCTGGGTCGTGCCGCTGTAGATGCCCTCGGGCATCGAGGTGAGCCCTTTACTGAAATTGACGAAGTCGTCGACGCTTTCGCTCATGGGTGACTGCTGGGTTCGGCGTGGGGGGCTGGTTGGCGGGGCGGAATGCTACCCGACCGGGGCGCTGCTGTTCCCTTTTTGGGAAGGGGGGAAGGTACGAGGGGGAGGAAGGAAAGGGCTCGTTTCCGACACGATCCTTCTCCCTCAAGTCACGATCAGCGGTTCGTCGTCGCTGGCGTCGTCCGCTTCGGCAGAGGCGGCGCCCTCGGCGGGGGCAGCGGCGGGCTGGCGCGCCTTCATCTCCTGCTCAAAGGTCTCGCGGTCTTTCTCGTTGATCTGAAACTGCTCTTCGAGCGTGTCGAACACCTTCTCGGAAAGCACCTGCTGGCGCACCTGGTTCATCGCCTCGTCCTGCGACTCGTAGAAGCGCTTGAGCTGGTCGGCCTCGAGCTCGGGCGTGCGCGCAGCCTGCTTTTCGAAAAAGGCCTCGAGGTCCTCGTCGGTGGCCTTCAGGTCGTAGGTGTCCACCACCTTGTCGCGCAGGAGCATCCAGTGGGCCTGCTCCCGGGCCTCGCTCCGGTTTTTTTCGCGAAAGACGTTCTCGTCGAAGTCGTCCGGCAGCTCGTCGTCGTTGCGACGCTTGACGTCTTCGATAAACGAATCCAGGAACTTCTCCACCACGTCCGGCGGGACGGGCGCGGGGTGCAGCTCGCGCATGCGCTGCACGATCTCGCGCTGAAGCGCCTCGTCGGCGCGCTGCTGCGCGGCCTCCCCCAGGCGCTCGCGAATCTGGGTGCGAAAGTTCTCGACGCTGTCGAACTCGCCGTCGGAAGCCTCGCGGACGAACTCGTCGGTCAGCTCCGGCAGCTCGCGTTTTTTGACGTCTTTGAGCTGCGCCTCGAAGCGGTGCGCGTGCGCCTCGCCGCCCTCATGCCCGCCGTGCGCCTGGCCCGGGTGCGAGACGCTGAACTGCACCGATTCGCCGGCGCGCGCACCGATGAGCGCGTCCCTGAGCTTTTCGAGCAGCGGGTTGCCCTCCACCTGGGGGCTGTCCAGAAAAAGCTCCTGCTCCTCGTCTTTTTTACCCACGATGGGCGTGCCGGTGTCCGCGTCGATCTCCTGAAGGTCGAAGACGACGTAGTCGGTTTCGCCGACGGGATCGTCGGTGGGGATGAGCGTGGCCTCGCTTTTGCGCAGCGACAGGGCCTCGCGCTCGAGGTCCTCCTCGGTCACGTCGTAGACGAGCTTCGGCAGTTCCTCATCGGAGAGTTCTTTCAGTTCGATCTCGGGGCGCACCCCGAAGCGCACCACCGCGCGCAGGTCCGACTCCGGCTCGTAGTCGAGCTCGGTGATCTCGGGCCGGCCCAGCACGTCGGGGACGTCCTCGTTGTCCTCGACCTCTTGCTCGAAGGCCTCCTGCACGACGCGTTGCGCCACCTGCAGGCCCAACTGCTTCCCGTACATCTTTTTGATGAGCGAGAGGGGGACTTTGCCCTTGCGAAAGCCCTTCATGTCGGCCTGCTTGCGCTGGGCCTGAAGGGCCTCGTCGAGATCGTCTTCGAGTTCTTCAGCGGGGGCTTCGATTTCGAGTTCGCGCTCGGCTGCTCCGGCGTCGTGAAGCGTGGTTTTCATTGAAGGAGAAGCGGGTGAAAACAAAAAGAGCGGTTTCGAGAACGCGTGGCGCGTGTAACGTCGAAACGTGAGGCAGCTGCTCACGCTGCCCGTGCGCGTTTGCCGTTAGACGAGGAGGGAGAAGAATCCGACGACGACTTCTGTTTGGGCAAGTCAGGCCCATCCGCGACGAGGTTTTGCGCGCGCGCCGCCACCTCGTGCTTCCACAGGCCGGCGGCGTCGACGTGTAAGTAAATGCGCTCGTCCTCTCCGTCATCGCCCCCGTCCAGAAGCAACGCGAAGTTGATGTCGCCGCTGCCGGTCCACCAGCGAAGGTTTTTCACACGCGCGAGCGGCAGAGTGCGCCGGTGCAGGCCCGTCCACCTCAGCCCGACGAACTCGATGCGGTCCTCGAAGAGGCGCAGGCGCGACCACAGAAAGGACTGATGGGGATAGCGAAACGGGGACGAAAGAACGGGGTCAGAAGACGAGAAGTACATGAAAGGAAAGAATGGCAAGACCAAGAGGTGAACAGTTCGGCATCCGCCCCCCCGTTTGCAAATGCCCTGTCGAGAAGAACGTTGAAGAGATAAAGCGTCCGAGCACACGCTCGGCGCGACGTAACCCCCACGGTGCTGCTGCCACTGCTCTTGCAAACGCTACGCCATGTGGAAGATATAGCCGCTCAACCCACATATTAATCACTAACACAACTGATCGTTGGTAGCATGGGCCGCGATCACAACAGGGCCCAGCGTTTGTAGGACCAGCACTTGAGCGTCAAAGCACGTTTCTCAGATTTCGAATGTGGCCGCCGTTGTCTTGCTGTCCCCCCGCCTGCGACTCCTGCTCGACGGGTTCATCCGTCTCGGCGGCGTCCGTCTCGGAAGCAGGCGTTTCCAGCGGATGCTCGAGGACTGACAGCAGGTACCCTTCGTCCCAACCGGCCTGCTGGCGCCGCTGATGAAGCGAGGCGGAGGCCCCGGACTCGCGTTCGATCAACGTCGTCGCCGCTTCGCGCAGGTGGTTGAAATTTTCGGTACAATACCCGTCTCCGCTCTCCTCGAGCGGTGCCACGCTCATCATCCAGCTCAACTCCTGGGGGTCAGCTTCACGTGCTTGCCCCATCGGGAAGCAACGAGTCTGGCGAAGAATCGCCGTCGCGTCGGCCGCTCCGTTCCCCAGGTAGCTCTGCCGGCACACGCGGTCGTCGCCCACCGCCTCTTCGACGACGGCCCCCACCGAAGCGGCCGGCCACCCGCCGGTGCGGTTCAGCGTGCTCTCGCGCACGCCGGCGGCCCAGCAGCACCGCTTCTTCTGCGTTTGAGCGGCCGCTTCAGCAATCGCCTCGGCATTGGCGGGCGCAGCCCAGTCCGCCACCTCTTCTTCCAGGGCGTCTCCTTCATTGAGCGCGACGAGGAAGCGCGCTCCGCGCTCTGACAGGGCGTTCGCGAGACGATGCGGGCGGGCGTAGCGCGGAAGTCGTCCCGTAGCGCACTGCACCGGCGGCCTCAGAACAGCCGCCACGTCTCGCCCGTCCACCTCGAAGGCGGCGAGCGCCTCGATCACGTTGCGCGCCGCGCGAGACGGGCCGTCGGCGCGGATCATCAGATAGTCGTCGCTGGCATTTACCTCGACCCCGTCGAGCGCGACGCTTTCCCCGTTGCGATCTGCGCTGCCGGGGTCTGCGCTGCCGTCCACGGCCAGGGAGGACGCAGAACGACGCGGCGGCGCGCCGTCGCCGGTGGCGCTCACGTGAACAGCAAGGCGTTGCTGCCAGCATGCCAGGTGCTGCCGGAACGCAACGGGGCGAATGCTTTCGAGAAAATGAGACAGGAGCTGCGGGGCCAGCGGGCGACGTCTCCGGTCGGTGGAGGAGGACCCCCTCCCGGACAGACGCAGCAACTCCCTCACACGCGAGGAGCGCGAGCGAGCAAAGACCTCGAGCGCCTCGAGATCGTCGGCCCCGCAGAGGACTCCACAAAGCGCCAGCAGGGCCACCTCCTCGGCGTGCCACGTCGGCGTCGCCAGCAACGGCGCCCCGCTGGACGCCGCATAGCTCTGGGTGAGGGCCTGTCGGTGCTGCGGGTCTTCCGCACCGGTTGCCGCCGCGGCGCCCGTGGAGGCGTCTGCGCTCTGCGGTGCGACGGCCGCACGCGGCGACTCGGTGCCCTCCTCGACCGGCGGCTTCTGCGCAACGTGAAGCTGCGGCGACGGAGGTCCCAGCGCCCCTCCCTTCTCGTTCGAAGCAGCGGACAGCTCTTCCTTCTTCTTTTGCGCCTCCGCCTCGGTCTGGCGTTCGGCTCTTTCGGAAGCTGCCGGCGTTTCTTCATTCTCGTGCAACAACGGCGCGTTGAGGCGCGGAGCCCGTGCCTGAATGCGATGCTTCCAGAGCCCCGCCGCCTCCACGAACAGCTTCACGTGCGCGCGCTCCTTCAGGCGGATCCTCAAGTTGGCGGATCCTTTCCCCGTCCACCACTGCACTCCTACAATGTCTTCAAGCGGCAACACGCGGTGGTGGCGCCCTCTCCACCCCCAGCCGCTCAGCTCGAGGCGGTCCTCCAAGAGGGCCATCTTCGACCACACGAGCGTGCGATCGGGATAGCAGAAGGACGAAGTAAAAAGGACCCCATGATCGGATGAAGAAGACATCGTAGACGAGTTGTGTGACAAGCTGCAGAAGGATCAAAAAACCCAACACGCTCACGTGCGAGGCCCTGCCTTCTACGTAAAGAAACGCTGGGGAAAGGAGGCCAAATAATAGGAAACAGATGTTCAGGATGCAAAGCCCTCTACATACCATTCGCTTTTTTGAGGCAAACAAGACATCAAAAGTTCACTCGCGTTAATGAGAGGGCTTCCTCGTTATGAGGGGCTTCTTTCATCATAAGTCTTCGGCGATGTTCGGGGGGATGCGTGCCAGGTACTGCACCTCCAACAGTTCCTCGTGCACACCGAACGTGCCGGTGCCGCGAAAGTCTACGGCCACGAGCGCCCCCACTACGCGCTTGACCTCGCCGACGCCGTAGTACATAGGCGTCGGTCCGTAGTAGACCAACTGGCCTTCCTCGAGCGCGGGCTTGCGTCGCGCGCGCCGGGTGAAGGCGGGCACGCGCTCGAGAATCTCCAGCCGGTAGGCGCTTTCTTTGCGTCCCTGTTGGCGTTTCATGACAAACGGACGGCTGTCGAGAAGCGCCCCCTGCAACGAGATACCGAAGCCGATAGTTCAGTCGGCTCCGCCAGGGTGTAGGCTTGTGCCCCCCTTCTCTTTTTTTAAAAGCCCCACTTTCATTGAAAAGCCACGGTTGTTATAATGGCGCTGTGCGGCCCGCTTCGGCGGGCGCGTTTCCCTTTTCCTCCCCGCTTCCACTGCCATAGACGCACTGCTACTTCCTTCTCATGTCGTATTCTCGCCGAATCCTCGACCGCAAGGTCGGGCGTAACGCGCAACTTTTCGCCCGTGCTATCGCTCAGCTCGACACGCCGCGCGCACGATTTCCGTACCTGCGCATCCTCGTCAGCCTCATCGAAAACGCTCACCCCGAGTGGGAGCGCTCCGCGAAAAAGCATCGCCGGGTGGCTCAACTCGCCGGCCGCATGTCCGGCGGCGCGCTCTGCCCCGACGAAGTTACTGACGTGATCGAGGCGCGCGACCGCGCAAGTTGAACGTTGAAGGGGTAAGGGTGAAAATCGCTTCTCCCCGAGAAGAACCTTCAACCGATCCGATCTGGGTTGGCCTCGGCGAAGGCGGCCCAGTCCTCGTGTTGCTCGGCGCCTGCGTGCGTGGAGCCGCGGTGCGCGTGACAGAGCGCCACGGCCAGTGCGTCGGAAGCGTCGTAGCTCAGCTCCGAGGCTTCGAGGCCGAGCATCGAGCAGACCATGTACTGCACCTGCTGCTTGGTGGCGTTGCCGCCGCCGGTGACGGACTTTTTGACCTCCTTGGGGGTGTACTCGTTGACGGGCACGTCCCGGTTGAGAAGCACCAGCATGGTGGCCGCCTGCGCGCGCCCGAGCTTGAGCATGGACTGCGGGTTTTTGCCGTAGACGGGCATCTCGACGGCCCCTTCGTCCGGGGGGCACTCCTCGACGATCTCCCCCAGGCGGCGGTAGATTTCGCGCAGGCGCAGCGCGTGCGGCGTCGAGCCGTCGAAGCGAAGCGTGCCGGCGTCGAGCACGCGCTCCCGGTCGCGCCCCTCCACCTCCAACAGCGCGTAGCCTGCCGCGCGTGAACCGGGATCGACGCCGAGAACAACCATGGGCGATCGTCGATTTGCGAATGGCGATTTGTTCTCTGGCGACTTGTTCTCGTCGAACCTCCAATCGCCCATCGACAACCGTCCATCGACCCTCACGAGAGCGTGGTGTATACGTCGTCCACGTCGTCGTTTTTTTCGAGTTCCTCGACGAGGTTCGATACGGTCTGGGCGTCGCTCTCCTCCAGCGAGACGGTGGTGGTGGGAATGCGCGCGATGCCGGCCTCGTCGGGCTCGATGCCGTTTTCGTCGAGCGCGTCCTCCACGTCGTCGAAGCGCTCGACGGGCGTGGTGATGACGTAGACCTCATCGCCCTCCTCGTTCGTCTCGGTGCGCAAGTCCTCGGCGCCGGCCTCGACGACGATCTCGAAGAGCATCAGCTCCTCGATGCGGCGGGTGGGCACGGTAAAGCGCCCTTTGCGCTCGAAGAGGTAGCTCACCGAGCCGTCTTTGCCGAGGTTGCCGCCGTAGGTGTCAAAAATGTGGCGCAGGTCGGCGACGGTGCGGTTGTTGTTGTCGGTGGTGGCCTGCACGAAGACGGCCACCCCGTGCGGGGCGTAGCCTTCGTAGGTGGCCGGCTCGAAGCTCTGGCCCTCCAGTTCCCCGTTGCCGCGCTTGACGGCGCGCTCGATGGTGTCGCCGGGCATGTTCTCGGCCTCGGCGCGCTCGATGGCGGCGGCGAGGTCGGCGTTCATCTCGGGGTCGTCGTGGCCTTCCCGCGCCGCAACGGTAATCTCGCGGGCGAGCTTGGCCCACTTCTGGGACTTTTCTTTGTCCTCGCGGGCCTTCTGGCGCTTGATCTTCGACCATTTGTTGTGACCTGCCATAAGGGGGTGGGGGCTGGTGAAAATGCTCGCCGGGCAACCTGCAAAAAGGTACGGCGGACGATGGCGGGAGAGTTCCGTTTCGGAAGCGGTCTGCTTTCAGCGGTCCGTTTTCAGCTTTTCGGTTGGAAAGGCTGACGGCTCATCGCTGACAGCTGCTCTACGAAAAGAGCGTGCGGCGTTACGAAAAGAGCGTGCGGCGAAGCGCGGCGGCGGGCGCCAGACGGAGCGCGGTGTCGCGCAGGCGGTGCGCCCAGGCGCTTTTCGCGTGCCCCCAGTCGCCGAGCTGCCGCGAGCGGCGCTGCACGCGGCGAGCCTTGTTCATGCGCCGGTTTTCGTATTCGGCAAAGACGGCCTCCGGGGCGTCGTGCTCGTCGAATGCCAGCGCCAGGGCGTAGGCGTCCGCGACGGCCTGCGCCGGCCCCAGTCCGAGAGCGGGAGACGCGGCGTGCGCGGCGTCGCCCAGCAGCCCCACGCGCCCGCGATGCCACTGGTCGAGCGGGGCAAGGTCCTGGAGTTCGACGCGCGTAATGGCCTCCGCCGGCGTGGCGTCGATCAGGGCGCCGGTAGGCCCGGGAAACTCCGCGTAGTCGTCAGCGAGGGAGGCTTTCGCGTCGTCCGGATTCGGGCGCGGGCGCGGCGCTCGAGAGGCGCGCTGCGCGGCGCACCAGAACACCCGGTCGCGCTCGACGGGCAGCAGGACGAAGCGTGCGCTTTTCCCCCAGAGGTCGCGCAGCACGCGGTCCTGCTCGGACGGGTCGTCCGTCGGCGCCGGGGCAACCCCCCAGTGGCTCACTCGTCCCGTCTCGCGCGGGGCGGCGCTGGGAAAGAGCCGCCGCCGCACGCCCGAGTCCGCTCCGTCGGCCCCGACGAGCACTTCACCGCCCACTTCCGTGCCCTCCGCAAGGCGCGCGGTGACCTGCTCCTCCGTTTCGGAAAAGCCCTCGCAGGTCGCCTCTCGGTTCAGCACATGCGCGGGCAGGCGCCCGGCCAGCAGCGACGTGAGCGCGCCGCGCGAAAGGGCCACGCTGGGCGCCTCGAACGAAGCGCCGGTGGCCAGATTGACGGACCACAACTCCTCGCCGCCGGCCGTCTGGACGACGGCGCGCTCCAGCACGGTCCCGGCGCCCTGGACGGCCCCGGCCAGCCCCCACCGCTCGAAGAGCTGCATCGCGCCCGGCGGCAGCCAGAGGCCCGGTCCGACGCGAGCGGGCGGCTCGGACGCCGGCCCTGCTGCGTCGTAGACGGCCACCGGCAGCTGGCGCCGGCGCAGCGCCAACGCGGCAGCGAGCCCCCCGACGCCGCCGCCGATGATGAGCACACGCATGGCGACCCGCGGGGTGAATGCAGAGGCAGCGAAGCGAGACCTTTCCCCAACCCCGCGCTACTCCGCCGCGACTGAGCCGCCGTCGACGCGGTAGTTGGCACCGTTGATGAAGGACGCTTTTTCCGAAGCCAGTGGCGAATGAGGTGCGCAAGCAAGCTCAATCGCCCTTCGGCAATCGGCACTCATGCGCGAAGACGGCCGAGCAGAGCGCCTCCTTGGCGTCCGAGTCGATGCCGTAGTGCGAGGAGGTGCGCACCTCGACGCCGGCAAACAGGTCCTGGAGCATGTGCATGAGCGCGCGGTTCCACACCCCCCCGCCGCTGACGATGAGCGTGTCGAGGGAATGGCGTTCCTCGACGAACTGTTCGTAGGCCAGATGGACCGAGCGGGCCGTCAGCGCGGTGGCGGTGGCCACGAGGTCGCGCGCGGAGAGGTCGTCGGCGCGCTCGAGGAAGGCCTCGGCGTAGTCGACGCCGTAACGCTCGCGGCCGGTGGACTTGGGCGGCGGGCGGTCGAAGTAGTCGTCCTCGGCGATCAGCGCGTCGAGCAGGTCGTTGTGCACCCGGCCCTCGGAGGCGAGCGCGCCGTCTTCGTCGTAGGGCGTGTCGAAGAGCCGCTCCATGAGCGCGTCGATAACCATGTCGGCGGGGCCGGTGTCGAAGGCGTAGACGTCCTCGGCGGACGCGCCGGAAGGCAGCACCGTGAGATTGGCGATGCCGCCGAGGTTGAGCATGCCGCGCGTCTCGTCAGGGTCGGCGAAGAGGGTGTAGTCGAAGTAGGGCACCAGCGGAGCGCCCTGGCCGCCGCAGGCCATGTCGGCGGGGCGGAAATCCCCCACGACGGACGTGCGCAACAGGTTGGCCAGCACCGAGGGGTCGCCGATCTGGAGCGTGGAATGCACCTCTTCGCCGGCGAAGGGTTCGGGGTCGGGCACGTGGTGGACGGTCTGCCCGTGCGAGCCGACGAGGTCGAGATCGTCCATGTCGAGGCCGGCTTCGCCGACCGCCTCGCGCACCGCGTCGGCGTAGCTGTGGGCCACGCGCACGTCCAGCTGCGAGAGCGCGCGCACCGAGGAGGTTTCGTCGGTGGAGTTTTTCAGCAGGTACTTGCGCAGGACCGTCCCGTACGACGCTTCGACGTAGGCAAGCGTTTCGCACTCCAGCGCGCGCCCGCTGCCGGAGAGGCGCGCCACAGCGGCATCCACGCCGTCGAGCGACGTGCCGCTCATCAGCCCGCACACGATGCGGGGATTCTCTTCGAAAAGCTGCTGGAGGCGTTGCATTTATGGGGTGTGGGAGTGCGGGGATGTGGATGGGAGTGCGGGCGTTTTTGTCCCGCACGTTGCCCACCGGCGAGCCTCCATTCCCTCCTCATCGACGGTTACTCGTCTTGCTGCGCTTGCGCTTCCATCGTTTCGGCCTGGCGGCGGTACTCCTCGGCCTTCGCCGGGTGCTCTTCGGCCAGGCGGTGGTAGACGCGCGCGGCTTCGGCGTGCTGGCCCTGCGCCTTGTAGATGCGCGCCAGCGTAGGCGAGACCATGTCGTCCGTGTCCGCCTCGTCGAGGTCCGGGGTGGGCGCGTCGTCCGGGTCGGGGACGGGGTCGATGCGCGCATCCTGCAAGTCTTCGATCAGGCCGTCAAGGTCGTGGGCTTCCGACTCTTCCTCCTCCGGCGTCGCCGCTTCGAGTTCTTGCAGCACCGTGCGCTCCGACACGCGGCGCTGCTGTTGCTCCCGGGGAGAGAGTTCCGAAACCGCTTCGGCAGAAGGCTCTTCGGGAGACGTTTCGGTTTCGGAACCCGTTTCCGACTCCGTTTCGGAAGAACGTTCCGGCGCCAGCACGTCGGCGGGAAGCGTCAGGGAGGCGGCCTCGGCCTCCGGGCGGCGGGCGGTGCGCCGAAGCCCGGCACGCACGGCGGGGCTGCCCGGCTGGAGCAGGGCGGCGCACCGCCAGTGCCGGCGGGCCTGGTCGGGGCGTTCGTGCAACTCGCAGGCGCGCGCCAGCGCGAGGTGCGCCGTCACGTGCCCCGGCGCCGCCTCGACCCACTGCTCCAGCGCCGACACGTCCGAGGCGGTAGCGGCGCCTTGCTCGACGCGGTCGAGAAGCGTGGGAAAATCGGCGCGAGGCATGGGAAGCGTGTTGCGTATTGCGGAATGTCAGCAGCCCGAATCGCCTGCGCTCTGGCGCTACTGGCAAAGCCGTTCGGCAAGCATGGACGCTCGCCCCCTTTTTTCAGCGTCCGCAGAGGGGGGCCTTTGCGTTTCACGTTTTACGTGCTTCCTTCCCGCGAGCCCATCAGAGCGCGGCGGCGATGATGCGTAAACAGCATTTCGGGCTGATTTTGTTCCCCTCTCGGGCTATCCGGCGGCCGCTGGCACGCGGCGCGCCTGGGCGACGGCGGCCCCCGCCACGAGCGCAAAGCCCGCCGCGAAGAGCGCCTGAAAGGGGAGCGCCGCCCATTCGCCGGCGGCGGCAACCACGACGAGACCGGCAGCGCTGTAGACGGCAAGCGCCCGTTCGCCCCACGCGAGCAGGCGCGGGCCGCGCAGGGCGTCGGCGGCATAGCGCGTGCGCCACCACGGCGCGCGCTGCCCCTCGCCTGCCCCGGCGGCGCCCGTCTCGCCGGCGCCCGTCTTGGGCGTGCGCGCAAACGGCGTGCGCCGTCCCAGCAGGGCGCGCGCCACAGCCCGCGTGTTGCTGAGGGCCAGCCCGACGGTGCCGGCCAGAAAGAGCGGGAAGCGCGTCGCAAAGCGCCTCGGCCAGTCGGGGTGGAGGGCGCGCTGCGCGAAGAGTTGCGCGAGGACGACGCCCCCAAATCCGACCATGCCGACGCTCAGGGCCGCGAAGTAGAACGCGCCCGGGCCGGCGCCGGTGTGTTTGAGCCAGACGAGCGCCGGGTGCGTCAGCGCGGCCAGCAGCACGAGCGGGTAGGCCAGGTGCGCGGTGAGGTGAACGGTGCCGGCGGCCTTCACGCGGAGCGGCTGCGTGGAGCGCCAGAGCGGGCCGAGCAGTTTGCGCGCCGTTTCGATGGCGCCTTTGGCCCAGCGCGCCTGCTGGGCGCGGAGGGCGCCGAGTCCGGCGGGCAGTTCGGCGGGCACTTCCAGGTCCGGCAGGTAGCGCAGGCGCCAGCCGCCGAGCTGGGCGCGGTAGCTGAGGTCGAGATCCTCGGTGAGCGTGTCGGTGTGCCAGCCGCCGGCGTCCTCGATGCAGGCGCGGCGCCACAGGCCGGCGGTGCCGTTGAAGTTGAGGAAGCACCCGGCTGCCTGGCGCGCGCCCTGTTCGAGGGCAAAGTGCGCGTCGAGGCCCACGCCCTGCGCTTTCGTCAACAGGGAATGCTCGGCGTTGAGGTGACCCCAGCGCGCCTGCACCATGCCGATGTCGCCCGAGGACAGGAGCGCAGGCACGGCGCGCCGCAGGAAGTCCGGCGGCGGCACGAAGTCGGCGTCGAAGACGGCCACGAGCGTGCCGCGCGCCAGGCGGAGGCCGTTTTTGAGCGCGCCGGCCTTGTAGCCGGTGCGGTCGTCGCGGTGAACGACGCGCACCTCGCGCCCGCGCCGGCGCCAGTGTTCGGCGCGGCGCTCCGCCAGCGCCGTCGTCTCGTCGGTCGAGTCGTCGAGGATCTGAATGTCGAGCCGGCCTTCGGGGTAGTCCAGCCGCGCGCAGGCGTCGATGAGGCGCTCGGCGACCCTCGCTTCGTTGTAGAGCGGAAGCTGCACCGTCACGACGGGCCACTCGTCGGGCGCAGGCGGCGTTTCCTCTGGCTCCGGCACGGGTCCGTCGCGCAGGCGCTCGGTGCGCAGGTGCACGAGCGCCAGCCAGCCCCAGTGCCCCCCGTAGAGGAGCAACCCGGCAATGGCAAGCGCGTAGAGCGCGGCGACCATGGAAGCGTGATGCGTGTTGCGTGATGCGTGAAGCTGCCCGTCTACGAACGCTGAAGGAGCATTCGAGCGTCGACGCTTTCGGACGGTCGTTTTCACCTGTAGATATCTGATCGCAAGCGCGTCGGTCTGCTGTCATCACGCGCCCCGACTAATGGGAGGAAGTGCTTGGGGCGGAAGTGCTTGGGGTACATCACGCATCACGAATCACGCATCACGCCTTTCCCAACGGGCAACGCGAACGAAAGCAGGCAGTCCCGCCCGTCCGAAACCGTCACCGCTTGTCTTCAAAGAACATCAGCCCGCCGCGTGCTGCGCCGATGAAGAGATCCGCGTCGCCGTCGCCGTCGATGTCGGCGAAGTCCGGGGCGGCCAGTTCCGGCGCGTCCTCGACGAGCGCGAAGGGACCGGCCTTCTCGGCGCGCACGAACCGCGGGTCCCGCGCGGAGCCTTCGTTGCGAAAGAGCGCGATCCCCGCCCCCTCGCTGCCGACGACGAGGTCCTGGTCGCCGTCGCCGTCCACGTCATGGAAGACGGGGGCGCTGCGCCGGTCTACGCTCGCGCCTTTCAGCAGGCCGTTCTCGCGCTGGAACTGCGGCTGCTGGGGCGTGCCCGTGTTGCGGAAGAAGGTCAACGACCCGGCCGTCTCGCCGAGGACGAGGTCGAGGTCGCCGTCGCCGTCGAGGTCGGCGAAGGCGGGGGCCGGGTGGCTGCCGCGCCCCAGCTCGGCGAGGACCGTGCCCGTTTCGGCAAATTGCGGGTCGCTCGCCGTGCCGGTGTTCTCGTGGTAGCGGAGGGAGTTGTTCCACGTGCCCATCACCAGATCCGGGTCGCCGTCGTCGTCGAGGTCGGCCAGCGCGGGGGCGCGATTGTACGCCTCGGGCGCGAGGGCGAGCGTGTCGGCGAGGCGAAAGCGCGGGTCGGCAGGGCCGCCGGTGTTTTCGTAGCGGAGGACGGGGCCTTCGGTGCTGCCCTTCGCGGTCCCGATTTTGCTTCCGACCAGGAGGTCCTGGTCGCCGTCGTCATCGAGGTCGGCCAGCGCGGGGACGCTTTCCAGCCCCACGTCGATCATCGAGAGGTACTGGCGCGCGCGCAGGGCGTACGAGCCGCCGGCGGTGGTGCGCTCGTAGAAGTAGAGGTTGTTCGCAGCGGTGCGATCGGGGTTGTAGGCCCCCCCGATGACGCCGATGAGGAGGTCTTGAAGCCCGTCGCCGGTGAGGTCGCCGATGGCGGGAGCGTTGTAGCCGGTCGTGGAAAGCGGATTGCCTCTCGGGAAGGGCACCGGGTCGTTCGAGAAGTCGAGGGTTTCGCAGCCGCCCCGGTTTTCCAGCAAGAGCAAGCCCGGCTCGAAGTAGTCGCCCCAGAGCAGGTCTTGGTCGCCGTCGCCGTCGGCGTCGGCGAAGGCCATCGTGTTGGCGCCGTGCTTGGCGCTGGGGTTTCCAGTTGCGGGTTTCGCGTTGCGGGTTCGGGGGCCGCCGCCGGGGGGTCCGTCGTCGTTCGAGCCGCCCAGCGGATCGCCGCTGCCGCTGCGGCCGGGCACGGGGCGCTGCTGCGTGGGCTGGCCGCCGGGCCCAAACTGCTGGACGATCTCGATGCCGGCGAAGTTCTCGTTCACCAGCCGAAACTGCGGCACGTCTTCCGGGCCGACTTCGCCGGTGGCTTCGTAGCGCGTGACCGTCCCATCGAGGCGGCCGACGAAGAGATCCGGCTTGCCGTCGCAGTCCACGTCGGCGACGTTGGGGATGTTCTGGCGGTCCGAAAAGAGCGGCTCGCCGCCGACGGTGCGCAGCGTGTCCTTCGCCAGCTCGAACCGCGGGTCGCCGTCCGAACCCGTGTTGTGATAGTAGCGCAGGTAGCTGTACGGCTGCTCGGCCAGCAGGTCCAGCAGGCCGTCGCCGTCGAGATCGACGAAGCGGTACCACTCGCCGACGGCGAGGTCGCGGTAGTCGCTGGAGCGCCACGCGAAGCGGGCGGGGGCGCCCGCGGAGGCGGTGTTTTCGAAAAACATGACCTGTCCGCTCTCTTCCTGAATGAAGAGGTCCCGCGCGCCGTCGCCGTTGATGTCGATGATCTGCGGGCGCGGCACGTTGAAACCGCCCAGGAAGGGCACGTCGTAGGCGTCGCCGCCGGCGCTCTGCACCGGGAAGGGCGTCACACGCCGCGCGTAGCGCTGGTTTTCGGCGCTGGCGCCGTCGTTGCTATCGGCCGGCGCAGTTGCGCGCTCGCTGCCGGCGCAACCAGCGGCCAGGAGGATGAGGATAAGGAGTGCGGGAGTGCGGGGGTACGGGGGGGCGGGAGGGTGTCGCTCTGCGGGCGGAGTGCTCATGCCGTTTCGTCGCTGCTCTTTTTTCAGAATGCCAACTCCACCTTCAAACCGTCCCACCAACGTTCACGGGCGCACGCTCAAGCCCGAGGGATCCTGGTCGGCCCGGAGCACCTTGACGACCTCGTTGGTCTGCGTGTCGATGACGGCGACGACGCCCCGGGTTTCGTCGCCAAAGACGCCCGGATAGCGCGGCGCATAGGTGCCTTCGACGTTGCTGCCAGTGACGTAGACGTAGCGCCCGTCGGAGCGGACGGCGCTGCCGTGCGGCTGCGCGAGCGCGTCGTGGCGGATCGTCGCCGTGACTTCGTGGCTCTGCGCGTCGATGACGCTGACGGTGCCGGCGGTCTTCTGGGGCACGTAGAGGCGGTCGCCGCCCGGCGTGTAGCTGGGGTGCCAGGGCTGCCCGCCGAGCTGGAGGCTGTCGGTGACGGTCGGCGCGAGGGGCGTCTCGGCGGCGATGTCGAAAAAGAAGAAGGTGCCCGAGGTCTGTCCGCCGGCGGCCATCGCCTGCCCGTCGGGGCGGACGGCGAAGTGGACGAGCGTGTTGACGGGGCCGCCCATCGAGGTGAGCTTCGTCTCGCCGGTGGCGGCGTTGACGCCGGCGACCTGGTTGCGCGCCAGGCTGGCGACGTAGACCTGCTTGCCCCGCGGGTCCACCTCCAGCGCGTGCGGGCGCGGAAAAAAGACGTCCACCTGCCGCAGGCTCAGGTCGCTCCCGTCGATGATGCCGATCCGCTTCGGCGGGTCGACCGCGCTCATCGAGCGCCCCACGAAGAGGCGGCCGGAATTTGCGTCGTACTCCATCAGGCCCGGCACTTCCATGTTCACCCGCCCGACGATCTCGTTGTCGCGGTTGAACTTGAGCACGCGGTTGGCCCCGATGAGCGAGACGTACCAGTATGTGCCGTCCGGCGTCACAGCGGTGTCGTGGGGCTTGGCCTTCGGCCCGAAGCCGCGCTCGGTCAGGTCGACGGTGCCGATGACGCGGTTTTCCTCGGCGTCGATGATGGTGACGAGCGCGCCGGCTTCGTTGGCGACGTAGAGGCGGTTCTGCACGTCGGCGTAGGGCGCCGTACCCGCGCCGCTTTTGGCGCCGGCCTCGATCCACTGGCGCACACGTTCGAGCTGGGCCTCGGTGGGCGCGCCGGTGCGGCCCTCGGCGCGGGCGTGCTCGGCCACTTCCACCAGCAGGCTGTGCTCGGCGTCGCCGGGAATGACGACCGTGCCGTGCTCGGAGCCTTCGATGAAGCGTTGCCACGACGAGGCGTCCACTTCCTCGTCTTCAGTGAGAAGGGGAACGAAGGTGTCTTCGAGCAACGGCTGCACGTCGCCGAACGAGGGCGCGCCGCTGTTTTCGACGTCGCTCGTCTCGTCTGTCGCGGCGGGACCGCCGGTGGTTTGCGCGCTGCCGGCGCACCCGGCGGCGACGGTGAGCAGGAGCGCGGCGGCGAGGAAGAGGAAACGGCGTTTCACTGTGTGGTGCGTACTTCGCGGAAGGGGGAGACGGTATTTTACATCGCGTAGGGGCACGATATATCGCGCCCCTATGGGTCGTTAAAAATGTTTTTGTAAAACCAAAACGAGCGACGGGCGGGGCGCAAAGGCCACACCCGCCGCTCGATTCATCCGGCGCGATTTTTATTAAACGACACGAGCAACAGGCAGGACGCGTGCGGCCCGACGCCGTCCACGGTCCGCCGTCCCGAATCCGAACGGATTCACAGGCTCTCGCGCTCCTCGAGCTGGGGCTTGAGCAGGAAGAGCCCTTCCCCGATGCTGCTAACGGCCACGACGCCGTTCTCGAAGTAGGGGTAGTTGCTCCAGGTGCCCGTGAAGCCGGGCGGGTCTGTGTCGCCGACGGGCGAGGTGTCGAAGTGCGCGATTTCCTTCGGGTTCTCCGGGTCGCTGATGTCGTGGACGCGCAGGCCGCTGGCGTAGTTGCTCATGTACATGCGGTTCCCCTCGACGTAGAGGTTGTGGTCGGAGGACGTCGTGCCGTAGGTGTACTGCTTGACGAGCTGCGGGTCCTCCAGGTCGCTGACGTCCCAGATCAGCGTCCGCGTGGAGTCGACCTTGCCCTGAAGCTCATCCAGCTCGTCGTTGAGGTAGAAGTAGCGGTGATTTTCGTCGATCCAGCCCTGGTGGGTATACGCGGATTTCGGGTACTCCGCCGCCGCGAGGGCCTTCGGATTCTCTTTGTCGGTCACGTCGGCGATGGAGAGGGCCGTTTCGTTGGCGCCGAAGCAGATTTCGTCGCCCTTGTGCTCTTCGTCGGGGCCGTCGTAGACGAGGCACTGCGCGTCGTGGGAGTAGCCAGTGCCCTTGCGCCCGGTGCGCTCATCCGCGAAGCAGCCGGCAAAGGTCGGCCGGTTGGGCTGCTGCACGTTGACCATGTGCAGGCCGCCGCCGCAGGTTTTGCCGCCCCCGCCGGCGCCGACGATGTAGGCGTAGCCGGTCTTCTTGTTCATCACGATGTTGTGCGCGCTATTGACGCGGTCGTAGACCATGTCGGCCTCGTAGGTGATCGGGTCGTCGCCCGCTTCGTGCTCGCGCAGGCGGGTGAGGTCGAAGACCTGCATCCCGTGGTCGCCGGCGTTGTCAGCCACGACGAAGACGTGGTCTTCGTAGACCTTCGCGTCGCGCCACGAGTTGGGGTTGGCGCCCTCGGTGAGCGGGAGCTCGCCGACGTAGACGGGGTTCTGCGGGTTCGAAATGTCGACGAAGGCCATCCCGTCGGTGCGGCCGACGAGAGCGTAGGGCGTGCCCGTCTGCGGGTCGTTCCAGCCCCAGACGTCGTTGAGGTTGACGCCCTGCTCGCCGCCGAGCCGGTCGATGGGCAGGAAGCTGAGGAGCTGCACGTCGTTGCAGTTGTAACGCCCGGCAGCCCGACCGTCTTCGCAGTTTTTCGTGTCGCCGGTGACGGCCGGCAGGCCGCCCGGATCGCCTTTCAGGTCTTTCGCCCGCGCGATCCACTCGGAGCCGGCCCCGGGACCCGAGCGCCCGAAGATGGTGACGCGCCCGCCGTCGCTCTGCGCACTGACGGCCGCCACGTCGCCGTCGGCAGCGATGGCGCGCCCCAGCAGGTCCTGCGCTTGCTCGCCGGTGACGACCTCGCGGGAGGAGGTCCATTCCCCTTCGGGGTCTTCGCTCTCGGAAAAGGCGTAGACGCGCCCGGAGAGCCGCTTGGCGCCGAGGGCGCTGACCCACGTCTCGCCGGCGGTGTGCGCGAGGTCGATGCCGAAGAAGTGGCGCTGGCCGCCGTCGAAGGGGTGCAGCTCGCCGGCCGGCTGCCAGCCGCTGCCGTCCTCGCTGATCGCGTAGACGCCGACCATGCCGGTGTTGCCGCCGGCCAGCGGCGCGCCGACGAAGGCGCGTCCGCCATGCAAGCTCGCCGACGCACCGAAGCCGGTCGGGCCGCTCTCACTGCCCGGGCCTTCGGCCATTCCGGCCTCCGTCCACTCGCCATTCTGGCGGGCGAAGAGGTACGCGGTGCCCGGCGGCCCTTCGGGGTCGCGCGGGCCGGCGCCGGGCGCGCCGACGAGCAGACGGCCTTTCTCGTAGTCGAGCGCTGCTCCGAAGCCGGAAGAAGAGTCTGCCGCGCTGCCGGTGAGGCGGTCGGTCTGCGTCCAGGAATCGTCGCTCCGGCGGAAGAGGTACGCCGCGCCGGCGCCGCCGAGGTCGCCGTTGGACGCCCCGGGCGCGCCGACGGCCGCCCAGCCCGATCCGATGGCTACCCCCCCGCCGCCGAAGCCTTCACCCGCTTCCCCATCGGGCGCGAGGCGTGCGACCTGTTCGTAGCCGTCCGGGGTGTTTTGGAAGACGTAGGCTGCGCCGCTCTGCTTCGAAGCGCCCACCAGGAGGTAGTCGCCGCGGGCGGCCAGCGCGCTGCCGAAGCCGTCGTTGGGGCTGGCGTCCTCGGCGGTGAGCTTGCCGGTGCGCGTCCACTCGCCCCCCTCTCGCTGGTAGAGGTAGACGGCGCCGGGATTGTACTTGTTGTTCGGCTCCCCGACGAAGACGGTGCCGCCGGAAACGGCCACCGCGTTGCCGTAGCCGGGCATCGCGTCTTCCGCGTCGTGGCGTTGCTGCCGGTCTTCGGGCGCGAAGGTCTGCGCGCTCGCGGGGGCGACGCCCAGCAGCGCAATTAGCGTGGCAGTGATGCAGGAAAGGAAGCTTCGCATAACGTCGAGGCGCAGGGGAGGCAATGAAAAAAGAAGTGCCGGTTCGGGAAAGGAACGGATGGGAAAAAGTTTCTCGTGAGGCGCTGGGGAGCACGCTGCGCCGAGAAGGCTTCGTCGAGAGCGGCCCCCTTCGTCGGGAGCGGCTCCCTTCGTCAGGAGCGGCACTCGGGGCACGGGCACAGCGCGCGCAGGTAGGTCCATCGGTAGAGGCCCGTGTCGTGGCCGTCGTCCCAGCGCAGCCGGAGCGCGTAGCCGCCGACCGTCTCGGCGCGCACGTCCGTCCACTCACGCTCGGGCGGGGCGTCGAAGACCTCGGGGCCGGGCGCGTCGCCGCCGTGCCCCTGGCAATGCGCACACGGGCAGGCGCGCCGCAGGCCGTCGAGGGAATACGTCGAGGTGTGCCCGTCCGCCCAGTGCACCGACAGCGTCTGCGCCGAGGCATCGAGGGCGACTTGCTCCGGCGCGGCGTTCGATGAGCGACTCATGCGGAAGTGCGGGAGTGCGGAAGCGCGGGGGAAAGAGGGGGATGAGCCCGACCGTGCAAAAGTCAAGCCACCGGCCCGTTTTTCAAAAACTACCAGACACTAATTGCCGACCGCTGCCTCCACCGCCTCCGGCTGCTTCGGGATCGGCTCACCGAGGATGCGGCCTCCGTCGGACGTGACCAGCACGTCGTCCTCGATGCGGATGCCGCCGAAGCCCTCGTAGTCCGCAACGGCGTCGTAGTCGATGAAGCGCGCGTGGCGCCCCTCGCTGCGCCATTGTTCGATAAGCGGCTCGATGAAGTAGACGCCCGGCTCGACCGTCAGCACGAAGCCCTCCTTCAGCTCGCGGCCCAGGCGAAGCGCGTTGAGGCCGAACTGCTCGGAGCGCGTCGTCTCGTCGTCGTAGCCGACGACGTCTTCGCCGAGGGCTTCCATGTCGTGCGCGTCGAGGCCCAGCATGTGGCCCAGGCCGTGCGGGAAAAAGAGCGCGTGCGCCCCCTCGCGGACGGCTTCTTCTGGATCTCCCTTCATCATCCCGACGCCCTTGAGTCCATCTGCCAGGTGGCGCGCAGCGAGGCGATGCACGTCCTTGTATTTCACCCCCGGCTCGATGGCCGAGAGCGCCGCCTCCTGCGCGTCGAGGACGATCTCGTAGACGGCGCGCTGCTTTTGCGAAAACGCCCCTCCGACGGGGGCAGTGCGCGTGATGTCGCCGGCGTAGCGGGAAGGCGCGGTGCCGCCCGCGTCGCAGAGCGCAAGGGCGCCGCCCGTGAGTCGTTGCGCACTGGGCGTGTTGTGAAAGACCTCCCCGCGCTCGGAGAAGATGGTCGGGAACGCCGTCTCGCCCCCGGCAGCGCGGGCCATCCCCTCCATGCGGCCCGCCACCTCGCGCTCCACCGCACCGGAGCGCGCCTCCTGCATCGCCAGCAGGTGCATTCGCCGCGTAACGTCGAGCGCCTTCTCGACCTCGGCCACCTCCGCGTCGGTTTTGGATTCGCGCTGCGCCACGACGGCGCGGATGAACACGTCCGAGGCGTGGTCGTCGGTGGCCTCCGGCTTGCAGCCGAGCAACGCCCCCAGCCGCCGCCGGTGCGCCTCGCGGTAGGGCGGCAGCGTGTGCACCATGCGCCCGGCGTCGCGCGCTCGCTGCACCGTCTCGGTCAGCGCGCCGGGCGGGGCCGTGTCGTCGAGGCCGGCCTGCTGCGCCAGCGCGTCGATGGACGGCTGCGGTCCCTCCCAGATCACCGCCTCGAGGCCGGGGTCTTCGCCGAAAAGCGTGGTGCGCCCGGCGTCGGCGTCGACCACCGCATCGAGGCCGGGGCAGTCCAGGCCCAGAAAGTACAGGAACGTGCTGTCCTGGCGGAAGGGGTAATGGTTGGCGGCGTAATTGGACGCGCTCTCGCCGTTGCCCAGCAGCAGCGCGACCCCCGAGCCGAGCTGCTCCATGAGGCGCCGGCGGCGCGCGGCGTAGGTGTCGGCGTCGAAAGGCGGCGGGGCAGGCATGGAGGGGAAGCGACCTGGAAGCAAAGAAAAACGCGGCCCCAGCGTACAGGTGGAGCGGGATGACGTACCGCCGTGCGCCGTCTCCGGTCCGCCGCGTCTGACACCACGGTGTCACCGGCGGGGTGCATCTTGCGAGTGCATCTTGTGCCCGACCGAGCCGTTACCATTGCCCCGTGCTCCTGCACCCCACGCGCTCATGCCTGCTCCGACCGTCCCCGAGATCGAAGATGCGCTCCTGCAGCGCGTCGTGGATCGCCTCGTCGAAGCGGTCGATCCCGCGGCCATTCTTCTGTTCGGCTCGCGCGCGAAAGGAACGGTCCGCAGCGACAGCGACGTGGACCTCTGTGTCATCGCCGACCTCGACGGGCCGCGCCGCGACCGCCGCGCGCATCTGCGTCAGTTGCTGCGCCCCCTCATCCGCAAGGTGGACGCGCCCGTGGACGTGCTCACCTACACGCCCGCCGAGTTCGCCCGCGAGAAGCACCTGCTCAACAGCGTCACCTACTTCATCGAAAAACACGGCCGCACGCTCTACCGCCGCGACGACGCGCCCCCCAACTCAAACGGTTTCATAGAAGAACCCTCCGAACAAGAACACGAAGACTGGGTGCGCAGCTGGTTCGACAAAGCCGACCGCGACCGGGAAACGATGCGTCTGACGCAGAATGCGGACGACCCCCTGCCGGACGTGACGTGCTACCACGCCCAGCAGGCCGCCGAGAAATGCCTGAAGGGGTTCCTGACGGCACGCGGCCGCGAGGTCGAAAAGACGCACGACCTCACCGCGCTGATCGACGAATGCACGCCTTTCGACGAGGCGTTCGAGCAGTTGCGCGACGCCTGCGAGCGCCTGAACCGCTACGCCGTCGACGTGCGTTACCCCGGCGACCCCGGCTACGACCCGAGCGCCGACGAAGCGCGCGACGCCCGCGACCCCGCCGAGCGCGTCTGCGCGTTCGTCCGCGAGGCGCTGGAGCTGGACGTGTAACTCGAAAACACAGGCTCTTTCATGAGTGGCAAAATCTACGTGATCGACGAAGACGAAACGCTGCGCCAAAAAAGCGCGCCGAGGTGCTCGCCTCCGCCGCGGGGGTGCGCACCGTGCGCGACCTGCTGCGCTACTACCCGCGCCGCTACCTCGACCGGCAGACCGTCACCCCCATCCGCCGCCTTACCGAAGACGGCGAGGCGGTGACCGTCGTCGGCGAAGTGCAGGCGACCGGCATCATCGACGGGCGCAAGTCGAAGCGCCTCGAAGTGCGCCTCAAAGACGGCAGCGGGCCCTCGATGACATGCGTCTGGTTTCGCGGCATCTGGGGCCTGAAGAAGGTCTTCTCGAAGGGCGACCGCGTGGCCTTCCACGGCAAGCCCAGCAAGTACGG
Source organism: Bacteroidetes bacterium SW_4_67_19 (assembly GCA_003023275.1). Taxonomy (GTDB): domain Bacteria; phylum Bacteroidota; class Rhodothermia; order Rhodothermales; family Salinibacteraceae; genus QS-8-64-10. Next base: position 33,851 of record PXTX01000006.1, read on the forward strand.
CTCCACGTTTTCGATGACGCACCCCGACTTCGACAAGCTCGAAGGGGACAGCGCCGCGCTCGACACCAACCGCATCGTCGCGCTCTACTCCGGCGGCGAGGCGCTCGACAACGTGGGCCTCACCAGCCGCGCCTTCCGCCGCATCATCTACCGGCTCTTCGCCGAGCACGGCCTCAAGCTAAGCGAACTCTTTCCCGACTGGCTCACCTCGGAGCACGACCTGATGGAAGGGCGCGTGGCGCTGCGAGCCATCCACTTCCCCGAAGACCACGACGAGCTGGCCCGCGCCCGAAGGCGGCTCAAGTTCGAGGAGCTGTTTTTCATCCAGCTGCTTCTGGCGCGCTCGCGGCAGACGCTGCGCGAGGCGCCGGGGCACCGCTTCGGCAAGCCCGGCGGCACGGTCAGCCAGTTCCTCGGCGAGGTCCTGCCCTTCGAGCTGACCGGCGCGCAGGAGCGGGCGCTCCGCGACGTCGTCGACGACACGCAGAGCGGGCATCAGATGAACCGCCTCCTCCAGGGCGACGTGGGCAGCGGCAAAACGGTCGTGGCCGTCGCCGCGATGCTGCACGCGCTCGACAACGGCTTCCAGAGCGCCTTCATGGCGCCGACGGAAATCCTCGCCGAGCAGCACTTCGCCAACTTGCAGAACTACCTCGCGCCGCTGGACGTGGAGCCGCGCCTGCTGGTCGGCTCGCAGAACAAGACCGAGCGCGAAGCAGCGCTGGAGGCGCTCGCCGAGGGCGACGCGGCGGTGGCGGTGGGCACGCACGCGGTCATCCAGGACGAGGTCGCCTTCGACCAGCTGGGGCTGGCCGTGGTCGACGAGCAGCACCGCTTCGGCGTGGCGCAGCGGGCGGAGATGTTCTCGAAGGGCGAGCGGCCGCACATGCTTTTGATGACGGCCACGCCCATCCCGCGCTCGCTGGCGATGACGCTCTACGGCGACCTCGACGTGAGTAAGATGGACGAGATGCCCGCCGGGCGCAAACCCGTCAAGACGGCGCAGCGCTCGGAGAAGCGGCGCGGCGAAGTGTACGCCTTCGTGCGCGACCGCCTCGAAGCGGGCGAGCAGGCGTTTGTCGTCTACCCGCTCGTGGAGGAAAGCGAAAAGATGGACCTCAAGGACGCGATCAACGGCTACGAGAAGCTGAAAAAGGCGTTTGCGCCTTTCGAGGTCGGCCTCGTGCACGGCCAGATGCCCGCCTCCGAAAAAGAAGAGACGATGCAGCGCTTCAAAGACGGGAACGTGCAGCTGCTCGTCTCCACGACGGTGATCGAGGTGGGCGTGGACGTGCCCGAGGCCACCGTCATGCTGATCGAGCACGCCGAGCGCTTCGGCCTCAGCCAGCTCCACCAGCTCCGCGGCCGCGTGGGGCGCTCCGACCGCCAGAGCTGGTGCATCCTGATGGCCGCATAC
>PXTX01000006.1:35285-41611 GCA_003023275.1 Bacteroidetes bacterium SW_4_67_19
CCCGACCTCAAGATCGCCGACATCACCGAAGATGAGGAGATCCTGGAAGAGGCGCGCGCCGGCGCCTTCTCGCTAATCGAGCGCGACGCCGATCTCGAAGCGGAGGAGCACGCCCGCCTGCGCGACCACTTCGAGCGCTACTGGGCGAAGCGCAAGCTGGGCTTCGCGCGGGTCGGATAGGCGTTGCGGTTGCGGGTTTGGGGGTGGCAGCAGCGGAACGGGCGAACTGCACAGGGCGCGAAGGGTATCACCAGAGACGACGCTTTTCCACGAGCAGCCACGCAAGCCGATGAAAGCGACTTCCTACCGCCACGTCGTGCTCGACGACGAGGGCGTGCCTCGCATCAAGGGCACGAAAACGAAAATCGTCGAGCTGGCGGCTGAACATCTGGCTCATGGGTACAGCCCCGAGGAAGTGTGTCTCCAGCACCCTTATCTTTCGCTGGGCCAGGTGCACTCGGCGATGTCGTATTATTGGGACCACGAGGACGAAATCAGCGCTGATCTCGAACGGCGCCGCAAGAAGGTTGAGGCCCTCAAGGCGTCGACGCCCACGCCGCCTATCGTGGAGAAGCTGCGCGCGCTCAAACGTTCGCAGGCAGAAGCAGCGTAATGGCGGTCGGCCTGTACGCAGATGTGCACGTCCAGTCCGCGATTACTCGCGGGTTACGCCTTCGCGGGGTGGATGTGCTGACGGCGCAAGACGACGAAACGATTGAGTGGTCGGATGTCGCCCTGTTCGAGCGCGCGGCCGAACTCGAACGCGTGATTTTTACGAGAGATGACGACTTCGTAAGCGAAGCGACGCGCCGTCAGCGAACGCAACAGCCGTTCGCGAGCGTCGTCTACGCGCATCAGCGCCGGGCGAGCATCAGCCAGTGCGTGCGCGACCTTGAGCTGATCGCCAAGACGTTCGGCCCTGGTGACTTGCACGGGCGCGTGATTTACCTGCCACTTTGAGCGTCGCGGCTGCGGGGTTGGAGGGGGGTCTCAGGTGCGCCCCCCGAGCTCCAGACCGTCACCCGTCGAATTCCCGAAACGCAATCGACGTGTTGTGCCCGCCGAAGCCGAAGGCATTCGACACCGCGACGGTGACCTCGCGCTCCTGCGGCTTGTTGAACGTGTAGTTCAGGTCGCACTCCGGGTCTTCCTCTTCGAAGTTGATCGTAGGCGGCACGGTGTCGTGCTGGATGGCTCCGATGGCGGCAATGGCCTCGATAGCGCCGGCCGCCCCCAGCAGGTGCCCCGTCATGCTCTTGGTCGAAGAGGTGTTCATCTGGTAGGCGTGGTCGCCGAAGACGCGCTTGATGGCTTTCGTCTCGGCCACGTCGCCGAGCGGGGTGGAGGTGCCGTGCATGTTGAGGTAGTCGACGTCCTCGGCCTCCAGGCCGCCACTTTCGAGGAGGTTGTTCATCGCCAGGGCCGCGCCGTCGCCCTCGGGGTCGGGGGCGGTGATGTGGTGCGCGTCAGCGCTCATCCCGATGCCGACGATCTCGGCGTGGATCTCGGCGTCGCGCTCGCGGGCGTGCTGGAGGCTTTCGATGAAGAATGCGCCGCTGCCGTCGCCCATCACGAAGCCGTCGCGGTCGGCGTCGAAGGGGCGGCTGGCGTGCTCGGGGTCGTCGTTGCGGGTGGAGAGCGCGCGCATCGAGCCGAAGCCGGCCAGTCCCAGCGGCGTGATGCACGCCTCGGTGCCACCGCAGAGCGCGGCGTCGACGGTCCCCTGCTGGATCAGCATGTAGGCGTCGCCGATGTTGTTGTTGCCGGTGGCGCAGGCACTGACGATGCAGTAGTTGGGGCCGCGAAAGTTGTAGCGCATCGAGAGCTGCCCGCTGGCCATGTCGGGGATCATCATCGGGATGAAAAACGGCGAGACGTGGCGCGCGCCGTACTCGGCGTGCTCCTCCGTCTGCTCCTGGAAGACCTTCAGCCCGCCGATGCCGGTGCCGAAGATCGTGGCCGTGCGGTCCTTTTCGTCCTGCGGGTAGCTGTCCTCGTCGTCGGGGTCGATGCCCGCGTCGGCGAGCGCGGCGTCGCTGGCGGCGACGGCGTAGTGGCAGAACGGATCCATGCGCCGCGCATCTTTCGCGCCGAGGTAGTCCTCCGCGTCGAAGGCGTCGGGCAGTTCCCCGCCGAAGCGGGTGGTGTACTGCTCGGCGTCGAAGCTCTCGATGGAGGCGATGCCGCTCTCGGAACGCATCATCGCGTCCCAGTAGTCCTCCACCGAGAGGCCGATAGGCGTGACCGCGCCCATTCCGGTAACGACGACTCGGCGCTGCGCGTTGCTCATTGAATCTTCCGCTTGAGCCTTTGTGCGAAGGAGCAGTCCGCCTTCAACAGTCCGCCTTCAACAGCCAGACCGTGACGGCTGATAGCTGAAAGCCGACAGCTGACAGCCCGTCCTACGCTTCAGCGGTTTTGTTTTCGAGGTAGTCCACCGCGTCACCGACGGTCTGGATGTCCTCGGCCTCTTCGTCGGGGATGGTGATGTCGAACTCCTTCTCGAACTCCATGATGAGCTCGACGGTATCGAGGGAGTCGGCTCCGAGGTCGTCGGTAAAGGAGGCGTCGCGGCTAATCTCGGATTCGTCGACGCCGAGCTTTTCTTCGATGATGGAGTAGACGCTCGACTCGATGTTGTCAACCATGATAGGCGGAGGGTGAGAGTAGAGAAAGATCGGTAATGGGGAAAAGCGCGTTCCAGCGGATACACCGGCAGGCAGAACGCATGCGGGCTGCTGGAAACAGCATTTTGCTGCTGGAAACAGCATTTCAACGGCGAGAAGTTAACACAGCCTCCGCCCAGAAGCAATGCCGGGTCGTGCGCCGCCGCTCGTTTGATATAGACTTCGCATCGGATAGACTTCGCATCGGGGGACGGGTCACGCGCGACGTGTCGCTTCACGTACGCCACGTTTAACGTAGAATGAGCTACGTGCGACGCGCAACATGCCACGCCCCCTTCGCAGGCACTTTCGCTACTTCGCACGCGGCCTTCACAGAACCCCCTGTGATTCGCTCGAACTTGGGCAGTGATGATTGCTATATTTTTTCGTTCCGTTGCCGCCTTTCCCCGCGCTTTCTCTCTTTTTTTCTGCTTCGCACAATGGCGTACCTGTTCACCTCCGAATCCGTTTCCGAAGGCCATCCCGACAAGGTGGCCGACCAGATTTCCGACGCGCTCCTCGACGCCTTTCTCGAGGAAGACCCCCACAGCCGCGTGGCCGTCGAGACGCTCGTAACCACGGGCCTCGTCACCCTCAGCGGCGAAGTCACCTGCGACGGCTACGTCGACGTGCAGGACCTCGCGCGCGACACGATCCGCGAGATCGGCTACACCGACCCGCTCTTGCGCTTCGACGCGGAATCCTGCGGCGTGGTCTCGGCAATCCACGGGCAAAGCCCCGACATCAACCAGGGCGTCGACCGCTCCGACGGCGAGCAGGGCGCCGGCGACCAGGGCCTGATGTTCGGCTACGCCAACCGCGAGACCGACGCGCTGATGCCTGCCCCGATTCGCTACTCGCACCGCCTCGTCGAGGAGCTCGCGCGCATCCGCAAGGAGACGGACCTGATGCCCTACCTGCGGCCCGACGCCAAGAGCCAGGTCACCGTCGAGTACGCCGACGACCGCGCCACGCCGCGCCGCGTCCACACCGTCGTCCTTTCCACCCAGCACGACGAGGACGTGACCATCGACCAGATCGAGGCGGACCTGCGCGAGCACGTCCTACCGGCGGTGCTTCCGGAGCCCCTCCTGGACGACGACCTCATTTTGCACGTCAACCCCACCGGCCGTTTCGTGATCGGCGGGCCGCACGGGGACACCGGGCTGACCGGGCGCAAGATCATCGTGGACACCTACGGCGGGCGCGCCTCCCACGGCGGGGGAGCCTTCAGCGGCAAAGACCCCTCGAAGGTCGACCGCTCGGCGACCTACGCCGCGCGCCACGTGGCCAAAAACCTCGTCGCTGCCGAGCTGGCCGACGAAGCGCTCGTGCAGGTCGCCTACGCCATCGGCGTGGCCGAACCCGTCTCCATCGACGTCGACACGCGCGGCACCGGTGTCATCCCCGACGAGCGCCTCGCCGCCGTCGTGGAAGAAACCTTCGACCTGCGCCCCTCCGCCATCATCGAGCGGCTGGACCTGCTGCGCCCGCTCTACCGCCCCACCGCTGCCTACGGCCACTTCGGGCGCGAGGACTTCGCCTGGGAACAGCTCGACCACACCGGCGAACTGGAGCGCACGGCGAAGCAGGCGGCATGACGGCGCGTGAAACGTGATGCGTGATGCGTATTGCACCCCAAGAGTACTTCTTCACTCCGTTCAGGGCGCGTGATGCGTGAAACCTGCAACGAAACTGTGTGCCGCGCAACAAATGCGCCAGGACGTGCGATTAAGCGCGGGTGAAGGGCAGTGTCGCCTTCAACCCCCCGCTTTCTTCCGCACGCCTTCCCCCGAAGACTTATGAGTTGGCTCGCCTGGATCGTGCTCGGCCTCGCTGCCGGTCTGATCGCCAAATTTCTTATGCCCGGCCCCGACCCGGGCGGCATCATCGTCACCATCCTCATCGGCATCGCCGGCGCGCTCGTCGGCGGCTGGCTGGGGCAGACGCTCCTCGGTGTCGGCACCACGTCGTTTAGCTGGGCTGGCCTCCTCACTGCCATCATCGGCGCGATGATCTTGCTGTTCCTCTACCGCGTGGTCGCCGGACGCAGTGGCGATCGCAGCGGCACCACCCGTCGCACCTGACGAAAACCAACGTGCCACGCCAATGACCGAGCGGCGTCCTCTACTGGGGGGCGCCGCTTTTTTGGGTCGTCGTGCGCGCGGCGTTCGTCTGCGAGCTTTTCGTTTCGTTTGCGCGGGCATATCGCTGGGGAAACGGGAAAAGAGCCGGCGAGCAAGATCCGCAGAGCAACTTTTGTAAAGAGCCTACGCGCACGCGGCGAAGATTTATCCAACCCAAAACCCTCCCCGCCGCACGCTGTTATAGTTTGATGGAATCACTCGCGACGGGCGCCCCCACACGCCTGCCCCCCGTACAGACGTGCCAGTGGCGCGTCTCAACATTTTCCCGCATTCCCCCACTCGAAAATGGACCACAAGAAAGGACAGTACAAAGTCCGCGATCTCGACCTTGCCAGCGCCGGCCGCAAGCGCATCGAATGGGCCGAAAGCCGCATGCCCGTCATGATGCAGTTGCGCGAAGAGTACGCCAAGTCGAAGCCCTTCGACGGCTACAAGATCGCCGGCTGTCTGCACGTCACCAAAGAAACCGCCGTCCTCGTCGAGACGCTGGCGATGTGTGGCGCGGGGGTTTCGTGGAGCGGCTGCAACCCGCTCTCGACCAACGACGAGGTCGCCGCCGCGCTGGCCAACCGCGGCCTCGCCGAGATCTACGCCTGGCACGGGCAGGACACCGACGCCTTCTACTGGAGCATCGACCAGACGATCAACCCGAAGCCGCCGCACCTGACCCTCGACGACGGCGCGGACCTCATCTTCACGCTCCACCACGAGCACCCCGACATGGCCGACGAGGTCCTCGGCGGGAGTGAGGAGACGACGACCGGCGTGCACCGCCTGCGCGCGATGGACGACGACGGCAAGCTGCGCTACCCCGTCTACGCCGTCAACGACGCCGAGACGAAATGGGACTTCGACAACGTCTTCGGCACGGGCCAGAGCACGCTCGACGGCATCCTGCGCGCCACCTCGATTCTCTTCGCCGGCAAGAACGTCGTCGTCTCCGGCTACGGGCACTGCGGGCGCGGCGTGGCCCAGCGCGCCCAGGGCCTCGGCGCCAACGTGATCGTCACGGAGGTCAAGCCGACCGCCGCCCTGAAAGCCAAGCTGGAAGGCTGCCAGGTGATGACGATGGACGAAGCCTGTGAGATCGGCGACGTCTTCGTCACGGCCACCGGCATGAAGGACGTCATCACCGGGGACCACTTCGTGCGCATGAAGGACGGCGCGGTCGTCGCGAACACCGGCCACTACGACGTGGAGCTCAACCTCGAAGAGCTGGCCGAGCTTTCGACCGACGCGCGCATCGTGCGGCCCAACAACCGCGAGTACACCCTCGAAAACGGCAAGAGGATCTACGTCCTCGCCGACGGGCGCCTCGTCAACCTGGCCGCCGCCGAGGGGCACCCCAGCGAAGTGATGGACATGAGCTTCGCCAACCAGTTCGAGGCGCACCTCGACCTGGTGCAGCGCGCCGAGCGCGGCGACCACCTCGACGACCACGTCTACGACATCCCCCAGGAGATGGACGAGAACATCGGCCGTCTCAAGCTCGCCACGATGGGCATCGAGATCG
>PXTX01000007.1 GCA_003023275.1 Bacteroidetes bacterium SW_4_67_19
CTGCAGCACCTCCTGAAAGTCCAGGCGCCGCCACTCGGCCCACCCCTGCATGCCTTGCAGGTAGAGCGCCAGCCACTTTTGGGTGCCGAGCGTGCTCTCCCACGTGGCCCCCGGGCCCTCTTCCGGCGCCCAGCCGTTGCTGTTGTCGTAGGGCACCTCTTCGAGGTAGTCGTCAGGGGCTTCAGCGGCGTCCCAGAACGTCAGCGAGGCCCGGACGGCGTCGCGGTAGAGTTGCGCGGGATCGCCGTCGATGAACCCGCGCTCGGCGGCCTCGGCCTGGGTGAAGAGCACCTCGTCGTAGAGCATGATGTAGGCCGGCGCGCTGGCGTCGCCGCGCACACGCTCGCTGGGACGCGAGAAGAAGCGGTCCGGCGCGGTAAAGCGCGACTGCGCCTCTCCGCCCGGAAGCCCGTACGGGAACGGGTTGAACTGGTTGCCCGGTTCGTTGGGATTGCCGTCGGTGAAGTAAGCCCCGCGCCTCGGGTCCTCCACGTCGTTCATCAGGCCGAGAATGGGCTCGGGGGCGGCCCAGTCGTCGCGCCCTTCCACCTCGTAGTTTTCGTAGAAGGGGTTCTGATAAGGCGGCGAGCCGCTGAAGGGAATGGCCGCTGCGTCGCTCGCGCTTTCCATGACCCCCGCGTCGAGCGCTTCGTTGATGGCCGTCTCTGCCATGTCGGGACGCCGGTCCGCCATGCGCATTGCCACGCGCATCTTGAGGCTGTTGGCGAGCTTCTTCCACTGGCTCATGTCTCCGCCGTAGACGACGTCGCTGCCCGCCAGGGCCGGCTGGCCCGTGTCGATCATCTGGCTTGCCGCCGTGAGCGAATCGATCAGACCGCTGTAAATGTCCGGCTGCGCGGTATAGTCAGGGTTGAAGTTGTCCTCCCTTCCCCCAAGCGCCTGCTGATAAGGAATCGGTCCCCACATGTCCGTCATCATGTGATAGGTGAACGCCTGCAAGATCTTGGCGATGGCGATCTGATTGTCGGGCGGGCCAAAGGCGGACTGATCCTCTTCCCGGTTGAGCCGAACGATCTCTTGGAGGTCGTTGAGCACCAGGTAGAAGTCTTCCCAGTTGGCATCGTTGGAGCCGGAGCGCCGGGTGGGAAAGGCATATCGGTCCGAGTCGGTGTACTGGTTGGTCGTCCAGTACTGCGAGTAGCGTACCCAGAAGGCCCCGGGGTAGTCGTCCCAGTAGATCGTCGCCAAGTCGTTCTGCGCATTGGCCAGCAGCGTGGCCGGCGTGGCCGACGACGGCTCGTTCGGGTTTTCGTTGAGCTCGGTGATGTCGCAGGCCCCCAGCGTGAAGACGAGTGCAGCGACGCCGGCGAGCGCAAGGCCCTTGAGGAAGCGGTTCATGAAGAAGGGGCGGTGTTCGCTTGAGAGCAAGTGGAGTGAGCGAGGCGCGCGCAGGCGCCCTCGCTGCTGTGCAAAGAGAATCCCGTCCCCGGCACAGCGCGGGCGCCGGGACCGGGACGAACGGAATTAGAGCGAAAGCCGTACGCGGAAGCCGTAGCTGCGCGTGGGCGGGAGCTGCCCCACCTCGAAGCCCTGCGCGTTGCCGGAGCTGAGCGTCACGGCCGAGGGATCGAAGTTGGGCGTCTCCTTGTAGAGCGTCGCCAGGTCGCGCCCGACGAGCGAGACGGTCAGGCTTCGCAGGCTGGGGATCTGCGAGACCCAGTCCTGCGGCAGCGTGTAGCCGATGGTTGCCTCGGACAGCCTCATGTGCGTGGCGTCGTAGAGGTGCGCCTCGTGATTGCCGAAGAGCGACTGGTAGAAGCTGATGGCCTCCACCTCGCCGCTGAAGTCTTGATAATCGGGATTCTCCTCCGTGCCCACGTTGACGACCCCTTCCGGCACGAGGCCCACTTCACGAACGTCCCCCTGCGCCGACTCTGCGAACATGCCGCTGTACAGACCGAACAGGTTGGAGAGCGACCACATCTGCCCGCCCATCTGCCCGTCTACCAGCGCCGAGACCGAAAAGCCTTCGTAGGAGAGCGTCGTGCGCAGGCCGCCGGTCCAGTCCGGCTGGTAGCTGCCCAGGATCTTGCCGCTGTCCAGCTGGTAGCCGAAGCCGCCGGGACGGAGGATTTTCTCTCCGTTCTCGGTGCGGGCGAATCCGTTGCCGAAAAACGCCCCGAGCGGCTCGCCTTCCTGCGCCACGACGGCGGGCCCGAAGGGGGGATTGCCCGACGGCACGGTCACGCGGCCTTCGGGCAGTTCCGTCACTTCGTTCTCGTTGATCGCCCAGTTGGCCGTGAAGTCCCAGCGGAAGGCATCGGTGAGCACCGGCGTCAGGTTGAGCTGGAGCTCGAGGCCTTCGTTCCGCACCACGCCGGCGTTGAGCACTTGCTCGGTGAACCCGCTCGCCGCCGAGCGCCCGACCGGAAGGATCTGGTTCTCGGTGTCGTCGAGGTAGTACGTGGCGTCGAGCCCGAGGCGGTTGTTGAAGAACTGAAGTTGCGCGCCCACCTCCCAGCCGGTTTTGATTTCCGGCTCCAGGGTCGTGTTGGGAAGCGTGTTGGGAAGGGACTGCAGCGGAATGCCGTTGAAGGGCGTGTTCCCCGGGTAGGTGAAGGCCAGCCGGTACGGGTCGGTGTCGCGCCCCACGCGCGCCCAGGAGACGCGCAGCTTCCCGTAGGAGAGCACGTCTTGGTCCTGAAGTGCCGGCAGGCTGCTGAAGACGAAGCTCGACCGCACCGACGGGTAGAAGTAGGAGTTGTTCTCCTCCGGGAGCGTCGAGGACCAGTCGTTGCGCACCGAGCCGCCCAGGTACACCAGGTCGCGGTAGCCGATGGTGGCGTCGGCGTAGATCCCGAAGAGGCCTTCCTCCTCGAAGTAGTCCGTAATGTCGGGCCGAGCCGTCGAGTTTTCCAGCGTGTACACGCCGGGGGTGCTCAGGCCCCCTTCGGTGCTGCCGAGGTTGTTGCTCTGATGGCTGTAGCGATACGTGGCCCCGCCGAGCGCCTGTAGGCTGAAGTCTTCGGTGAGGTCCGCGTCGTAGGTCAGCTCGGCGCCGGCGTTGGTCTCGCCGACCTCGTAGAGATTCTCCGTGTACTCCGACTGTTGGACCGAGCCGACGGCGACGCGCGTCTGCTGGCGCGTGGTGTAGTAGTCCGTTCCCACGTTGCCCGAGAGCGTCAGGTTGCTCATCAGGTCGTAGGTAACGCGGAAGTCGCCGTAGACGCGATTGGTGTTGGCCGTGGGGAAGTTCTCACGGGTCGTCCAGTAGGGGTTGTTGGCGTAGATGATGTCCCCGGAGAGCGGCGCGTCGGTGCTGTTTTTCCAGTTCCAACTACGCTGCTGCCCATTGGGGCGGCGCAGGTCCTGCATCGGGGCGTTCTCCGAGAGGTCGATCTGGCGCTGCCCGAAGTGGTTGAACTGCAGCCACGGGCCGGCGGCGTTGGAGTATCCCGCCCCCAGCGCCCGCTCGCGATTTTCGTCCACGTAGTTGGCCGAAAGGGTCGTTGAGAGCCGGTCCGTCAAGTCAAGCGAGCCGTTGAAGCTGACCGTGCGGCGGTTGTGACCGCTTCCCGGGGAGACGCCCGAGCTGGCCACGTTGTTGAGCGAGGCGCGGTAGTTGTAGTTGTCCCCGCCCTGCGCGAAGGCGATGTCGGTTTTCCAGGTGCGCCCCTGCTCGAAGAAGTTCTGCACGTTGTTCGGGTGCGCGTCCCAGGGCGTCGTCTGGCCCAGCGCCCCGTTGACGTCGTCGTAGCTGAACCACTCGCGTACCATGCGCCCATCCAGCGGCGGTCCCCAGGACTGGTCGGTGCCGTAGTCCGGGACGAGTTGCCCCTGGTCGTTCATCGTAAACGGCCCGAAGGCCCCGCCCCCGTACTTGTTCTGGTAGTCGGGAAAGTTGTACAGGTCGCTGAAGGTGACGCCCGACTGCACCGTCACGCCGATGCCCTCCTGGCTGGCCCCGCTCTTGGTAGTGATCTCGATCACGCCGTTGGCCGCGCGCGAGCCGTAGAGCGCGGCCGCCGACGGGCCTTTCAGCACCGAGATCGACTGCACCGACGCCGGGTTGATCATCGAGGCGGCGTTGCCGAAGTCGTAGCCGCCGAAGCCCGCCTGCTGGCCGCTGGAGTTGAGGTTCGAGTTGTCCAGCGGCACCCCGTCGATGACGATCAGCGGCTCGTTTTCGCCGGTAATCGAACTGACCCCGCGCAACACGATGCGCGAGGAACCGCCCAGCCCGCTGGAGCTGTTGACATTCGCCCCCGCAATCTTCCCCGAGAGGTTGTCGATGAAGTTCGTCTCGGCGGTGCGGTCGATCGTCTCGCCTTCGATTTGGCTCACCGAGTAGCCCAGCGAGCGCTCCTCACGCTCCACGCCGAGGGCCGTGACGACCACGTCCTCGAGCTCCACCGCCGCCTCGGCGATCTGAATGTCGCGCGTGGTGGTGGCGTTCGGCTGCACGTCTACCGACACGCGCTCGTCGCGGTAGCCCACGAACGTAGCCTCCAGCGTCTGCTGGCCGGCCGGCACGCCCGTAAGGTCGTACTCGCCGTTGGCGTCGGTGGAGGTCCCGATCTGCGTCCCGGCCACCAGAATGCTGACGCCCGGAATCGGATCGCCGGTCGTGCTGTCGGTGACGACCCCGGTGATCGTGCCGGTCTGCGCCAGCGCGCCGGTGGCGGGCACGGTAAGGAAAAAGAAGAGCGTGGCGGTCAGGAGCTTCTTCAACATAGAGCCTCGTGAGGTTCGTAGCTTGAGCGACGGGAGAGGCCGCACTTTAGCGAGCGAGTACTTCCCCGGTGATGACACCCCCGGCGGGACGAGCTTAGCCGGAAGCGTCATTTACAGCGTCATTTACACAGCAACACGATAACCCAGGGGAGGCCCAAGTGCAAACGGCCGAACGGGGCTTTCGGGCGAACAGCCGTTCAGAAGGGATGAATCGTGTCTTTTGGGGGATGAACCGTTTCTTCTGCCGTTTTACTTTGCATAAATTAAAACAAAACGGCTGGCAGCGCCCGGCTGCCCCGCGTGCAGGCGCTTGCTGCCGAGGACGATGTCGAGAACCGATCTCGACGGGACAGCCGTCTCCCTCGCAGAGGTTCACTACGAGCCCCGGCGGGCGGGTACTGCTGCCCCCGAGCCGATGCCACGCGACGGCTGAACGCACCCCATGCTTGAGGGCCAGTGCTTGAGGGCCAGTGCGAGACCCGTTGGCGCGTGTTGGCGCGTGGCCGGTGCCCGCAGAAGCGGGGGCTTCTGCTACGCTCCGTCAGGCTGCCGAAGACTCGAGGCCGGGCTCTGGCTCACGCCCCAGGTGGTGGCGATCTGCTGGACGAAGTCTTTCTCCTGCCGGAGCACGAGGCCGTCGGCGCGGGCGATTTCGGCCAGATCGTCGAGAATTTCCTGGCGCAATTCCTGCGAGAGGTTTTCGCCGAGGGACTCGACGGCGGCGCGCACCTCTTCGGTCGTAGCCTCCTCTTCGAACGAGAGGGACACGTCGCGGATGACGTGGTCGATCAGGGCGGGGTCTTTGTCGGGCTGCCAGCGGCGCAGGCAGGCAGCCACCTCTTTCGTCTCCGAGGGGTCGAGCTCGTCGTCGGCGCCCTGGGCGAGACCGAGGTACAGCAAGGCCAGGTCGTGCAGCAGAGCCAGTCCGCTTTGTCCTTCGATGCGCATGAGAGCCACCTCCAGGCGGTCGTCAGAGCAGAGAACTGCGAGGTCGCGAGCAGGAGTCAGCAGGCCCTTTAGGGTACTGGAACGGAACTCACGGCAACTTTTCCTTTTGCGGAACCGGTGGAATCTGCATTTGCAGGTGCGGTTCCATAACAAAAAGATAATTTACATCTCCGAGAGGCCGGTTCGCCGGGGCGTTTCGAAAGGCGGCCCCCGGGTGACTGGCACGCGATGGCGCGTCTTGCTTTCTTAAAAAGG
>PXTX01000008.1 GCA_003023275.1 Bacteroidetes bacterium SW_4_67_19
TGGCCGCCCTTCCCGGCATGAACGAAGGCTCGGTCCTGCTGTGGCTGGAGCAGTTCTGGGCCGCCGGCGCCTACGACCTGATCGTCGTCGACAGCGCGCCGACCGGCGAGACGCTGACGCTGCTGACGCTCCCGCAGGCCACGCAGTGGTGGCTCTCGAAGGCGTTCCCGTTTCAACGGGCGGCCGTCAAGACGCTCGGCTTCGGGGTGCGCCAGGCCACCGGCCTTCCGGTAGACAAAGCCTACGACGAGCTGGACTACCTCTTCGGCAAGCTGGAAGACATCCAGTCCGTCCTCGCCGACCCGGAGAAGACCTCTGTGCGCCTCGTGATGAACCCCGAGAAGATGGTCATCCAGGAGGCGCGGCGGGCCTACACCTATCTCCAGCTCTACGGCTATGGCGTAGACGCCGCCGTCGTCAACCGCGTGTGGCCCGAGAGCGGCGTAGGACCGGCGATGCAGAAGTACGCCGACGCCCAGCGCGGCTACCTCGACGAGATCGAGGGCAGCTTCGCGCCGCTTCCTGTTCTCAAAGCGCACCACCTCGGCGAAGAAGTCTTTGGGCTGGACCTGCTGGAACGGATCGGCGACGCGCTCTACGGCGCGGCGAGCGCCCCCGCCGAGGACGTGCGCGACCCCGCCGCGCGGCTCTACGAGGCGCAGACGTACCGCGTAGCCGAGGCAGAAAGCGGGGACGGCTACCGCGTGGAGCTGCACCTGCCCTTCGTGGAAGAACAGGACGTAGACGTCCGCCAGTTCGGCGACCAGCTGGTCGTGCAGGTCGAAAACCAGCGGCGGCACTACGTGTTGCCAAACTTCCTCGGCTACTATACCTTACACGGCCACACCCTGCGCGAGGACGGCTGGCTCGAAGTGCGATTTGCGCGAGAAAAGGAGACGGGGTGAAAAGAAGCGCAGAAGAGCAGCAAACACGCCAGCCCACCGAAGCACCTTCAACGTTCAACCTTCAACCCATCCCGATGGAAGTCCCCTCGATGCTGCTGAAGCAGCTCTACGACTACGGCAGCCTCCAGAATACGGACGGCGGCGTGGCGTTTACCATCGTCAACCGCCTGAGCGACGCGCGCTTCACCGGGATCGACCGCGTGGCGCTTAACGGCGAGGACGTGCCGCTCGACGCCGTCCGGCTGCGCGTAGACGACCAGGCGGACACGCTCGCTCCGGCGAACCTTTCGGACGAGGCCCCCCTCGCCTTCGAGACGCAGCAGTCGCTGGAGGTGCTGCTGGAGGGGTGCGGCCCGCTCGATGAAGGCAAGCACGACATCGAGGTGGCCTTCCGCAGCGAGCCGTTCGGGGCGCTCTCCTTTGCCGTCGAAGACGCCATCGAAGGCGAAAAGCAATCGTCCGAGGACGGCCAAATCCCGCGCCGCGAGGGCGAGGACGACTACACGCCTGCCGCCGTCGAGGAGCGCCGCCAGTTCGTGCGCGACTTTACCGACGCGGACCCGGAGCACCTGTTTTCCCCCTCCTTCGCGCCGGAGGAAGCGAAGGGCAACGTCGAGAACTACACCGGCGTAGCGCAGGTGCTGCTGGGCTTCGCGGGGCCGCTCACGGTCAACGGCGAGCACGCGCAGGGCGAGTTTCTCATTCCGCTGGCGACCAGCGAGGGCACCCTCGTGGCCAGCTACAACCGGGGCATCAAGGTCTTGAACGCCTCGGGCGGCGCAACGGCCACCGTCGTGTCTGACCACATGCAGCGCGCGCCGGTCTTCGTTTTTGAAAACGCCCGCCAGGCGCGCGACTTCACCCACTGGGTCGACGAGCACATGGACGCCGTTCGCGCCGAGGCCGAGGCGACCACCTCCGTGGGCCGGCTCCAGTTCATCGACCACTACCTGTCGAACCAGTTCGCCTACCTGCGCTTCAACTACTCCACCGGCGACGCGGCGGGGCAAAACATGGTGGGGCGCGCCACCTTCGCGGCCTGCTCCTGGATCATCGACGCCTACGGCGAGGAGAACATCGACCACTTCTTTCTGGAGTCCAATTTCGCCACCGACAAGAAGGCCAGCCAGGTCAACGTGATGCGCACGCGCGGCAAGCGCGTCACTGCCGAGGCCACGCTGGAGCGCGAGGCGCTGGCGCAGGTGATGCGCGTGGAGCCGGAGGTGCTGGACTACCACCTGGGCGTGGCCACGACCGGCGCGTTTTTTAGCGGCGCCAACAACAACGGCGCGCACTCGCCCAACGCCATTACGGCCATGTTCATCGCGACGGGCCAGGACGTGGCCAACGTCGCGGAGTCCTCGGCGGCGATTCTCTACTCGGAACTGACCTCCGACGGCGACATCTACATCTCGCTCACGATCCCCTCGCTGATCGTGGCGACACACGGCGGAGGCACCGGCCTGCCCACCCAGCGCGAGTGCCTGAAGCTGTTGGGCTGCCGGGGCGAGGGCCAGGTGCGCAAGCTGGCCGAGATCATCGCGGCCGTGGCGCTGGCGGGCGAAATCTCGCTCGGCTCGGCCATCTCCAGCAGCGACTGGGTGAGCAGCCACGAGACGTATGGGCGCAATCGGTAAGGCCGCGCGTCGAACGTGCCACGCGACACGTACGCTTCACCGCTCCTCCGGCGCGTCGGGGCGTTCGAAGCGGTTGGCCTCGTGGTTTTTGCGCACGTCGCCGGGGCGAAAGACCTGCCCGTTCATGGCGAGGTAGACGCCGGGCGGCAGCGTCTGCACCGCAGCCGTGGCGAAGCCGATGTTGAAGACCGCGTCGCTGGACTTGAAGCGCGCCGGGCTGAGCGAGCCTACCAGCACGACGGTCTTGTCCGGCGCGGCGCCGCCCTCGGAGTGCAGGGCGTCTTCGAGCGTGCGGGCGGTGCGCACCATCGTGTCGGTGCCATGGGTGATGAGGACCTGCCGGGCGCCGGTGCGGGCGGCGCGCTCGGCGAGCCGGCGCCGGTCGGCGTCGGTCAGGTCCAGGCTATCCTTTTGCAGGACCACCTCCACGTCGTAGTCGACCGTGACGCCGGCCTCGCGCAGGATCTTGCCGATCTGCGGCTCGCCCACCTCGTACTCGCTTCTGGCGTCGAAGTAGAGCTTGTCGATGGTCCCGCCGGCAGTGAGAATCTGAACGGCCACGGCGTGGGAGTGCGGGAGCGGGGGAGTGCGGGAGCGTGGGGAGCGCCGTGCGTTTGCCGAGTGAGCGGCCGCCGTCCGCCGCGCTGGGAGCGCACGCGACGGGCCTTGTGTCATGCCCTTGCGGTGCGAGTGCCCCTGGGGCGACTGCGTTCCGCCGTCCTCAAGCCGCGCGCCCGATGACGCCCATCATGCGCCCGGTCACGCCCTCCGAGGCGCGGTAGGAAAAGAACCGTTCGCTTCCGCTGACCGTGCCGTGCGGGCTGACCTCGATCTGGTCGCCGGGGACGCCGGCGGCGCGGAGCTGCGCGGCGATGGCCGCCTTCAGGTCCACGTGCGGTTTCTGCGGACCGGGCGCGCCGCTCGCGGCGGCGGGGCGGCGCACGAACGACGCGTCGAACTGCCCGGCCACCTCCTCGCCGACCTCGAAGTGCTCCAGCGAGATGCAGGGGCTGACGTAGGCGCGCATGCGCCCGGGGTGCGCGCCGAGCGCCTCCATCTCGCCGACGGTTTGTTCGGAAATGCGCTTGACGGTGCCGCGCCAGCCGCTGTGGCAGGCGCCGAGGACGCCCGCCTCGGGGTCGGCCAGCAGCACCGCCGCACAGTCCGCCGCGCTGATGCAGAGCAGCAGGCCGGCGCGGTCGGTGACGAGGCCGTCGTAGCCGCGAAACAGGCCCGCCTCCTCGGCCCGCAGGATGCGGTCGCCGTGCACCTGCCCGGTCACGACCCACTGCTCGCGGGGGAAGCCGAGCGCCGCCCCCAGACGGCGACGATTCTCCAGGACGCGGGCGGCCTCGTCGTCGGTGGAGAAGCCGAGGTTCAGCGACTCGTACGCGCCGGTGCTCACGCCGCCGGCGCGGGTCGAAAAGCCGGCTTCGAGGGCGGGAACGTCGGCAAAAACAGAGGGCCGCAGGAGCGCCGGAACGCCGGCGCGGGACGCCGCCGGGTCGGGCGCTGCGGAAGAAGCGTCGGCAGGCATCAGGACGAAGGAAAGATGCAGGAACAGAAGAGGGCGACGGACGCGGATACGGCCTGCCGCCGGGTCCTGCACGCGGCGCGGCGGACGCGGTTCGCCGAACAGCGCCGTTCCCCGCGAAACTTAACACTTTGCTTTACCGGAAGCGCGCCTCGACGGCGTTGGTAAAGGAACGCGCCGCGTCGCTGTAAATGTTGACGCCGTGCGCCCGAAACACGTCGCGCGCGATGATCTGCGTGGCCGCGCTCCAGTTCTCGGCGTCCCGGAGGCGGTGCAGCACGCGTTCGTAGGCGTCGCGGGAATCGTCGAAGAGTTCGCGCACGAACAGCGAGCGGTTGTCGGCGGCGTGGCCCAGCACCTCTTCTTCGAGGGGGCGCAGCGGCGGGGCAGCGTCTGGCGGCTCGTCATCGGTGGGCCGCTCGGAAGACGCGGGATCGGAAGACGCATCGGCGCGTTCCTCCGGCCTGCTTCCGTTGAACTGCTGCCAGCGCGGGCGGGCGCTTGCGCTGCTTCCGTCGTCGGCGTCGTTTGCAGAGGAAGGCGACGCCTGCGTGGTAGGCTCCCCGGCTGCGCCGGAGGCGTGCTGGAACTGCTTCCAGAGGGGAACGGCTTCCTCGTCTTCTTCCTCGGGCGCCGGTTCTGTTTCGGGCGCCGGTTCTGCTTCGGGCGCCGGTTCTGCTTCGGAGAGCGGTTCTGCCTCGGGGGGCGGTTCTTCCTCCGCCGGAGAGGCCGGCGCCGGAGCGGCATTGAGAATTTCTTGCAACGCCGCGGGCGAGGCGACGGCGAGGTCGTGCTCGCTTCGAGCCGTGCGGAGGCGCCGGAGCGGCTGGTCGGCCTTCTTTTCCTCGAAGAACGACTCCAGCACGTCGACCGGAATCCCGTCGTGGTCAGGGTAGGCGATGCGGGCGAGCGCAAAGAGCGGCTGAAGCAGGCGCAGCCAGCCTTCGGTGTCGTAGTCGGCGCACATGCGTTCGTCCACGCGGCGCAGCAGCGTCATGAGGTGCTCGCGCTGAAAGGAGTGTACGTCGTGCTGCTCGACGTAGGCGCTCGTGGCCTTGCGCAGGTACGCGTAGGCAGCAAAGTAGCCGAGCCGGCGCTGCACCACGTCGGCGGGTATGGCATCGGACGGGTCGGCATCGCCCTGCTGCCGGGGAGCGCTTTGCTGCCGGGGAACGCTCTGCTGCTGGGGAGCGCCTTCGTCGAAGCCTTCTCCGAAAACGAAGTCTTCGAGGGCGGGCACGGGACGCACGAGGTAGGCCGCCACGCGCTCGCAGGCGTGGCGCAGGACGCGCTCCCACGCCTCCGCCGGGATGCGCACGTGCTGGCGCACGGCCGCCAGGAGGCGCTCCTCGGCGTGGCGCACGTCGGGGTGCTCGTGGTCGAGCCAGGGCTGGCGCAGCACGCGCAGGCGGTCACGCTCGATGTCGACGCGGCGCACCATCATGCGCTCGATGAAGTGGCGCACCGTGCGCGGCAGCGCCGGCGCGGATTCCTCGGAAGCGGCCGCTTCGAGCGCAGCGCGGTCGTAGGCGCGGTCGGGCGGGAAGCGGCCGAGCAGGCGTTCGGCGAGCGTCTCGGTGAGGGGAGACGGCATGAGACGGGAGAACAGGCAGGACGTCCGGAGAGCAGGGCGTCCTTCCAACCTAACAGGTCGTGTCAGGTTTTCTCAACGCCTTTTCGGAAGGCTTCTCCGCGCAAACGGCATTGTGCACAAGGATCGTGTGCGTGATGTTCGTGTAAAAGCCGGAACTGCTGACGTGGAGCTTCCTCGGCGGAGGCGTGGTCCTGATGCTCGCCGAAGCGGCGCTGCCGGGCGGCGTGTCGTTTTTTCTGGGCCTCAGCGGCGTGCTGGTGGCGGCGCTGCGCCTGCTGGGGGTGCTGGAAAATCCGTTCCTCGCGGTCATCGTGTGGAGCTTTCTGTCGCTGGGGCTGGTGGTGGCGCTGCGCCCGCTGGCGACGCGCTACTTCGGCGGCGAGACGCGGCGCCAGATGACCAACGAAGACGTCGACGCCCTCGACGAGGTGGTGACCGTCACCGAGGCGGTCGGCGGGCTGGGGGAAGAGGGCCGCATCCGCTTTCGCGGGTCGGAGTGGCGGGCGCGCGTGCCCGACGAGGGCCGGACGCTCGCCCCCGGCGCGGAGGCGCGCATCGTCTACCGCGACAACCTGACGTGGGTCGTCGAGCCGACGGGCGCGCTGCCGGAGGAGGACGGCGGCGGACGGCTGACGGCGGACGGCGGTTTTGAAGACGGTGGTTTTGAAGACGGCGGGCCGCAGACGGAAGACGGTGCGTGAGCTTTTCAATGCGGCCTTTTCGCATACGCCCACGAAACGCTTTTTCCTCTTTTCGCCCATGCCCCGATTGGCCCAACATCTCGCCTTCGGCTTGCTGGCCGCCGTCGTCGCGGCGCTCCTGGTCTACGCCGTCAGCGGCACGCTCGACCGCGTGACCCTCGGCGCCGTCGCCGCCGCCGGCGTGGCCTCGGCCTTCTGGCAGTGGCACGCCGACCGCCCCGG
>PXTX01000009.1 GCA_003023275.1 Bacteroidetes bacterium SW_4_67_19
ACGCCGAAACGACATTCGGCCGTCAACGCTTTCCGAATGGCGTTGCAAGTAGCCGCGGGACGCGAGCGGTTCGGCCTGCTGTCATCATGCAACACGCATCACGCGCCCCGACCGGAGGGAGGGGCCGACAGGTCATCCCCTCGCGGGGGAAGTACTCCTCGGGGTGCAACACGCATTACGCAACACGCATCACGCCTCTTACCGCGCGCTCATCGGCGGAGAGCCGGACCCGGCGCGCACGTCGACGTACACCTCGTCGCGCAGCGTTTTCACCCACTGCTGGTACACGCGCTGCTTCTTTTCTCGCAGGGCGAAGTTCTTGATGCGGGCATAGTCCTCGTCGAGACTCAACTGATGACGGGGCGCCCGGTCGGTGAGCTTCACGATGTGGAAGGCGCGCTGTTCGTCGGACCCCAGCAGGCGCACCTCGGTGGGATGGCTCACCTCGCCCACTTCGAGGGTGTCGAGCGTCTCGCGCCAGGAGGACCCCAGCGCCTCGAGGCGCAACGTGGTGTTTCCTGACTGCGGGTCGGTGACGCGCCCGCCCTGGCTGGCAGAGCGTTCTTCTTCGGAGTAGCGCCGCGCCATGAGGCCGAACGGAGCGCCCTGATTGACGACCGAGTCGCGCACCGCCTTCAGAAAAGAGCGCGCTTCCTTGCCGCTGGACGCGCTCTTGTCGATTTCGACGAGCACCTGGTTGAAGTCGACGGTGTTGCCGGAGCGCTCGTTGACGCGCACGATGTGGAAGCCGAACGGCGTTTCGAAGACCTTCGAAATCTCGCCGATGGGCGCGCGCGAGACGACAGCGGCGAAGGAAGGCACCAGCTCGTCGAGCGACGTTTGAATGCGCCCGCCCTGCGAGGCCGAGCCGCTGTCGTCGGAGTAGCGGCGCGCCATTTCCTCGATGGGCACGCTCGCGACGGCGGAGTCGCGGATGGTGGTAATGACCTCCCGCGCCTGCTGCCGGGCGCCTTCGGTGGCTTCGGGGTAGCGCACCACATGCGAGAGCTGCACCGTTGCCGGCACGGTCGGCAGGGAGTCCTGCGGGACGTCGTTGAACCACTCGCGCACCTCGCTTGGGGTGACGCGCACCTCCTGGAGACGCCGCTGGCGCAGCTGCTGCGCCAGCAGCTGTTGGCGCACCCGATCTCGAAAGTCGGCCTTGATCTGGGTGATGCTCTTGCCGTAGGTCTGTTCGAGCTGCTGCCGCCCGCCGGCGCGTTGCGCCAGGCGGCTGATGCGGCGGTCCAGGTACTGCTGCACCTGCGCATCCGAGACCGTGAGGGTCGTGTCTTCGGCGGCGCGGGCGGAGAGCACTTGCTGGTTGATGCGTTGCTGCAAGACCTGGTCCCAGACCTGCGCGGCGGGCGGGGCGGGTCCCTGCTGCTGGCGCCGGCGCCGAAGCAGGGCCTGCGCCTCCCGGGCCACTTCCGAACGCAGAATGACGTTGTCCTCGACCACCGCTACGATCTCGTCTACGACGCGCTCCCCCGAGGCGACGGGCGCGTCCTGCGCCCGAGCGGGCGAGGCGAAAGCGACGATTCCCAGTAGCAGGGCGAAGAAGACGAGCCGGCGAACGGCAGAGCGAGAACGCATTGCGCAAGCGTGCAAAAAAAATAAGGACGGCGGACGAGAGGCCTCGTTGAGGGAAAATGGTCCCCGTCGGAGGGAACGGCGGGAACCGAAAAACAGGCCCCTACAACCCTTCTTCCAGAGCGCCGTTCGAGCGGGGCTGATTACGAAGGCGTTCAACATGACGGGCGTACATCTGTTTCCTGCGCCGCAGGACGAGGCGCCGGCGGATGTCGTCTTTTACCCAGGCAAACTCGGGGGGCGTGCCGGCCGGGACGCGCTCGATGGTAAAGGGATCTTCCAAGTTTGCACAGCGCAAAGGCGGCCCGGTGCAGGCGCGAGGGGGGAAGGCAAAGTCGCTCTTTTTTTAAAGAAGGCGCTTTCCCGCACGTCTGCCCACTGGCTACTTTCGTATGCCATGTTGCATGTAGGGAAAAGGCGACCGGCGCGCCTTACTCTCTTTCCTCCCCCGAACTTCTGCATTCCCCCGCTCCCCCATGACCGCTTCACGAGACGCCGACCCCGTGCGCGTGCGCTTCGCCCCCAGCCCGACCGGCATGTTGCACATCGGCGGGCTGCGGACGGCGCTTTACAATTACCTGCTGGCGCGCCGGCGCGGCGGCCAGTTCGTCCTCCGCATCGAAGACACCGACCGCGAACGCTTCGTCGAGGAGGCCGAGAACGACATCATGAGCGCGCTCGACTGGTGCGGCCTGTCCTACGACGAAGGCCCCGGCGCGGGCGGCGCAGCCGGTCCGTACCGCCAGAGCGAGCGCTCCGCGCGGTATCGCCAGTACGCCGAGCAGCTCGTCGACGACGGCCACGCCTACTACGCCTTCGACACGCCCGCCGAGCTGGAGGCCATGCGCGAGCGTCTGCGCGCCGAGGACCGCCCGCAGCCGAAGTACGGTCCGCGCACACGGCGGGAGATGAAAAACGCCCTTACGCTGTCGGAGGAGGAGACGCAAAGGCTGCTGGACGACGGGGCCGAGCACGTCATTCGCCTACACGTGCCGCGTGACACGGGCGTCAAGTTTACCGACGAAGTGCGCGGGGCCGTTTCTTTCAGCACGAACGACCTCGACGACCAGGTGCTCCTCAAAAGCGACGGCCTGCCGACGTATCACCTCGCCAACGTCGTCGACGACCACGAAATGGGCATCACGCACGTCATTCGCGGGGAGGAGTGGCTCTCGTCCACGCCCAAGCACAAGCTGCTCTACGAGGCGTTCGGCTGGGACATGCCGACGGTGGCCCACCTGCCGCTCATCATGAGCCCGGATGGGGGCAAGCTCTCGAAGCGCGACTCCGAGGAAGAGGGCCTTCCCGTCTCCGTGCGCGACTACCGAGAGCAGGGGTACGAGCCGGAGGCGCTCGTGAACTTCATCGCGCTGCTGGGCTGGAATCCCGGTACTGAAAAAGAGGTCTTTTCGCTCGACGAGTTGGTCGACGCCTTCAGCCTGGAGCGTGTGGCGCGGTCCGGCGCGCAGTTCGACTTCGACAAGCTGAAGTGGTTCAACAAGCAACACCTGCACCGCCTCCCGCCCCAGACGGTCGCCGCGCGCAGCCGCGACGCGCTCGAAGCCGCGGGCTACACGCCCTCCGACGACTACCTCACCGACGTGGCCGCCGTGATGCAGGATCGCATCGCCTTCGCCAGCGACCTCGCCACCGACGGGGCGTTCTTTTTCGAAGATCCCGACGAGTACGAAGAGGAGGCCGTCGAGCAGCGCTGGAACGACGACTCGGGCGAACTGCTGGCGGCGCTGGCCGACCGCTTCGAGCGGGCCGCGGGCCGCTTCGACGCCGACGCCGTCGAGGAAATCTTGCGCGGCCTCGCCGACGAACGCGACGTGGGAGCCGGGCAACTGATTCACCCTGCGCGTCTGGCCACCAGCGGGCGCAGCTACGGGCCGGGGGTCTTTTCGCTTTTGGCCGTGCTGGGGCGGGAATGCTGCGTCCGCCGAATGCGCCGCGCCGTCGAGGTGCTGGGGGAAGGGTGAAGCGCGCCGGCAACGCCCTGCTACGCCGAATCCAGCAGGTACGCCTCGGCCGTTTCCCGGAACGCCTCGACCTGGTCGCATTGCCACTGCTGGTCATGCCCCCGCTCCTCGGCCATCAGGGCAGCCACGCGCGGGGCCGCGTCAATGCTCGCCTGCGCGTCGAGGAGCAGGCCGCGCGTGCGCCGGGCGAGCACGTCTTCGACCGACTGCGCCATCTCGTGGCGCGCGGCCCACACCACCTGCACCTCGCGAATCGGAAGCCGGTCGTGGAGCGGAGCGCGGAGGGCCGGGCGCTCCTTCATGAGGCGGCGTAGCGCGATGGCGTCGGAGCCGTACCGCGACAGGTCGCCGAAGCGCTCGGGGTGTTCGTGCCAGCCATGAATGTTGAGATGTTTGGTGACGGAGGGACGGGGTTTTAGGCCGGCATGTTTGGCGGCGCGGTCGATGGTGTCTTCGGCCATCTTGCGGTAGGTCGTCCATTTGCCGCCGGAGATCGTGACGAGCCCGCTTTCGGAGACGTGAAGCTCGTGGCTGCGGGAAATGCTCGCTGTGGCCTGCCCGTTGCTCTGGGACGGCGCCACCAGCGGGCGGATGCCGGCGAACACGCTCAGCACGTCCTCCGGCCCGGGATCGCCGACGAGGTAGCGCCGCGCGTGCTCGATCAAGAAGTCGAGTTCGCCGTCCGTCGGCTCGGGCTCCAGGGTCACCTCGTCGACGGGAGCTTCCGTCGTGCCCACGATGATGCGCTCGTTCCAGGGAATGGCAAAAAGGACCCGTCCGTCGTCGGTCTCGGGCACCATGATGGCGCTTTCGCCCGGCAGAAAGGACCGGTCGAGGACGATGTGGGTGCCCTGGCTGGGGCGAAGGGTCGCGGGCGCCGCCGCGTCGTCCATCGCGCGCACGGTGTCGGTAAAGACGCCGGCCGCGTTGATGACGGTGCGTCCTTCGATTTCGTGCCGCGCGCCCGTTTCCCGGTCGTGCGCCACGACGCCGTCCACGCCGCCGTTCGTCTTGCGCAGGTCCGTGACCTCCATGTAGTTGAGCGCCACGCCGCCCTGCTCGACGGTCGTCTGCGCCATGTTGACCGCCAGGCGCGCGTCGTCGAACTGGCCGTCGTAGTAGATCACCCCGCCGCGCAGCCCGTCCCGCTCGATGGTCGGCAGGCGGGCGAGCGTTTCCTCGCGGCTCAACCGCTTCGAGCGCCCGAAGTTTTTTCGCCCGGCCAGGAGATCGTAGACTTTCAGGCCCATGCCGTAGTAGGAACGCTCCCACCACTTGTAGCCCGGCACCACGAAAGGCCGGCTGTGCACGAGGTGCGGGGCGTTCTGCCGGAGCCGCCCGCGCTCCTTGAGCGCCTCGAAGACGAGCGGAATGTGGCCCTGCTCCAGATACCGAACGCCCCCGTGCACGAGCTTGGTCGAGCGGCTGGAGGTCGCCTTCGCGAAGTCGTGCATCTCCAGCAGGATCGGGGCATAGCCTCGGGCGGCGGCCTCCAGGGCGCACCCGAGGCCCGTGGCCCCGCCGCCAACAATGACGAAGTCCCACGGCTCGTCGCGGGCTTGGAGAGCGCGGAGGCCGTCTCGACGCGTCATGGGGGGGTGGGAATCGGGGGAGTGGGTGAGGAAAAATGACGTTTGACAACGCGTCACGCGACGGCCGGGGCCGCGTCGCTGGGGGCCGGCGACTCCCAGGCGCGCGCCCGCTCCAGCGCCTGCGACCACCCGGCGCGCAGCTCGGCGATGCGGTCCGCCTCCATCGAGGGGGTGAAGAGCCGGTCCAGCGCCCACTGGTCACGGAGTTCCTCCTGGCTTTCCCAGAATCCCACCGCCAGCCCGGCGAGGTAGGCGGCGCCCAGCGCGGTCGTTTCGAGGATCTGCGGGCGCACGACCGGGATCTCCAGAATGTCGGACTGAAACTGGAGGAGCAGGTCGTTGGCCGCGGCCCCGCCGTCGGCGCGCAGTTCGGTCGTCTCGATGCCGGAGTCGGCCTCCATCGCGTCGATCACGTCGGCCACCTGGTAGGCCATGCTCTCGAGGGCCGCGCGCGCCAGGTGCCCCTTGCCCGTGCCGCGCGTGAGGCCGGCGATGGTGCCGCGGGCGTACGGGTCCCAGTGCGGCGCGCCCAGGCCCGTGAAGGCCGGGACGAAGTACGCCCCGCCGTTGTCGTCGACGCTGCGGGCCAGCCGCTCCACCTCGGCCGCTTCGTCGATGAGGCCCAGTTCGTCGTGGTCGGAGGGGACGGCCTCCGCGCCGGTGTTTTGCAGCATGAAGGCGCCGGTGCCGTACGTATTCTTGCCCAGCCCCGGGCTCGTGCACATCTGCCCGAAAAGCGCGGCCTGCTGGTCGCCGGCGATCCCGGCGATGGGCACGGGATGGTCGAAGGGGGCTGCGCGCGTGTGCCCGTAGACCTCGCTGCTGGCGCGCACCTCCGGGAGCACCGCGCGCGGCACGTCGAGCAAATCGAGCAGTTCGTCGTCCCAGGCCCCCACGTGGATGTCGTACATCATGGTGCGCGACGCGTTGGTCGCGTCGGTAATGTGGCGCTCGCCGCCGGTGAGGCGCCACACGAGCCAGCTGTCCACCGTGCCGAAGGCCAGCTCGCCCGCCTCGGCCCGCTCGCGCGCCCCCTCCACGTGGTCGAGGATCCACTTGAGCTTCGTCCCCGAAAAGTAGGCGTCGACGATGAGGCCGGTCTTGCGCTGGATCAGGTCGGCGTGGCCGTCGTCTTCGAGCGCGTCACAGATGCCGGAGGTGCGCCGGTCCTGCCAGACGATGGCGTTGTGGACGGGCTGCCCCGTCGCCCGGTCCCATACGATGGTCGTCTCGCGCTGGTTGGTGATGCCGATGGCCGCGAGCGCCTCCGGCTCCACGCCGGCGCGCCCGAGCGCCTCCGACACCGTGCTGGCCTGCGAGGACCAGATCTCGGCGGGGTCGTGCTCGATCCAGCCGGGCTGCGGGTAGATTTGCTCGTAGGCTTTTTGCGCGACGGCCTGCACCTGCCCGCGCTGGTCGAATAGAATCGACCGGGAGGTCGTCGTTCCCTGGTCGAGAGCGAGTACGTAGTCCATACGAACCGGTTGTTTAGCCCGAAAGCCCTTTCAAAAAAAGCGAGTCGGTGCGGCGGGGGCGGTGCCGTTCGACGACAAGCGCCCCGGCCAGATGGTCAAACGGCTCATGACGCGCTCGGCCAGGCACGAAAACGGACGTCTGGACGGCGTGGGCGCCGTTCCATGACGAGATCGCGGCGCCGGTTGCGCGGCCTCGCGGGGGAGACGGACCCCCCGCACTCAACCCAGCACGTCCCGGAGCGCGGCGCGGGCTTTCTGCGCGTCGGCGGTGCTCCGGGTCCTTTCCATGATCCGGCCCATAAAGAAGCCCAGCAGTTTCGTCTCGCCGTCGCGGTAGCGCGCGGCTTCGTCGGGGTGCTCGGCGACGACTTCGTCGGCAGTGCGGCGCAGCTTCGCGGCGTCGTCGAGGCGGCGCAGGTTGCGCTTTTCGACGATCTGCTTGGGCTCGGTTTCTGCGCCGGCGAGCATTTCGCCGAAGACCTTCCGGGCCGCCTGCGCGCTGACGGCGTCTTCGTCGGTCAGTTGCACGAGGCGCGCGAAGGCGTCGGCTCCGAAGGGAAGCGCCGCCAGCGACGCCGCGGGCGCATCGTCGTCCAGCTCGCGCAGCAGCTCGTTGATCGTCCAGTTGGCGACGGGCTGGGGCGCGTCGTAGTGGCCCAGGGCGGACTCGAAGAACTCGGCCAGGGCCGCCCGCTCGGCCAGCACGGCGGCGTCGTCGCGGCTGAGGCCGTGCTTTTTAAGAAAGCGCTCGAAGCGTTCGCGCTGCTCCGGCCCGAAGTCCTCGACGGGGTCGCGCTGGCCGGCCATGGCGCGCTCGCGCTGCTTCTGGCGCTCGCGTTCCTTTTCGCGGCGACGCTTTTCGAGTTCTTGGGCAGTGAGTCCCGTATCTTCTTCGGCCCACGAGTCGCGCAGGGGAACGATCTGGTTGAAGACGAGCCGGTCTGTGGAAGCGTCTTCGGGGTCGGGCCAGAAGTAGCCGATGCGCTCGAATTGGAAGCGTTGCGCCCCAAGAGCACTTCCCCCGCGAGGGGATGACCTGTCGGCCCCTCCCGTGCGGTCGGAGCGCTTCGGTTTGTCGGCCAGCGTCCCGGGGACGCTCGGCTCGATGCGTGCCGCGGGGCGTGTCACCAGCGCGTCGGGGTCGAGGTGCTCATAGAAGTCCTCCTCGCCGGCGTCGGGGGCGCGGTGCGTGAAGAGGCGGTCGTAGAGGCGCGCTTCGCACGGGAGGCTTTCGGTCGCGCTCACCCAGTGGATCGTGCCGTCGGGGTTGCGGCCGTCGGGGGCGTGGCCGCTGCGCGTCTCGGGGTCGATCTCGGCGCGCAGGGCGGTCACGTTGCCCGCGTCGTCTTTTTCCAGGCCGGTGCAGGTGAGAAAAAATCCGTGGCGCAGGCGCACCTCGCGGCCCGGCGCCAGGCGGTGAAAGCCCTCCGGCGGGTCCTCGCGGAAGTCGTCGCGCTCGATGAAGAGTTCGCGGGTGAAGGGGACCTCGCGCGTGCCTTCGCGGCCCGTGATGTCGCGCGGCCAGTAGTCGGCCTCGAGCCGGTCGGCGTCGTCTTCGTCGAGTCCGGTCGCCTCGGCGAAGTTTTCGACCACGACGCGCAGGGGGTCGAGCACAGCCATCACGCGCGGGGCCTTCGCGTTGAGGTCGTCGCGCACGGCGTGCTCGAAGCGGCTGATCTGGACGCGCCCGGGCGAGCGGGTGACCCCGACGGCGCGGCAAAACTGGCGAATGGCCGAGGGGGGCACGCCGCGCCGGCGCAGGCCCGCCAGCGTGAAAAGGCGCGGGTCGTCCCATCCGTCCACGGCGCCGTCCTCGATGAGCCGGCGCAGCTTGCGCTTGCTCAGGACCGTGTAGGTCAGGTTGAGGCGGTTGAACTCGTACTGGTGCGGCCGCTGCGGGAGCTGGTCCTCCGGGAGCGCGTTTTCTAATATCCAGTCGTAGATGCGCCGGTTGTTGGCGAACTCCAGCGTGCAGAGCGAGTGCGTGACGTTTTCGATGGCGTCTTCGAGGCAGTGGGCGAAGTCGTACATCGGGTAGATGCACCAGTCGTCGCCGCGCCGGTAGTGCTCGATGTGACGGATGCGGTAGAGCAGCGGGTCGCGCATGATCATGTGCTCCGACGCCATGTCGATCTTGGCCCGCAGGACGTGCGCGCCGTCCGCGAACTCGCCGGCCTTCATGCGCCGGAGCAGGTCGAGGTTTTCGTCGACCGAGCGGTCGCGGTACGGGCTTTCGCGGCCCGGCTCGGTGACGGTGCCCCGGTTCTCGCGGATCTCTTCTTCGCTCTGGCTGTCGACGTAGGCGAGGCCCTTTTCGACGAGGGTGACGGCGTACTCGTAGAAGCGCTCGAAGTAGTCGCTGGCGTGGCGCACCTCGTCGGGCTCGTACCCCAGCCAGTGCACGGCGTCCTCGATGGAGCGGGCGTAGGCCTCGCTTTCGCCGGTGGGGTTGGTGTCGTCGAAGCGCAGGCGGCAGGTGGTGTCGGCCCCGCGTGCGGCGTAGTCTTCGGCGATGCCGAAGTTGAGCACGATGCTCTTGGCGTGGCCGATGTGCAGGTAGCCGTTCGGCTCGGGCGGAAAGCGGGTGACCACGCGCCCGTCGTGGGTGTCTTTTTCGAGGTCTTCGTCGATGATGTCGCGGACGAAATTGGAGGGCGCGTCGTCGGTTTCGGGCGGCGACGTGGGAGAGGAAAGGGGCTCGCTCACGGGGGAAGGGTCGTTTTTTGCGTTTCGGTGTTGTGGTGGTATGGGGTCGTGGTGTTATGGTTTTTTGACGCTCCTCCACGCCTCCAGCAGTTGTTCGGCCGCAGCGGGAATGCTTACGCTGCCGCGTTCGACTTCCTCTTCCAGTTCGGAAAGGGCGTGCTGGACGTGTTCGTCGCCGAAAAACGCATCGCGCAGGCGCTCCTCGGCGGCGCGGCGGAGCCAGCGGCGCGTCTGGCGGCGGCGTTTCTCTTCGAAGAGGCCCCGCGCGCGGCTTTTGTCGAGAAAATCCTGCACGGCCTGCCACACCTCGGGCACCCCGTCGCCGGTGCGGGCCGAGCAGGTTAGCACGCGCGGGCGCTCTCCCGTCTCGGGCAGCGGGAAAAGCGAAAGGGCGCGCTCGTACTCCGCGCGGGCGGTGTCGGCGGCGTCGGCGCGTTCGCCGTCGGCCTTGTTGACGGCGACGAGGTCGGCCCGTTCCCCCACGCCGCGCTTGACGGCCTGGAGGTGGTCGCCCGCGCCGGGAAGCGCCAGCAGCACGAACGCGTCCGTCAGGGCGTGCGCTTCGACCTCGGCCTGCCCGACGCCGACGGTTTCGACGAAGACGGTGTCGTAGCCGGCGGCCTCGCAGAGCCGGATCGATTCGCGGGTGCGGCGCGCCACGCCGCCGAGCGTGCCGGCGGTGGGCGAGGGGCGCACGAAGGCGCGCTCGTGGGAGGCCAACTGCGCCATGCGCGTCTTGTCTCCCAGGATCGAGCCGCCGGAGCGCGTCGAGGAGGGGTCGATGGTGAGCACGGCCAGGCGGCGCCCGGCGTTCTCGCCAAGCAGGCGCGTGCCGAGCGTTTCGAGGAAGGTGCTCTTGCCGGCGCCGGACCGACGAGCCGTTCGGGGCGCTGGCGTCGGAGTCGCAGGCCTCCAGCAGCGTCTGCGCCGCGAGGCGGTGCTCGGGGCGTGTGCTTTCGACGAGGGTAATGGCGCGGCTCAGGGCGGTGCGGTCGCCGGCGCGCACGCCCTCGGCCAGCGCCTGGGGGCGGGGCGCGCCGTCGCCGGGCGGGTCGCCGTTATTGCAACGGTCGGCCAGACGCGGGTTGATCGAGGAGCGCATTCGAGTGAGGGCGTGCGGGGGGGCGGAGGCCAGCGGTTCGCAGTTCGTTTGGGGGCTTCTTTCCCAGAGCAACCGCCTGGCGGATCGAACGGCTGCCGTCCTTCAAAATCAAAACCCCGGGTTCGGCAGGGGCAGGCATAGCCACGCGGCGATGGGAGACGTGGACGAGCACATGCGTTTTGCCGTTTTACGTCGCCCGCGCGGATCCGTTGCCGGAAGGCGGGGGCGCTTCGACGGACGTTTCTCTCGAAAAGTAGGCTTCCAGGTCCTTGAGCGTCTCTTCGGTGGTCGGTTCGTCGCGGGCGATGCGGCCGTCGTCCAAGACGGCGATGCGTTCGCACACGTCGGTCACGTGCAGGAGGTCGTGGCTGGAAACAATCATCGTGGAGCTGTGGTCGGCGCGCTGGCGGGCCAGCAGGTCTTTGAGCTGGATCTGCGAGCGCGGGTCCAGGTTGGCGAACGGTTCGTCCAGGACGAGCAGGTCCGGCTGGGGCAGCAGGGCGGCGACCACGCCGACCTTTTTGGCGTTGCCGGTCGAGAGGTCGCGGATGTAGCGCGTGTTCTGCCCGAGCACGTCGTGGGTGAAGAAGGAGCGGAACGGGTCGAGGCGCGCGTCGATCTCGCCGGGGGAGAGGTCGTAGGTCGAGCCGACGAAAGACAGAAACTCGTCCGGGGTGAGGAAGTCGATCAGGAAGGCGTCGTCGAGGTGGGCGCTGGTGCGTGTTTTCCAGGCGACGGATCGGTCCACGCGCTCGCCGCCGAGGAAGACGCCGCCGTCGTCGGCTTCCAGCAGGTCGAGCGCGAGGCGCAGGAAGGTGGTCTTGCCCGCGCCGTTGTTGCCGACGAGCCCGAACGTGCTGTCGTCCTCGACGATCAGCTCGGGGATGGAAAGCGTAAACGCCTCGCCGTAGCGCTTGACGAGGTTCTGGACTTCGAGGCGCATGGGCTTCGCGGTTTGCAGGGGGCAGGTTGCGGGTGGAAGGTGGAGCGTGTTCGGGGAAGGGGACGGGCCGTCTCATTCCGCTTGCCACGCGCCGTCGGCGTAGCGGTCCATCAGAAGCGGGGGGCGGGCCGGCTCTTCGCCTGCGAACGAAAACGCGTCCAGCAGGCGGCGCTCGGCCTCGTCGAATCGTGAGTTCCCGGAGGACTGGGCGTGCAGGTCGGCCAGCGGCTGCCCCGGCGCGACGCGCTCGCCGGGTTTTTTGTGAAGCACGATGCCGGCGAGCGGGTCCACGTCGTCGGCCATCTCGCGGCGGCCCGCGCCCAGCGCCAGGGCGGTGCGGCCCACGGCCAGCGCGTCGAGGTCGGCCACGAAGCCGGCGTCTGCCGTCGTGCCGGGCGCGCGCACGGTGCGGACGGCGGCGTCCTCGCGCGCGCCGGGCGTTTCGAGCGTGGAGGGGGCGCCGCCCTGCGCCTCGACCATTTCCAGGAATTTCTCGAAGGCCGCTCCGGAGCGCACAGCGTCGGCGGCCTGCCGGCGTCCGTCCTCGGGCGTATCGGCCGCGCCGGCGAGCGCGAGCATTTCGCCGGCGAGGGCGAGGGTGACGTCCATCACGTCGTCGAGGCCCTCGGTGTCGTCTTGCAACCCGCGCACGCTCTCGGCGACCTCGGGCCAGTTGCCGGCGGTGCGCCCCAGCGGGACGTCCATGCGCGTCAGCAGGGCGACGGTGGGCGTGCCGGCGCGCTCGCCAATCGAGACGAGCGTTTCGGCGAGGCGGCGCGCCCGCGGCTCGGTTTTCATGAAGGCCCCGCGCCCGCACTTCACGTCGAGGACGAGCGCGTCGATGCCCTCGGCCAGCTTCTTGCTCATGATGGAACTGGCGATCAGCGGGATGGACTCGACGGTGGCCGTCACGTCGC
This sequence comes from Bacteroidetes bacterium SW_4_67_19, assembly GCA_003023275.1. Lineage (GTDB taxonomy): Bacteria > Bacteroidota > Rhodothermia > Rhodothermales > Salinibacteraceae > QS-8-64-10. Next base: position 12,311 of record PXTX01000009.1, read on the forward strand.
GCAGCGCGTAGAGCTTGCGGTCGGCCGGGGCGATCTCGTCGGTCTGCCCGATCATGACGAGGCCGATCTCGGCGAGCTGGCGTTTGTATTGCTCCACCGACAGATCGGTGCGCAGGCCGGGGATCGACTCGAGCTTGTCGAGGGTGCCGCCGGTGTGCCCGAGGCCGCGCCCGCTGATCATGGGAACCGTGGCGCCGCAACTGGCGACGATGGGGGCCAGCAGCAGCGACACCTTGTCGCCGACGCCGCCGGTGGAGTGCTTATCGACGTGGGCGCCGGGGAGGTCCGAAAGATCGAGCACGTCGCCGCTGCGGGTCATCGCGTCGGTGAGGGCGGCGGTTTCGTCCTCGTTCAGCCCGTTCAGAACGGTGGCCATGAGGAAGGCGCTCATCTGGTAGTCGGGCACGTCGTTGCGCGTGTAGGCGTCGACGAGCGCGCGCAGGGCGCCGGCGTCGAGGGGGCGTCCGTCGCGCTTCTGGGCGATCAGGTCGGTAGGATCCATGTGGCGAGGCCGGTGTGGTCGATAAACCGATGTGGTCGATAAAGGAGAGGCGGCGGGCGAAGCCAATACGTATTGCTCCGGCGCCTTTACGTTTCACGCATCACGAATCACGCATCACGCTGTTGCACATCACGCTGTTGCGCATCGTATCGCGCCAGCGTCAGGCGGGGGCGTGCGGTGCCGCGCTGGCGGTGCGTCCAGAGCAGAACGGCGCCGGCGGCGAGGAGGAGCGCCAGCATCCCCGAGAGGCCCGCTTCGGGACCGAAGGCGCCGCCGGTCCACCAGGCCGGGCTGCCGGCGGGGGCGCGGGTGCTCAGCAGGCTCGCGCCGGCGTCCGTTCCGCTGACGGGAAAGCCGAAGACGTTGCCCTGCGCGAAATTCCACGAAATGTGCAGGCCGATGGGCAGCGCCAGTTCGCCGGTAACGACGTAGGCGAGCCCGAAGAGCAGGCCGGCCAACACGAGGCAGGCGGTGCTGAGGGGCGAGGCGTTGGGATTGCCCCAGTGCAACGCGCCGAAGCCCACCGAGGAGAGCAGGCAGCCCCCCGCCAGCGCCGCGCGCGGCCCGAGGAGGCGCTCGAAGCCTTCGGCCACATTGAGCAGGTGGTACCCGCGTGCGATCATTTCCTCGTAGACCCCGACGCAGATGAACGAAAGCAGCGCTGCGGCGAGCGAGGGGACGAATGCGTTCCCGTCGGAGGCAGGCTGGAGCGTGCCGGTCACTTCGACCCATCCGAGCGCCCAGCCCGAGAGGAAGATTCCGCCCATCAGGAGCGTGCCGAGGATGAGGCCGAAGGCGAAGTCCGCTCCCCAGTGGGCATCGAGGTGAAAGCCGAAGTCGGCGAACGGGCGGTGATCCAGGAAGCGGGCGGCCCCCGCCATGCTGGCGGCCACGGCCCCCAGCATGAGTGCGCCGAGCGCGACGCGGGACCCGCTTCCCGGCGGGGCGGAAGGGGCAAAGGTCCCGGCGGGAACGCCGAAGGGAAGCGTCAGCAGCGCCAGGGCGGCGCCGAGGGCGAAGACGCAGACGACCAGCAGAAGCGTTTGGAAAAGGAGGCGCCAGAGCGCGCGCAGGCGCTGGTCTTCGGTATTCCAGAAAAGGCGCTTGAGGCGCGTCATCGGGGGCGTGGTGAGGGGTGAAACGCGATGTGTGAGGAGGCTTGGCCGCAATACGCAGTACGCAATACGCATCACGCGCCCTGAACGGAGTGAAGGGCCCCCTGCGGGTCATGCCCTTGTGGTAGAAGTACTCCTTGCGGTGCAATACGCATCACGCCCCCGTAGTTTTCGCGAAGTCGCTCGTCGTCGGCGCCGTAGCGCTGCTTGAATTTCTCGACGCGCCCGGCGGTGTCGACGTACTGGCGGCGGCCCGTGTAGAACGGGTGGTTCGTCGAGTCGACGTCCGACTCGAACTCCTCGCGGTCCATCGTGGAGCGCGTCTCGAAGCTGGAGCCGTCGGCGAGCTGGACGGTGAGCGAGGTGTACTCGGGGTGGAGGTCCTTTTTCATCGGAGCAAAGGGGCGAAACAGCAGAAACGTAAAAAGAGGGCCATGAGAGCAGACTCCTAACACGCGCGGCGTAAGCGCGATGATCCCTCGGTGCAACGCTTTGCCGAAGGTTCACGCCTGCCGTTCGGACGACTCGGACGGGGGCCGGCTCGACGTGTCCTGTGCGGCGGGCGTTTTCTGCTCGGCGGGCGTGTCCCGCGCGGGGCGGCGGCGGTTCACCAGCGCGTCGATGCTGCCGATGAACGCTTCGGCTTCTCCGAGAAAAGCTTCGGCGTCTTCCTCGCTCACGGTGGGGCGGTGGGCGTAGTCGGCCGTTTCCTGCAACTGGTATCCCCGATGAAGCACGTCGGCGGCGCGGCGCGGGAAGCGCCCGCGGCCTTCCACGAAGCGTTCCACGAAGGCCGAGCGCACGCTGCGGCGATTCTTAACAGACGTGTTGGTCCTCAGCAGCGCGGCCTGCGCGGCGTAGAACATGGCGAAGTAGGCGCGCGAAACCGACGAGTCGTAGTCGCCGATCTCCAGCAGCACAGCGGCGCTGCGCAGGTACTGCTGGCTCTTGTCGAGAAGCAGCTGGGTCTTGTCGTCCATGCGAGCGGCGCGGAGCGTGAGCAGGGCGGACACAGGAAAAGTTAGGTCCACGCCGCGCCGGATGCAAGCCCCCCTGCTGGCAAGGCAATCGCATCAAAGCAAGGCCTGATCTCAGAAATGACTTTCAACCCCCCAAAAAACGCTGCGCGCGGCGCTGGGGCTGACGCCGCACCTGCGCGAGCACGCCCGCTTTCGGCGCGACCCCGTCGGCACGCAGCAAGCGCTCCTGCGGCGCCTCCTGCGCACCGCCTCCGCGACCGAGTGGGGCCGCCGCTACGACTTCGCCGCCATCGCCGAGGCGCCCGACGTGACGCGCGCCTTCCGCGAGCGCGTCCCCCTGCACACCTACGACGACCTGCGCGAGGACGCCCGCCGCATCCGGGGCGGGGCCGAGGACGTGATCTGGCCCGGCCGCATGACGCACTTCGCCGTCTCCAGCGGCACCGCCTCCGACGGCAAGGTCATTCCGCTTTCGCAGCAAAGCCTCGCGGCGACGCGTCGCTTTAGCATCGGGGCGGGGCTGCACTACCTGGCCGAGACGGGCGACCCGTCGTTCCTTTTCGGCAAGCACCTGACGCTGCCGGGCCGCATTGCCGAAGACGACGACTTCCCCGGCACGCACGTCGGCGAAGTGAGCGGCCTCGTCGCCGAGCAGGCGCCGTCCTACTTCCGCAACCTCCTCCAGGCGGTCCCCAACGAGGTCGCCTTCATGCCGGGCTGGAACCGCAAGCTCAAGGAAATCGCCCGCCGCACGGCGAGGATGGACGTGCGCCTCGTGGTGATGGCGCCGACGTGGGCGCTGGTGCTTTTCGAGGAGTTGATGGCCGAATACGAACGCCAGACCGGACGCCCCGCCGACACCGTCGCCGACGTGTGGCCCAACCTTCAGGTCTTCATCAGCGGGGGGGTGACCTTGAGCTCCTACCGCGCGCTGCTGGAACAAACCATCGGCCGGCCGCGCGGGCAGTCGGTCGACTTTTTGGAAACCTACGGCGCGTCGGAGGGCTTTTTCTCCTTCCAGTCCGACCAGGACGACCCGTCGATGCTCTTGCACCTGGGCAGCGAGGTCTTCTACGAGTTCGTTCCGCTGGACCAGCTGGACACCGGCGCCCCCGAGCGGTTGACCATCGGCGAGGTCGAGACGGGCGTGCGCTACGCGCTGGTCGTCTCGAACGCCAGCGGCCTCTGGGCCTACCGCGTCGGCGACGTGGTGCGCTTTACGAGCCTCTTTCCCCACAAGATCGAGGTGGCCGGGCGCACCTCCGAGATGGTCGACGGCTACGGCGAGGCGGTCTTCGGAGAAGAGGCGCGCACGGCGATGCAGGCGGCCTGTCGAGAGGCCGGCGCGCGCATGACCGATTTTCACCTCGCTCCCCATCCCGACGCGGACGCCGAGGAGGGGCTTCCGTCGCACCAGTGGCTCGTGGAGTTCGAGGACGGCGCCGACCCCGACCGCGAGCGCTTCGCGCGCGTCCTCGACGAGCTCCTCCTGCGCGAGGCCGAGGCCTTCGGCGCGCCGACCGTCGAGGTGCTTCCGTCGGGCACGTTCTACCGCTGGCTCCAGCACGAAAAAGAGCGCGTGACCGGTCAGACGAAGGTGCCCCGCATGAGCGAGGAGCGCGACGTGGCCGATAGCGTGATGCGGGTTGCTTGACGTCTCCCCCGGCTCGGGGCCGGGCGTCCTATTGCCCTCTCGCGCTCTCCCAATACGGTAGGCCTGCGAGACGATCCCGGGGGAAAGCGTGCTCGCTTTTTGGAAACAAACATCAAATATTTGCTATAACGTACAGCAAAACAGCCAATTAGCCGCGCATGTGGAACTGTGCGTTGCGCTGTGCGTGGTGCACGACTGTGACGCGGAGGAAGCCAGCTCTCCCCCGCTCGTCGTCTTCCAGGTCGTCTTCAGCTCCTGCTCCGCCTTTCGCTTCGCCGCTCGCGGCAGGCTCCCTGTCGCGGCAGGCTCCCTGACCCGCGCTCTCGTTCTGTCTCCAGGCGTCTCGCTCTTCTCTCTCGAACAAGCTTACTGCCCTTCGTCCTATGCACGCCCCTCGCCAGCAACGCATGCTGGACCAATACCTCCAGGAAATTGGCCAGATCGACTTGCTCGAACCCGAGGAAGAAGTGGAGCTGGCCCGGCGCATCGACGACGGCGACGACGAGGCGCTCCACAAGCTGGTGCGCGCGAACCTGCGCTTCGTCGTCTCGGTCGCCAAGAAGTATCAGGGGCAGGGCCTCTCGCTGTCGGACCTGATCAACGAGGGCAACTACGGGCTTATCAAGGCCGCCAAGCGCTTCGACGAGACGCGCGGCTTCAAGTTCATCTCCTACGCGGTCTGGTGGATTCGGCAGGCCATCCTCCAGGCGCTGGCCGAGCAGTCGCGCGTGGTGCGGCTCCCCCTGAACCGCATCGGCACGATCTCGAAGATTCGTAAGAAAAGCGCCAAGCTCAGCCAGGAGCACGACCGCGACCCCAACATCGAAGAGCTGGCCGAAGAGCTGGACATCGATGTGCAGAAGGTGCGCGAGGCGATGCAGCACTCCAGTCGCCACCTCTCGATGGACGCGCCCTTCAATGAGGAGGACGAAAACTCGCTCCTCGACGTGCTCCCCGACGAAGACACCGGCACGCCCGACGACGAGATGGTCGACGAGTCGGTCAAGGTCGACATCGAGCGCGCGCTCTCGATGCTGCACCCGCGCGAGGCGGAAATCACGCGCCTCTACTTCGGCATACGCGCGAGCGAGTGCGCCAGATCAAGGAGAAGGCCCTGCGCAAGCTCCGCCAGAAGCACCGCAAGGAAGACCTTCAGATGCACATTGGCTGACGCCGGTTTCGGGTTTGGGGTTTCGCCCCAGGAGCACTTCTACCACAAGGGCATGACCCACAGGGGGCCCCTCACTCCGTTCAGGGCGCGGGTTTGGGGTTCTGGGTTCTTTCGAGTGAGGCGTCGTGCTTTTTTGGCGCGGCGTCTTCGCTGTTGTGCGACCGGCCGGCGTTGCATGGGGGGGCGTTGCACGTAGTGGACCGTTGCACGTCATGTTTACTATTGTGTCATAGTATGCCTGTCCGAGGTCATTCCGCGCCCTGATGCAGGTAGCCAACTCCGTTCCCGAGCGTCTTGCCCGCGTCGTCAGCGCCGACCGGGTGCGCGTCGAAGAACTCGAGCGGGTCGGCCCGCCCTGGCGTGAAGAGGTGTTCGTGACGGCTGAGGAAGACCTCGCAGGGTTCCTTGCGACGCCCGAGCTCTTGTCCAGCCGCCTCGGAATCCCGCTGGCGGAGAGCTACTGGATCATCACGTTCGCGGTCCGGCGGGTCCGAGGCCCGGTCACGTCGCCGGTTCGAGAGGAAGCGCAGTGCTTCGTCGGCGGCGGCCGGACCCGCGGTGGCGCGCGGGAGTTTCACATCCAGAACCAGCCGATTCCCGATTCAGCTCACATCCGGAGGTGCAGCAGATGAAAGCGACAGGGGCTGAACCTACGCTTTCCGAAGACAACCTCACCGGCGTAACGCGGATCGAAGGCGAGAGCGAAAAGGCGCCGGGCGGAGGCCTTCGCAAAGACGCGGGGTGGAAACTCATCCTGCGCCTTACCGAACGTTTCGAGCGGCTCGGGGCCTCCGACGGGGGACGGGTTTACGATTTACCGTTCAACGTTTACGTTTAACGTTGAAGATCGAAGGCGTCGTGCTTTTGTTGTGCGGCGCCTTCGCTGTTGGGCGTTTCACATCCAGAACCCATCGATTCCCGCCAGACCGCTCGATAGTGAAACGTTCCCTCCTTCAACGTTCAACGGTCCCCCGCGTCCTGCGCCGCCTGCCGCCGGAAGCGGGGGCGTGGACCGCCGGCCTCCTCGCGCTGGCCGCGACGGATCCCGCCGGGCCGGGCCTGCTCCGCTTCTGCGGCTTCGAGCGCCTGGGCCTGCTGGACCTCCTCGGGAGGGAGTTCTGCCCGGGCTGCGGCCTCGGCCACTCGGTCGCCTTTCTCCTGGACGGGCAGCTCGCGGCGGCCCTGGGCGCGCACCCGCTCGGCCCGCTGGCGCTCGCCGTGCTCCTCGCCCGCATCGCCACCCTGATTCGTAGCGCCCTCCGCACAGCGAAACCTCCCCAAACCACACCCTCGCCCCCCCGCACGCAATCATGTCCCGCCCCGACACGACCGGCCGCGTCCTCCAGTACCTGCCCGAACTCAAAGGCGAAGAGCAACTCCACGTCGCCCGCCTGATGAAACCGATGGACGACGAGGAAGCGCGCCAGTTTGCCGCCGTCTACCGCGAGCGCCGCAAAGACCCCGTCATGGTGCTGCTGCTGGTGGCCGTCGGCCTCACCATCGTCGGCAGCGGGTTTCAGCGCTTCTACCTCGAACAGATCGGCATGGGAGTGCTCTATCTGTTTACCGGGGGGCTTTGCATGGTCGGCACCATCGTGGACGCGATCAACTACAAGGGCCTCACGCGCCGCTACAACCGCCGCCAGGCCGACGAGGTGGCCTCGCTGGTGCGCTCGACGCCCACCGCCGACGAGTTGTGGTAGCGATGGGGGTTGGGGGAGCAGTCAATACGCTTCGCTCCATCAGTCGCCTTCGGCTCGTGTGGAGTTGCGGAAACCGGTCGCGGGGGTGATCCCGGCGACCCCATCTACCATCCACCATCCACCACTGGCATGGCTGACGCGCCCGACGCCGCACCGCAAGAACGCGAACGCGCCGGCAGCGATACGCGCAACACCGACACCGAGCTGACGCTGCCGGAAGCGGTCTTGATGCTGGCCCTCGGCGACGAAGAGGGCCGCATCGACGTCGACGACCGGGCCGCGTTGCCCTTCGGCCTGGCCGCCGCTGTGCTCTTGACGCTCGCCGCGCGCGGACGCATCCGCCACGAGGACGACCTGTGGACCGTCGCCGACGACACCCCCACCGGCGATCCCGCGCTCGACCCGGCCCTGCGCGCCATGGCCGCCTCGGGCGACGACCCGCGCGGCACCATGCACTGGCTGCGCGCGCTGCCCGGCGTCACTACTGACGACGAAGGCGACGAGGACGGCCTGCGCGACCGCATGCTGCGCCACCTCACCGCCGAGGGCGTTCTCGAAGAAAAGGAGCACCGGTTCCTCGGCGTCTATCCCTACCAGCGCTATCCCACCGTCGATCCCGACCCGGAGCAACGCGTGCGGGCCCAGGTCCGCCGCGTCGTGCTGGAAGGGGAGAAGCCCGACGAACGCGCGCTCGCCCTCATCGCCCTGATGGAGGCCTGCGGCCTGACCCACGACGTCTTCGACGCCAAAGAGCGCGACGACGCCGGCGAGCGCCTCGACGAACTCACCGAAGACGCTCGCGTGGCGCGCGCCGTCTCGTCGGTCAACGCGGAAACGATCGCCGCCGTGCTCACGGCCACGAGCGCCGCAACGGCCGCGGCCACGCATCCGCTCTGACGTGCGCTACGGGAGCTCCTCGCCGGGCTCGCCCTCGTCCTCGTCGTCGTCCTTGCCGCGCTTGCGCAGGCGGTTGGCCGCGTAGGCTCCGCCGGCCAGCGCCAGCCATTCGAGGCCGCCCAGCGGCGCGCCTTCGGGATCATTGGACCCCCCCGGAGGATCAGGGGCCTGCGTCTCGGCCGGGGCGTTCCGCAGGTCGGCCCCCGGGGCGCGTTGCTGGGCGTCGCTGATCGGGTTTTTCGTGACGACCTTTGGGGCGTTCTGCATGTTGGCCCCCGGGGCGCGTTGCTGGTGTTGCTGCTGGGCGCGCGCCTCGGGAACCGCCGGAGCGGCGGCGATCAGCACCACCACCAGCGCCGTCAGGGTGAGCGTCGGTGCGCCGGCCGTGAGAACGGAAGG
>PXTX01000010.1 GCA_003023275.1 Bacteroidetes bacterium SW_4_67_19
CGTCGCTATCTCCAGCTCGGCGGTGCCGCCGTAGAGGGCGGCCGTCTCCTCGGCCACGCGCAGCATCTTTTCGCGCAGAACGGTGCGGTCGTCGTCCTTGACGGTGCGCAGGGTGCCGCCGAAGGACGCGGTCGGCGGGATCACGTTGTGCGCCTGGCCGCCCTCCATGCGGCAGAGCGTCAGTACGGCGGCGTGGCGCGCGTCGGTGACGCGCCCGGCCAGCTGGTAGAGCGCCTGCATGACCTGGCTGGCGATCCAGACGGTGTCGACCGACTCGTGCGGGCGGGCGCTGTGGCCGGAGCCGCGCCCGTGCACGGTAATGTCGAAACGGTCGCTGGAGGCGGTGACGGGGCCGGCCTTGAGGCCGTAGCGCCCGGTTTCGAGCGTGGGATCGACGTGAACGGCGTAAACGGTGTCGATCCCGTCCAGCACGCCCGCGTCGATCATCAACGGCGCCCCGCTGGGGACCGACTCCTCGTTGGGCTGAAAGAAGACGCGCGCCCCCCCGCCCGGTAGCTGCTCGCGCCGCGCGTGCAAAAGCAGCGCGACGCCGACGCCCACCGCCGCGTGCGCGTCGTGCCCGCAGAGGTGCGCCACGCCGTCCGTGCGCGAGTGGTAAGAGACGCTCTTGGCGTCCTGGATCGGCAGCGCGTCGATGTCGGCGCGGTAGCCGACGCGCGGAGGCCGGCCGTTCGCGGAGCGGTCCCCGCCGCCGATGTCGACCCAGAGGCCCGTTTCGGCGACGGGGCCGTGCACCTCGAGGCCGTAGCTTTCGAGCGTCTCGCGGAGGAAGCGGCTCGTGGCCCGCTCCTGCATCCCGACCTCGGGGTGCCGGTGCAGGTGTCGGCGCACCGAGACGAGCAACTCCGAGAGCGCCGCGTCCTCGCCGGAGGCGACCCTGTCGAGCGAGAGCTGCTCCTGCGGCTGGTCGAGAAGCGCGGCGGACGGCATGGGGCGGAACGGGGGGCGAGCGAGACAGAAAGGCGAGCGGCTTTTTTTTATACCAGAGCGCCGGGCGCGTGATTCTGGAGGCGCCCGGAGCAACAGTGAAGTGAAACGCTTTCTTCCCCTCACACGACGTCCGCAACCGCTTCTCCGTCCAGCGCCCGCCGCATCCCGCATCACGACATCCCACTGCGGCGGCGCAGGACCCACTCCGCGCCCAGAAGCAGCAGCGCGGCGACGAGAAAGCCGTAGCGTTCCCACAGGCGCGTTTCCTGCGGCGTGCGCTCGATGAGCGGCTCCAGCCCGGCGCGAGCGACCTGCTCGGGCAGCGGGGAGGCCCCGGCGGCGAGGTGAAAGGAGCCGCCGGAGCGCTCGGCAATCTGGCGCATCAGGGCGGCATTGGCGCGCGTGTGGCGGTACTCGCGCGTCGCCCGGCCCACGGCGAAGGCGCCCCGGTCGGCGCCCAGCGTCCGGTTTTCCTTCGTGGCGGTGGCCTCGTATTCGTAGCGGCCCGGCGGCAGGGCGGGAGCCTCCAGCGCGTAGCGCCCTTCCCCGAGCGAGCGCATCTGCAGGGAGTAGCGCTTGGCGTTCTCGTCGGAGGGCCCGCCGGTGAGGACGACCTCGACGGAAGCGCCCTCGACGGGATCGAGCGCCGAATCGTACACCTCGCCGGTGAGCCGTACGGGCTGGCCGCCGGCGAAGGTGGGCCGGGCGGGCTGGACGCGCACGGGCCGGTCGTTTTCGGCGGCGCTCGTCCACTGCACCAGCCCCGAGAGGAGCGACGGCCAGAGGGGGGCGACCTCCGAGAGCGAGGCCGGCAGGGTGGCCCAGCGCCAGGTGCCGCTTCCCAGCAGCATGGCGGAGCGTTGCCCGCTGCGGCGGCGCACCAGGAGAAGCGGGTCGCCGGTGTCCACGCCGCGCACTTCGGCGGTGGCGAGCGTGCGGGCGTCCGGGGCGGGTTGCCAGCGCGTCTGGTTTTTGCGGAGCGGCGGCAGGCGCGTCCAGGTGTCCCCAGATGCGGCGCCGGCGGCCTGCTGGGGTACGTCGAAGATGGGATGGCGGCGTCCGGCAGCCGTGGGCGCGAAGGTGGCCGGCACGCTGCTGGAGCGCACCTGCTCCGGCGCGGCGGGCAGGACGTCCGCGAACTGCTGCTGGAGCGCCGGCAGGTCCGTCTGGCGGCTCAACAGGAAGAGCGCCGGGAGGCCGTTTTCAATCGCCCGGGCCACGCGCCGGGCCGCCGGCGGGGCGACCGCCTCACCGGGAAAGCCCGCCAGCACGGCCACGTCGAAGGCGTCGGCGAGGCTGTCCGGCAGCGCGCCGCCGTAGAACTGGCCCGACTGGCGGGGGATGCGCGCGGTGACTTCGGCGGCGCGGTCGTTGTCGAGCAGGCGCCGCGTGGAGGCGAAGCTGGGGCCGGGCGCCGCGCCCAGCAGCAGCACTTGGCGCTGCTGGTCAAGCACGCGCAGCGATACCGGCTGGGTGTTGTTTCGGTGGGTCGCCTCCCCGTCCAGGTGCGCCACGCCCGCCGTCAGGTGCTTGAGGCCAGCCTCCTCGGGGGTGAACGTCAGCTCGGCGGTCTGCGCGGCGGAGCCGTCCGGCAGGGGGAGGCGCTGCGCGTCGAGGCGCTCCGCGCCGTCCCACAGGCTCACCTGCACGGGGCGGTCGGCGTAGCCCTCCGCCTGCACGCGGATGCGCACGGGCACCTCGGTGTCGGTGTAGGCCAGGTCGTTGGCCGCCGCGCGGCGCAGCACCACGTCGCGCCGGCGCGACGTGTCGCCCAGGACGACCGTGTGGAGGGGGACGGGCGAGCGGTCGGCCTCGTAGAGCGGGTTGCGGCCCGCGTTGTACTGGCCGTCGGAGGCGAGCACCACCGCGCGCAGGTTCTGGCCCCGGAGCTGTTCGCGCGCCCCTTCGATGGCGGCGGACAGGTTCGTGCGCGTCCCGTCGAAGCGGAGCGAGTCGAAGGGGGCGGGGCCGTTGGCGGAAGGGCCGGGCAGGCGCCGCAGCGCGCCGCCCGAGAAACCGAAGAAGTGCACGCGCGCGTCCTCCGGGAGCGCCTGTTCGCCAAGCCCGTCGAGCGCCCGGCGGGTGGCGCGGCGCAGGGCGGCGGTCGTGTCGGCAGCGGTCGTGTCGGCAGCGGTGACGCGCAGGCTCTGGCTTTCGTCCAGCAGGACGGCCACGGCGGGGGGCGTCTCGGTTTCGCTGACCTGGCGCCAGACCGGCTCGAAGAGCAAGAAGAGCACGATGGCGAGCGCCAAAAAGCGCAGCCCGCCCAGCAGTGCGCGCCGGCCCGCCCGCAACGGCGGCGTCGAGCGGCGGTAGACCCCCCACGTCAGCGCGCCGGCGGCGACGGCGGCCAGCCCCAGCAGCCAGGCGGGATGGGCGAGAGAAAGCGGCACGGTTGGTTAACGGGGGAAAGGGGAAGGTGGGTGGAAGGCGCGTTCTCCCGAGGAGCAACGTTCACCCTTCGACGTGTAACGAACCTACACGCTCCAGACGAGGTAGCTCATGTAGCCGAGGAAGCCGACGAGCATGAAGGAGCCTTCGAGGCGGGTGATGCGGCGGCCCGTCCAGGCCAGCGGGAAGAGCAGCAGCGTAAAGCCGATCATGACGGGAAAGTGCACGTCGAGGCTCATGGGTTTGACGTTCAGCGGGCGCATCATCGAGACGAGGCCCACCACGAAGAGCACGTTCAGCAGGTTGCTTCCCATCGAGTTGCCGACCGACATTTCCGCCTCTCCGCGCGAGGAGCTGACCACCGAGGCGGCCAGCTCGGGCAGGCTCGTCCCCACGGCGACGATGGTGAGGCCGATGGTCACTTCGCCGACCCCCATGTAGCGCGCGATGTCGACGGCGCTGTCGACCATCAGGCGCGCCCCCAGCGTGAGGCCGACCATGCCGGCGGCCAGGTAGCCCGCCTGTTTGGCAGGGGAGGCGTGGAGGTCTTCCGTTTCGACTTCGGCGAGGTCTTCCGTCTCGACTTCGGCAAGGTCGTCGGCGTCGGAATCCGCGTGCTGGGCGGCGTGGCGCTGCGCGTCGACGACGACGAACACCAGAAACCCGACCAGGCCGCACACCAGCAGAAAGCCGTCCACGGTGCCGAGGCGGCCGTCGAGGGCGAGGAGGTAAAACGCCAGCATGGCGCCCAGCATCATCGGGTATTCCTTGCGCAGCATCGCGCGGTCGACCGAGAGGGGCAGCACCACGGCGCTGATGCCCAGGATGAGCGCGATGTTGCAGATGTTCGACCCGATGATGTTGCCAATCGCGAGGGCGTCTTCCCCGGCGATCGCCGAGAAGAAGTTGATGACGAACTCCGGCATCGAGGTGCCCAGCGCGACGACGGTGAGGCCCACCACGATCGGGCGCAGGCCGTAGCGCAGGGCCAGTGTCGCGGCGCCTTTGACCATCGCCTCGGCCCCCACGTACAGCACGCCGATGCCGACGAGAAAGACGACCGTCGAGAGAACCATAGGGCGGGCATTCGAGGGAACGAGAGGCCGCGCGCCGGCAGATGCCTCCTTCTGGGGGCGTGGGGAGGAAATGCGCCCACCGGGGAGCGGGGCGTTCCGGAGGTTTTGTTGCCGGGGGCGGCTCCTCAGGCGCTGGGGGCGCCTCGCGGGAGGGACGTCCCTTGAAAGGAACCGGGCAAGAGGTCGGCCGGGCGCGCGCGCTCCGGCGCGCCCCCCGGCGGGGCACGGTCCATCCAAAGCCCCCCGCGCGGAAGGAGTTCCACCAGGAGCTGCCGACAGGCGCCGCAGGGGGAGCCGCCGGAGGGCGCCTCGGGGCAGGAGAGGTAAAGCGCCGGCGCGGTCGGGGCGTCGTTTCCGGAAGGCGCTTCGGAAGACGCCTCGGGATCGTCGGCGGCGCCCGCGCCGAGCAGGCCGTAGCTACAGGCCGTCCCCAGCGCGTTGCGTTCGGCGCAGAGCACGTGCGTCCACTCCGCCCGCGCGGGGTCGGCGTGCGGCTCGACGTTGACGCCCGGCACGAGGCGGCCCGCGACGGCCAGCACGCCCCCGACGGGGAAGCGCGAGGCGGGCACGAGCGCGCGGTTCCGGGCCAGCGAGCGCGCCCGCGCCGTGCCCGCACGCGGCGTTTCGACGGGGCCGTCGTCCAGGAAGGGCGTCAGGCGGCGACGCGGCGAGGGCAGGGGCGCAGCGCCGTCCGCGACGCACACGTGCTCGCCGGGCATTCGAAAGGGGCCGCCTGGCAGGTCGTCCAGAAACGCCCGCTCGACGCGCCGCACCGGGCGGCTGAACGCGGCCGCCACGATCGCTCTGCGCCCGCTCGCCACGGCGGTCGTGTAGGCGTTGAGCGCGGGCGGGATCGTCAGCGAGAAGGAGGCGCTCTCCACGCGGACGCCCGGCGCCCAGACGCCGTCGTCGAAGAGGAGCGCCGCCGCCGCCGCGCGCCCCGAGAACGGAACGTGGGCGCGCTCGGAAGCCGCCTGGGCGCGAGCGCGGAGCGCGGAGCGAGGGGCGGAAGCCAACGGACGGAGGGGACGGCCTGGGAAGAAGGGGGCGCGTGTTGCTTCCAACGCGCCGCGTCCCCGCGTTGCTCCGCGCCCCCGCCGGGACTCCCCTTCGCCTGCCCGGTGCAATACGTCTTGATAGAGCGCGTCGGACAGGCGAAAGCCCGTGGCGGAAAGTGTATCCATGAGCGGCTTAACTGCCGAAATGAGGCCCCGACGTTTGGCGCGGAGCAGTATTCCGAGCGTGCCGACGACCGAAAGCCCGTGCTCGCGTGAAAGACGACGCCCTTTCTTCTCGTCGATTAGCGCAACGGCGTCTTTGCAGGTTTGCGTCAGTGCAATAACTTCAGCCTCCCCAGCGTCCAGATCCTCACAC
>PXTX01000011.1:0-3254 GCA_003023275.1 Bacteroidetes bacterium SW_4_67_19
GCCGCCGCCGCCGCCGACGCCGACGACGCAGATCCGGGCTTCCTCGTTGGCCGAGTCGTCGAACGAGAAGTGTTCGCTGAATTCGTTTTCCATGATGTGTGCCTCGTTGGTTGGTCGTCGTGGAGATGTGCGGATTGAGGGTTGTGGACGGTGGATTGTAGATGGTAGATGGGTTCAGCCCGGTCGGTCGAAGCGATCCAGAAACCGTTTCGTCTACGAAAAGCTTGAGCAGTGCTTGGCAAATGGCAAAGCGCGGTCGACGTGCTCCCATCGTCCGTGCTCCGAAAACCATCCCCCATTCCCCATCTACCAGTCAAAGTTCGTCAAACCAGGCTCTCATGCGGTCGGCGATGCGGGCGAAGAGCGTGTCACCGGGCGCCGTCCCCCCGTCGGCGTCGACGTGAGCGCGCCGCCCCATGTCGTCCGAGAGCGGCTCCCCGCCGATGACCTCCGGGCGCATCCCGTAGAGGACCAGCCCGACGGCCGTGGCAAACTTCGGGTCGCTGACTTCCTCGACCAGCCCGCCGTCCAGCCCCACGCTTGATCTCGATCTGCGCGATTTCGAGGACTTCCTCCATGCGCGGCTGGATGATCTGCGCCAGCGCCGAGCGCCCGATGCTCTTCTCCGAGCGCCCGCCGATGCCGGGAATGGTAATCATCTCGTCCTCGCCGGCGTAGTCGATCAGCGACGTGCCGAAGCGGCGCTTGAGGCGTTCGGCGTGCTCGCGCATCACGCCCAGCCCCTTGCGGATGTCGTCGGTCACTTTGTCGCCGGCCACGGCGATCACGGCAGTGTGGCGAATGGTGTTGTCCTCGAAGACGGCCACGTCGGTCGTGCCGCCGCCCACGTCGATCAGCGCGGTGCCCACTTCCTGCTCGTCGTCGTGAAGCACGGCGAAGCTGGAGGCCAGCGGCTCGAGCACGATGTCGGCCACCTCGAAGCCGGCCTTCTCGATGCAGCGAAAGACGTTTTTGGCCGCGCTGACGAGGCCGGTGATGATGTGCACGTTCGCCTCCAGGCGCACCCCGCTCATGCCCACGGGGTCGGCCACGCCGTCCTGCCCGTCCACGATGAACTCCTGCGGAACGACGTGCAGGATTTCGCGGTCGGCGGGCATGGCCACGTGCATCGTGTCTTCCAGAAGGCGCTGCACGTCGTCCTGCGTGATCTCGCCGTTGCGGCGCGAGATGGTGATGACCCCCCGGCTCTGAAAGCTCTGCACGTGATCCCCCGCGATGCCGACGATGACGCTCTCGACGGAGATGCCGGCGGCGCGCTCCGCCTCCCCGACCGCTTCCTGCACCGCATCGACCGTCTTGTCGATGTTGACGACGACGCCGCGATTCGAGCCTTTGCTCTCGGCCATGCCCACGCCGAGGATATTGACGCGGTCGCGCGCGTCGGTGGAAGCGACGACGGCGCACACCTTCGTCGTGCCGATGTCGACGCCGACGACGATCTGCTCGTTGTTGGCGGGGCCTTCGCCATTTTCGGAGAAGGAACCACTCTGAAGCGTACCGTTCTGGGGAAGGGGGTTGTCATTCATGGTGTGACCCCTCTGGGAGTGTGAGAGTGTGGGGGGCGGGAGTGTGGGGGTTCTTCTCTGCTGGCGGCGTGCTCTGGTGGAAGAGGAGCACGATTCGTCGTGCCCGTACGGCATCAAGAATCAAGGGGCGAAGCGGGCGCGAGCGAATCTTGCCGCGCGACGATCTGGCCGTCGAAGCGCAGGTCGATTTCGTGGAAGGCGGTCTGCGGCTGCTCTTTCACCGCCTGCCGCCAGAAGGCGACCAGCCGGCGCAGCTTCTCGGGAAAGGCCCCCGTGCCGAGGTGCACCTCGGCGCTGCGCGCACGTCCCGCCGGCGGCACGGTGCGCAACTGGAGCGCCTGGCTGCTGTCGTCGCTATCGGCGGTGGTGCGGATCTCGGAAACGAGCGCGCGGGCGTCGGCCTGTTTTTCCAACGCGGTCAGGAGCCGGCGCAGCGCGTCGTGCTCGGTGGGGGAAAGCGGCTGGAAGGATTCCGCCAGCCCGCGCACGAGCGGCACGTCGAACGCGGCGGCGCTGCTGTCCGGGGCAACGGGAAGCGGGTAGCCGGCGGCGTCGAGGTAGTAGGCGGCCTCGCCGTCTTGCCATACCAGCGCGGCGGGGGTGCGCTCGGTCACCGCGATGCGCAGCGTCCCGTCGGCATGGCGGCTCACGCCGGCCTTGCGGACCCACGGGTGGCGCTCGGCGCGGTCGGCCACGCGGCGCGGGCGGAGCCGGTAGAGCGCCTGCCCGGTGTCCACGCGCGCGAGGGCCTTCAGCGAATCGGGCGCGGCGCGGGCGGCCCCGTCCACGACGACCTGGCGCACCGGGATGTTGCGATGCCAGCGCCAGCCCAGCACCGCCGCCCCCAGCACCGCCGCCGTCACCAGCGCGGCCCCGGCGAGGCGCGCCCAGCGGCGGCCACCGGAGGGGTCGTCGGTATGTGCGTCGGTTTTTGCCACGAGGTAGGGGCACGATGCATCGCGCCCGTACAAAGGTTGAAGATTACGAAGTCGCGTTCTCCTCCGTCGATTCTTGCGCCGACGTCTCCTGTTGCATGGGGTTGTTCTCGGCGGGCGCCCCGTCGGCGTCGGGACGCGGGGGCGGCGCGGCCACGCGGCCCGGGGACTGCTCTTCGAGAAAGCGCTTCCCGTAGCGCCACACGTCGCCGGCGCCGAGCGTGATGACGAGATCGTTCGGCTGCACCAACTCGGCGAGGAAATCCGGCAGCTCCTCTTTGTCTTCGACGTAGTGCACGTCGCGATGGCCGTAGCGCACGGCCAGCTCGGAGAGCAGCTCTCCGTCGATGCCTTCGATAGGCTCCTCGCGCGAGCCGTACACGTCGGTGATGAGGAGCGTGTCGGCGTTGAAAAAGGCGCGGGCGAAGTCGTCCTGAAAGTCGCGCGTGCGGCTGTAGAGGTGCGGCTGAAAGACGGCCACGAGCCGCCGCTCCGGCCAGCCGACGGAGGCGGCCTCGAGCGTGGCGGTGATCTCGGTCGGGTGGTGCGCGTAGTCGTCGAGGACGAGCACGCCCTCTTCGGTTTCGCCGACCTGCTGGAAGCGCCGCTCGACCCCGCTAAAGCGCTTGAGCCCCTCTTTGATCTTCTCGAAGGGCGTCTCCAGTTCCAGTCCCACGGCCACGGCCGCCAGCGAGTTGCGCACGTTGTAGACGCCGGGCACCTGAAGCTCGATTTCGCCGAGGCGCTCCTCGCGGTTGTACGCGTCGTAGAC
>PXTX01000011.1:3342-4287 GCA_003023275.1 Bacteroidetes bacterium SW_4_67_19
CTTCGAGGTCGGCGTAGGTGTCGAGGTGGTCCGCCTCGATGTTGGTGATGACCGCCAGCGCGGGAGTGAGGCGCAGAAAGGTACGGTCGTACTCGTCGGCCTCCACGATGATGACGTCGCCCTGCCCGGCCACGGCGTTGGAGCCGAAAACGGTCACTTTCCCACCCACGATGATGGTGGGGTCGAAGTCGCCCTCGGTGGTGACCATGCCGGCCATCGAGGTGGTGGTCGTCTTGCCGTGGGTCCCGGCGATGCCGATGCCGAACTTCATGCGCATCAGCTCGCCCAGGATCTCGGCGCGCGGGATGAGCGGGATGCGGCGCTGCTCGGCTTCGAGGGTTTCGGGGTTGGTCTCGGGGTCGACCGCCGAGGAGTAGACCACGGCGTCGGCCTCGCCGACCTGGCTGGCGGCGTGGCCCTCGTAGATGCACGCGCCGAGGTCTTCGAGGCGCTCGGTCGCGCCGCTCGTTTCGAGGTCCGAGCCGGTCACGCGGTAGCCCCGGTTCAGGAGCACCTCGGCGACCGAGCTCATGCCGATCCCGCCGATCCCCACCATGTGGATCTGCTGGATGCGTCCCAGCGCGGGTTGTCTGCGTCGTTCTTCTTGCGAGTCCATCTCGAAAGGGGGAAAGTCGGGTCTGGAGGAAGGAGTGTGCGAAAGACGTTCGTTCTCGCACTCGTTCCCCAGCCCCTGCTGTTCAGGGGGTGTAGTAGGTGTTATGTAACTTGCTGCGTTCGGCATGGGTCTCGGGCTGGCAGCGTCGTGTGCTGGTGGCGGACGCTGTGTCGTAGTCAGAAGATTTTGTCTTCGGGAAAAGGGCGTGATTCGTAATTCGTGATGCGTGAAGTTGCTGCTCTACGACAGCAAAAAGTGGAAAGCAACGCGAGCACTCGTCGAATGGAAGTTGCCGGTGGATCTCCGAATCGAAACGTTCAATCTGGCAT
>PXTX01000011.1:4295-16703 GCA_003023275.1 Bacteroidetes bacterium SW_4_67_19
AGCCGGCCGGCGGCGCGGGCCATCTGCGCGCGACGGTCCTCGTCGGCGAGCAGCTCGCGCACGGCGGGGGCAAAGCGCTCGCCGAGTTCCGGCTCGGGCAGGAGGACGGCGGCGTCGCCTTTTTCCATGCTGCGGGCGTTTTTGGTCTGGTGATCTTCGGTGACGTTCGGCGAGGGGACGAGGATCGAGGGCGTCCTGGTGACCATCAGTTCGGAACAGGTGATCGCCCCGGCGCGGCAGAGCGCCAGGTCGGTCGCGGCGTAGGCCCAGTCCATCCGGTCGATGAATTTCATGAGGTGCATCCGCTCGCCCCTGTCGACGCGCTCGCTGAGGGCGTCGTAGTAGCGCGCGCCGCACTGCCAGAGAATGTGCGCGTCTTCGTGTTCGTCGAGGAAGTCCCGATAGTGCGCCTCCATGGCGTCGTTGAGCGCCTGGCTGCCCAGCGAGCCGCCGGTGAGCAGAAGCAGCGTCGCCTCCTCGGGCACGTCGAAGTGCTCGCGGGCCGCGGTGCGGTCGGCGGTCTGGAGGGCCTGGCGCGTGGGGTTGCCGCTGAGGATGCAGGGGGCATTCGGAATGTAGTCGCGCGCCTCTTCGAAGGCGATGTGCACCTGCGCAGCGCGACGGGAGAGCAGCTTGTTGGTCAGGCCGGCGTAGGCGTTTTGCTCCTGCAAGACCAGCGGGCGCGCCCGTAGCGTCGCCGCCAGCAGCACCGGCCCGCTCACGTAGCCGCCCGTGCCGACGGCCACGTCCGGGTCGAAGTCGCCGACGAGGCGAAAGCTGTCGATCATGCCTTTGGCGAGCTTGAAGGGAAACTTGAGGTTCTCGACCGTGAGGCGCCGCTGGATGCCGCTGACGGTGATGGGGCGAATGTCGTAGCCGGCCTGCGGGACCTTTTCCCATTCCATGCGGTCGCGCGTGCCGGCGAACACAATCGCCGCGTCGGGCGCGATCTCTGCGATCGCATCGGCAATGGCGATGGCGGGGTAGACGTGCCCCCCCGTGCCGCCGCCGGCCAAAAGGATGCGTGGAGGTCTCTGCATGTCGAGTGCGGGGGTGCGGGAGTGCGGGAGTTTGAAGGTGGGGGCCGAGGCGAAGCGTTTCCGTTCGAGAACACTCCTTCTCCCCCTCCCCCTTTCCCTCATTCCTTTCGAGCGAAGCGAGAAATATTCAGCAGAACGCCGATCATGATTCCATTCGATAGCAGCGCCGAGCCGCCGTAGGAGACCAGCGGCATCGGCAGGGCCGTCACCGGCAGCAGGTCACCGTCAGGCCCGTCGCCAGCACGAGGCCCAGCGGGTCGGGCGCGCGGCGGGCGATGCGCATCAGGCCGCGGAAGAGCAAGGCCCCGAAGAGCGCCAGCACCGCGCCCGCCCCCAGCAGGCCGTACTCTTCGGCGACGATGGCGAAGATGAAGTCGTTGTAGGGCGCGGGCAAAAAGTCGCGCTGCACGCTTTTTCCCGGCCCCACGCCCGCGAGGCCGCCGCGCGCGATGGCGATCTGGGCCTGCTTGGCCTGGTAGCCCTCGCCCCGGTCGTCAAAGACCTGTTCCGTCTCGGTGCCGGGGAAGAGATTCGTGCCGGTGTATGACTCCACGCGCGCCGCCCGGCTCGGGGAGAAGCACAGCAGCACGAACGCCAGCGCCGCCCCGGTCAGCGCCAAGCCGCCGAGCTGGAGGGCGCTCACGCGGGCCACGAAGCACATCAGCATCACCGCCGCCAGCACGATCACGGCCGTCGAGAGGTCGTCGAGCCCGATAAGCGCGATGGCAGCGAAGGCCCAGAAAAAGACGGGCGTAAAGGCGCGCTCGAAGCTTTTGATGTAGCCCTGCTTTTTGACCAGCAGCACCGCCACGTGCAGCAGCAGCGCCCCCTTGACCGCCTCCGACGGCTGAAAGCCCACGACGCCCAGGTCGATCCAGCGCTGCGCTCCTCCCTGCGCCACCCCGATGACCTTCGTCACCGTGAGCAGCCCCAGTGCCCCGACCAGGAGCGGCCGGCTAATGCGCGCCAGCCCCCGGTAGTCGATCACGCTGAAGAGCGCCATCGCCGCCAGCGCCAGCACCACGCGCCCCCCGTGGCGCCACAGGTAGCCCTGCGCCCCGTCCGCGCCGCCGCCCAGGAATGCCGTCGCGCTGTAGACGGCCACCCCGCCGCCCCCCGCCAGCGCCAGCGCGATCCACGCGACGTAGCGGTCGGCCGGGCCGAGGCCGTGCCAGTACGTTTTGAGCGTTGCGGTCATGAGCTGGAAGGAGGAGGTCGCTGTTGTTCAGTCGAGTGGATCGTCCGCTCGCTGCGCTCGCTTGTTTGTGAATGGTTTTCGCGTGGCGGGCGCGTTGCTGGGCGAAAACCATCTACCATCCACGATCCACCATCTACAAGTCGAGAACCAGTCGCCGAAAGGTGTCGCCGCGTTCTTCGTAGTTGTCGTACATGTCGAAGGAGGAGCAGGCCGGGCTGAGCAGCACCACGTCGCCGTCGCGGGCGAGGCGCTGGGCCGCGCGCGTGGCTTCTTGCATCGAGGCGACCTGTTCGCTCTGGGGGGCCGCCTGGCCGAGTTCGCGCATCACTTTGTCCGCGCTCTCGCCGAGGGCGACGACCGCGCGCCCCTTCTGGCGCACGAGCGGTTTGAGCGTCGAATAGTCGTTGCCCTTGTCGCGCCCGCCGGCGATCAGGACGACCGGCCCCTCGAAGCTCTCCAGGGCGTACCAGACGGCGTTGACGTTGGTCGCCTTCGAGTCGTTGACCCAGCGCACGCCCGTCCCGGCCCGCTCGCCGACGGCGAGGTCCGCGGCGCCGTCCCCGCCGGGGGCCGCGGCGCGTGTGGTGCGCACCAGCTCCAGGCGGTGCGGCACGCCTTCGAAGGTGGTCAGGCTCTCGCGCAGCACGTCGGAGCGCACCTCCATGATGCGTGCGGAAACGGCCGCAGCGAGCGTGTTTTGCAGGTTGTGCCGCCCCCGCAGGGAGGGGGCGCGTTCGTCAGCCAGCATAAGCGATTCCTCTTGGCCGTGGATGCGAAAGATGATGCGCCCCTCCTCGCCCGCCAGAAAGACGCCGCGCTCGACCTCGGTCGTCGTCGAAAACGCCAGCGCGTCGAGGCCGCGCCGCCCGGCGGCCTTTTCGACGAAGCCGCGCACGAGGTCGTCGTCGTGGTTGTAGACGAGCGTGTCGCCCTCCTTCTGGTTTTCGAAGAGGCGGAATTTGCTCTGCGCGTACTCGCTGAAGTTGTCGTTGTAGCGGTCGAGGTGGTCGGGCGTGACGTTTAATAGCGCGGCCACGCGCGGGCGGAACGTGTCGATGTGGTCGAGCTGGAAGCTGGAGACTTCCATGACGACCACGTCCTGGGGCCGCGCCTCGGTCACGTAGTCGCTGAGGGGGTAGCCGATGTTGCCGGCCACGATCACGTTGCGGTCGGCGCCCTCGAAGGCGTTTTTGAAGAGATGCCCGGTGAGGCTGGTGGTGGTCGTCTTGCCGTTGGTGCCGGTGATGGCCACGACGGGCGCCTCGCAGAACCAAGACGCCACCTCGATTTCCGAATAGACCGCCAGGCCGCTCTGCCGCGCCTGCCGCACCACCGGCGCCGAGGAGGGCACGCCGGGACTGATGACGAAAAAGTCCGCCTCCAGCGCGCGCTGTGTGTGCCCGCCGAACTCGTACTGGACGCCCGCCTCGTCGAGCGCGTCGGTCAGCCCTTCGGAGGCGTCGCCGTGCTCGGTGAGGAAGACGTCCGCGCCCGCCCCGGAAGCCGAGCGAAGCGAGCTACCGAATGCGAAGCGTCAAAAGGGCGGCGATGACGGTAATGGCGGTGACGATCCAGAAGCGGGTGACGAACCGCGCCTGCTCTGTGAGAACTCCCGTACTCCCGCCCCGGAAGCCGAGCGAAGCGAGCTACCGAATGCGAAGCGTCAAAAGGGCGGCGATGACGGTAATGGCGGTGACGATCCAGAAGCGGGTGACGATCTTCGACTCGTGGGTGCCGCGCGCCTCGAAGTGGTGATGGAAGGGCGCCATGAAGAGCAGACGCTCGCCCCGCCCCCGGTGCCAGCGCGTGTACTTGAACCAGAGCGTCTGGCAGATGACCGAGAGCGCCTCGAGAAAATAAATCGCGCCCAGCAGCGGCAGGAGCAGCTCCTTGCGAATCATGATCGTGACCGCGCCGATGGCCGCCCCCAGCGCCAGCGAGCCGGTGTCGCCCATGAAGACCGTCGCCGGGTAGCCGTTGAACCACAGAAAGCCGAAGCACGCCGCCGCCAGCGCCGCCACGAAGACCGTCAGCTCGCCGACGCCGGGCAGGTAGGTGATGTTGAGAAAGTCGGCGGCCAGCCGGTTGCCCGAAGCGTAGGTCAGGATCAAGAGGCCCATCACGACGAAGGCGCTCACGCCGGTGGTCAGCCCGTCGAGGCCGTCGGTGAGGTTGACGGCGTTGGAGACGGCGGTGATGATAAACACGACCACCGGCACGTAGATGGCCCAGCCAATGTCGTAGGCCACGGCCGCTTCGAGAAAGTTGTAGTCGAAGACGCGCTCTTTGAAAAAGGGCAGGTAGGTAATCGTGTGGAACTCCTCGAAGCCGGGCCAGAAGTAGAGCACCAGCCCCACGATGAGGCCGATGGCGACCTGCGCCCCGATTTTTGCCAGCCCCGGCAGCCCCTCTTTGTCGCCGATGATCGTCTTGATGTAGTCGTCGGCGAAGCCGACTGCGCCCATCCAGGCCATCGCCAGCACCGCCAGCCAGACGTAGACTTCCACAATGGCGCCCCACAGGAGCGTCGCGCCCAGCACCGCCATCAGAATCACGATGCCGCCCATCGTGGGCGTGCCGGCTTTGTGCGCGTGGCTGACCGCGCCGGCGCTTTCGCCTTCGCGCACGCTCTCTCCCAGTTGCTGTCGGCTGAGCCAGTTGATAATCCATCGTCCTCCAAACAAAGCGAGAAGCAGCGACGTCATGGCCGCCAGCGCGGCGCGCACCGTCAAAAACTGAAACACCTGAAAGCCCGTCGGCTCGTAGAGGCGCTCCAGGTATTGGATGAGGTAATAGAGCATGACAGCGGCGGAAGGCGAAGAAGAGAACGAAAGCGCGCGACTCCTCTTAAAAAGAGAAGAATCAGGGCCCTAAGTATCGTCACCGAAAGGGGGTCTTCCGAAGCTCTTCTTCGCTTCTTTGCGGTCGTCAAAAGATCGTTTTTCGGCGCCGATGATCTGGTAGGTTTCGTGTCCTTTTCCGGCAATCAAGATCACGTCGCCGCCGGTCGAGCGGCGCGCGACCTCGCGGATGGCGGCGCGGCGGTCTTCGATGAAAAGGGCGTCTTCCGGATGCTCCAGTCCCGCGCGGATTTCGTCGATAATGGCGGCGGGGTTTTCGGTGCGCGGGTTGTCGCTGGTGACGACGACCCGATCCGCCAGCTGCTCGGCGAGGCGGCCCATCCGGGGGCGCTTCGCGCGGTCGCGGTCCCCCCCGCAGCCGAAGACGCACCACACCGCCCCTTGCTCTTGGCTGCACCGCTCGGCCCGCACCTCGCCGATGGCGCGCAGCACGTTTTCCAGCGCGTCGGGCGTGTGCGCGTAATCGACGATGACGACGCGGCTTTCGGACGCGCCTTCGCCGTCGGTCGCCGGGAACCGCACCTGCTCGAAGCGGCCCGGCACGGGCGGGGCCTCGGCGAGGGCGTCGAGCGTCTCGCCCTGCTCGTAGCCCATCGCGCGGGCGGCGGCGTAGGCGGCGGCGAGGTTGTAGGCGTTGAAGCGACCCACCAGCCGAAAGGCGCGCGCGTCGGCTCCGTCGAGCGCGAGGCGCAGCCCGTCGAGGCGGTTTTCCCGAACGTGGAGGCGCACGTCGCCGCGTTCGCCGAAGGAAATTTTGCGCGCCGGGGTGTCGCGCACGACCTCCTCCCCGGCCAGATCGTCGGCGTTGTAGAGGGCCACGCCGCCGGCGGGGAGCGCGTCGAAGAGGCGCTTTTT
This sequence comes from Bacteroidetes bacterium SW_4_67_19, assembly GCA_003023275.1. Taxonomy (GTDB): domain Bacteria; phylum Bacteroidota; class Rhodothermia; order Rhodothermales; family Salinibacteraceae; genus QS-8-64-10. The sequence goes on from PXTX01000011.1 coordinate 10,250, forward strand.
GGCCGCACGGTAGGCGTCGATGGTGCCGTGGTAGTCGAGATGCTCGGGGGTGAGGTTGGTGAAGACGCCGGCGGCGAAGCGCGTGGCGCGGGTGCGCTGCTGGTCGAGCGCGTGGGAGGACACTTCCATCGCCCCGGCGGTGCAGCCGTTGCCCGCAGCGGTGCGCAGCATGTCCTGGAGCTGGACCGGGCCGGGGGTGGTAAGGGTCGACTCCGTGACGCCGGCGCCCAGGTCGGTTTCGACGGTGCCGATGAGGGCGGTCGTTTCGCCCAGCGCGCGCAGCACGTGGCGCACGAGGTAGGCGGTGGTCGTCTTGCCGTTGGTGCCGGTGACGCCGACGAGCTTGAGTTCGTGAGAGGGATCGCCGTAGAAGGCGGCCGCCGCCTCCGCCAGTGCCGCGCGCGTGTCGGGAGAGCGCACGAACGCCGCCCGGTCGCCGGCGACCACAGCGGAAGCGGCGTCGTCGGAAACGCCGTCGGGGAGCGCTTCGCAGAGCACGGCGGCGGCCCCGTTCTCGACGGCCTGCTCGATGAACCGGTGCCCGTCGGCCTCGTGGCCGCGGATCGCGACGAACAGCCCCCCCGGCCCGATCTCGCGGCTGTCGTCGGTGAGATGGTCGACATCGATGTCGAGCACCTCGTCAGGAAACGCTTCCAGTCCTCCCGGCCCAACCTGACGCGCCGTCCCCGCGCTGCTCGCAGGGAGCAAGCCGGCGTCGGTTAGGCGGCGGAGAAGGGCGGCGAGGCGCATCGGGGCGTTCGCGGTCTGGGGGCGCGGGTTGCGGGTTTCGGGTTGAAAGTGGACGGTTCGTTCTTTTCGAACTGTAGGGGCACGAACGTCGTGTTCGCACGTGGTTTAATTAGCAGTAAGCACCACGTTATCCGGCAGGGGTGCGGCGCCGGCGGCAGGCCGTTGCGCACGCACGACCGCGCCGTCGCCTTCGAGGCGCACGTCGACGCCGCGAGCGGCGAGCCAGTGGCGCGCGCGGCGCGTGGGGCGGCCCGTCAGGTCGGGCAGGCGGCGCGTCTCGGCGGGAAGGGCGCCGGGGGGCGCGGCAGCGAGCGTTTCGGTTTGCGAATCGGCGTTTTGCGAATCGTCATCGTGCGAACCGCCTTCGTTCGCCCCGCTTTCCTGCTGGAGGCGCGCCGCCAGTGCGGGCACGGTCGTCGCCCAGCGGCGCGCGGTGCGGCGAAAGACGGGCGCGGCCACGACGCCGCCGTAGATGCTCGTTTCCGGCTCGTCGTAAACGACGGCGAGGACGACCTCGGGATCGTCGGCGGGGAAGAAGCCGGCAAAGAGGGCGCGGTACTTGCCGGCCCGGTAGTTCCCATCGACGACCTTGCGCGCCGTGCCCGTTTTGCCGGCCACCTGCAGCCCCGGTACGGCGGCGCGCTCGGCGGTGCCTTCCCCCGAGGCGACGCGCTCGAAGAGCGGACGCAGCCGGCGCGCCGTCGCCTCGCTGAACACGCGCCGCAGCGCCCCGCGATTCAGCGAGTCTCGCTCGGTGCTCCAGCGCGTGCGGCCGCCTCTCGCCAGGCGGCGCTTGACGACGTGCGGTTGCACGACGCGCCCGCCGTTGGCCAGCGCGGCGTAGGCCACGGCCAGCTGGAGGGGCGTGACGGCCACCTCGTAGCCGATGGCCATGCGCGTCTGCGAGGTGCGGCTCCACTGCTGCGGTTTGCGCAGGCGGCCGTCCACCTCGCCGGGCAGGTCGATCCACGTCGGCTGGCCGAAGCCCAGGTCGCGCGCGTAACGGTAGAAGGTGTCCTCCGGCAGCTTTGCCGCCGTCTTGGCCGCGCCGATGTTGCTGGACTTGACGATCACCTCGCTGAACGGGATGGTGCCGTGGGCGTGCGTGTCGTGCAGCGGCGCGCCGGCAATCCTGGCGGAGCCGTTGCCCGTTTTGACGGAATCATTCAGTCCGGTGACGCCCTTCTCGAGCGCGGCGACGGCGGTGAGCAGCTTAAGCGTGGAGCCGGGTTCGAGCTGGTCGGTGATCGCGCGGTTGCGGCGCGCGGACTTCCGCGACGCGCCGGGCTGGTTGGGGTTGTAGGTGGGCACGCTCGCCATCGCGCGCACGGCGCCGGTTTCGGGGTCGAGCGCGACGGCCGCGCCCCACTCGGAGCCGGTGTCGCGCAGACCGCGGCGCAGCTCTTCTTCCAGGACGGTCTGCCGCACCAGGTCGATGGTGAGCTGGAGGCTCTGGCCGTGCTCGGGCTGTTCGGAAGGCGCGCCGACGAGCGCCCGGGTGCGGCCGGCGCGGTCGCGCCGCGCGACGCGGTAGCCGGCCTCGCCGCGCAGCTCGTCGTCGTAGCGCAGCTCCAGCCCCGCGAGGCCCTGTCCGTCGGCCCCGGTGTAGCCCAGGAGGTGCGCGGCAGTACGGCCGTAGGTGTAGCGGCGCCCGTAGCGCGGCGTGAGGATGACGCCGGGCACGTCGAGGGCGGCGACCTGTTCTTTTTGCGCGGGCGGGAGGCCGCGCGCGAGGCGCACGTACTGCGGGCTGGTGCGCTCGGCCACGGCGCGGCGGTAGTGCGCGGCCGAGCGGCTCGTCAGGTCCGCCAGCGTCGCGAAGAGCGCCTCGCGGCGCGCGTCGAAGCCCGTGACGGTGGGATCGACGGCCAGGTCGTAGCGCGCGGTGTTGACGGCGAGGGGACGCCCGCGGCGGTCGAGGATGCGGCCGCGCAGGGCCGGCACGTCGAGACGGACGCTGCGCTGCTCTTCGGCGCGGGCGCGGAGGGCGTCTCCGTCGCCGCCGACCTGAATCCACACCAGGCGCGCCCCCACCAGCAGCGGCAGCGCCGCCAGCAGGGCCAGTACCCCGTACATGCGTCCGGTCATCTGGTCTCGCGGTTTCACGGTGTTTCGGTTGGCGGGAGTGGGGGAGCGGGGAAGGGGGGGCCGTCAGAAGGCGTCACGCATCACGCGTCACGCATCACGGGGCAGCGCTCGTTGCAGACGGGTCGGGGGGGCTCACATAAATCGTCTCACCTTCGCGCCCGAGTCCCTTCTCCAGCCCCAGTTCGTCGGCGCGGCGGTAGATGACCGACGGCGCGGTCGCGCGGTCGTAGGCGCTCTGCAGGCGGCTTTTCTTCAGATGCAGGCGGCGGTTCTCGGCACGCGCTCGCTCGACGTCCGAAAGCAGCGCCTGCGTGGCGTGCACGTGACCGATGTAGAGCACGCCGGCGGCGACGAGCACCCCCACCACCAGCGCGAAACGCGGTGTGGAGAAGCGTTCCCAGAAGCTCGCCTCCTCGCGCTCCTGCGGCGCGGCCTCGCCGGCAAGGTCGTTCCATTCTGGCAAGGACTCGTCCGTTCGCTCGCGGCGCTTGCGCGGGCGGCGCGGGCGCTCCTCGCGGCGGCGGCGCGCACGGTCGGGGGTCGTGACCGTCGGCATGGCTGGGGGGCAGGTGGGGTTCGAGGGCGCGCTGGCAAGCAGAGCAGGTTCGTCTCGACCTCCATTCGCGGATTCTCGAAAAACGTCAGTCGTCTGCGACGCGCGTGCGCCACTCGGCCATCGCCTCCTCGGAGCGGCGAGCGGCGAGGCGCAAGCGGGCGCTTCGGGCGCGCGCGTTGCGTTCGATTTCGTCTTCGGAAGCGGTGAGCGGCCCCTTTTCGACCGGCTCCATCGGCGCAATGAGCTCGCCGTACAGGTCGCGCACGGGGCGGCCCTCGAAGTTGCCGTAGCGCAAAAAGCGCTTCGCGCGCCGATCTTCCAGCGAGTGGTAGCTAATGACCGCCGCGCGCCCGCCGTCGCGGAGCACCTCCGGCAGCGCGCGCAGCGCCGCTTCGAGCGCCTCCAGTTCGCCGTTGACGGCGATGCGCAGCGCCTGAAAGACGCGCGCGAGCGTCTGGATCTCCTCCGGGGGAATCACCGCCTCGCGCACCACCTCCGCCAGCGCGCCGGTCGTCTCCAGCGGGCGCGCCTCGCAGACGGCGCGGGCCACCCGGGGGGCGCGGCGTTCTTCGCCGTAGTCGTAGAAGAGTTGCTTGAGGTCGGCTTCCGTCCAGTCGTTGACGATCTGCGCGGCCGTGCGGCGCCCCCGCGCAGCGTCGAAGCGCATGTCGAGCGGACCGTCCTTCCGAAAGCTGAAGCCGCGCTCGGGGGCGTCGATCTGGTGGGAGGAGACGCCGAGGTCCAGCAGCACGCCGTCCACCGACGTGCTCACGTGCTCTCGCGCCAGCGCCGCGAGGCGCGCGAAGCTCCCCTTCGCCACGGCGAGGCGGCCGGCCCGGAGCGCCTCCCCCAGCCGCGAGCGTGCCTCGTCGAGCGCTTCGTCGTCGCGGTCGATCCCGAGGACGCGCCCCTCTTCGGAGAGCACGTCGAGGAGCGCCGCCGCGTGGCCGCCGCCGCCGAGGGTGGCGTCGACGTAGGTGCCGGCCCGGTCGGTGACGAGCCGGCGCGCGACCGTCTCGGCCAGCACGGGCGCGTGGTAGCTGCTGGCGTACTCGCCGCGCGCGGCGGCCGGGCCGCCTGCTTCGCTACGTTCGTCTGGCTCGCTCATGGTTGTTCGCACGGCTCCGCTCCCACGACGGTCGCGCCGGCAGTGCAGCGCAACGTCCAACCTCAAGGCCGGTCCGGTGGCAAGCGCAGGCATCGTGCGTCGATGAAAAGAAGGAAGAAGCAGTTCGGAAGGCCGTCCAATCGCGCCCCGAGCGCCAGCGAGGGGCCGACAGGTCATCCCCTCGCGGGGGAAGTGCTCTTGGAGTGCGCCCTGAACGAAGTGAAGAAGTGCTCTTGGAGTGAAAATCGCCAATCGCTACGTGCTCATGACGTGTTCGGCGAGCGCTTCGTATTCGTCAGCTTCTTCGTGGAGGTGGTGCTCGAAGACGTCGGGGTTCCAGACCTCCACGTGGTCGAAGGCGCCAATGATGAGGCCCTTCCCGTCGATCTCGGCGAAGTCGATCAGTGAGCCCGGCAGCTTGACGCGGCCCTGCGCGTCGAGCGTCACCTCTTCGGCCCACCGCATGAAGAAGCGCACGTAGTCGCGCGCCTCGCGGCTGTAGCGGTTGAGGCCGCCGATTTCTTCTTCGATTTCGCTCCAGATGTCCATCGGGTAGAGGAAAACGCATTGCTCGAAACCGCGCGTGACGGTGAAGGTCTTATTGGCCTCCGGGCTGACAGCCTCCCGCATCTTGGCCGGGATGGTGACCCGGCCCTTGCGGTCGACGGAGTATTCGGCTTGTCCTTTGAAACCCGCCATGGGCCGAAAGCGGGGCGGGCGCCGGGCGGGGCTTCCCGAACGGGAGGCGTTCGTGAAAGGCGAGCCGGGCGCGGTCGCCGATGAGCGCGAATAAAAGCGAAACGAGGCGTTGGGCAGATCCCCCACTTTTCCCCACGCGGCTTACAAGGTACGGGATAGCGGGGAGAAGTCAAGCACTCACCCCCCATAATCCGGCTTTAACTTTGCTCGCAGCGGTTGTCTAAGGCATGTGCACATACCTTTTCGGAGCCCTCTCGAACGCCTCTGGCCGGAAAGGTGAAAAAGTGTTCACCACTAGGAAAGGGAGGGTGAAAAAGTGTTCACCACCCCCTATTTTACCTGCGGCGTTTCCCTTATGTGCGCGCCTCCCAAGAACCCCTACAACACTCCAAACACAAACACACCACCCCCGACCGTGACAGACCGCCTGACCCAGCGCCAGAACGAAGGCTACGAGTTCATCCGCGCGTTCGTGCGTGACGAAGGCAAACCGCCGACCCTGCGCGAGATCGGCGACGCGCTCGACATCAGCTCGACCAACGGCGTCTCGAAGCTCCTCGACGTCCTGGAACGAAAAGGCTACGTCGAACGCGAGCCGCACGCCGCGCGCGGCCTCAGCCTCGTCGAAGAGGAACCGGATCCCTTCGCCGTCGGCGCCGGGCCGCCGGAGTTGCCCGTCGTCAGCCGCACCCCCTCCGACCACCCCGACCGGCTGCGCCGCCGCCCCAGCAGCTACCTCGCGGTGGACCCGCGCCTGTTGCACGAAGCGAGCGACCCGGACGCCTGCCTCGTCGGCCGCGCCGGCGACGACGGCATGAACGGCGACGGCATTCGCAAGGGCGACTTCCTGATTATCGAGGAGTGTCGCGCGCGCGACCTCTCGAACGGCGCCCCCGCCGCCTTCCTCGTCGGCGAGGAGTTGCGCGCGCGGCGCTTCCTCTTTGCCAACGGCAAGATGCACCTGCGCCCCACCAACTCCCACTATACCAAGGAGACGTTCCCGCCCGACGCCCCCGGCTGCCACCCCATCGGGCGCGTGCTGGGGCTGTTTCGGTCCTTCTCGAAGTCGTGATCGCAAGCGCTCTTGACCGAAAAGGAGCTCGACGCTATGTTGGCTCTCGCCTGTTTTCGTAACACGTTCGTCGCGTTTTTGCCATGCCGCCTCATCGCTTTTCCTCGCGGGCGAGCGCGTTCTCGCGGACGCGCGCGATTGTCAATCCGGCAGCCGACGGCGGAGACGCCCCCCGGAAGTG
>PXTX01000011.1:16727-18817 GCA_003023275.1 Bacteroidetes bacterium SW_4_67_19
AAACGAGACACACGAACACGCCCCGCCACGCCACCCGCCTGACTCGCCAAGCGCTCCGCGACGGCTGCGACCGCATCCTCGCCGTCGGCGGAGATGGGACCTTCGGCGAAGTGGTCGACGGGTTTTTCGCAGAAGACGGCGGGCCGCCCATCAACCCCGAGGCCGTTTTCACGCCCGTGGCCTGCGGCACCGGCGAAGACTTTCGCCGCACCACCGGTGCGCCCGGCGAGCCCGTTGCCGCCGTCGCGCATCGGCTGCGCCGCGCCGACGTGCGCCGCGTGGACGTAGGGCGCGCGTGCTTCACCACCGACGCCGACCGGACCGACGCCGACCGGAAGCGCACGCGCCACTTCCTCAACGTGGCCTCGCTGGGGATGGGAGCGGACGTCAGCCGGCGCGTGCATGCCTCGAACGCGCCTGCCTGGGTGAGCGGGCGCCTTCGCTTCCTGTGGGCTATCGTGCGCGTGATCCGCGACTACCGCTGCCGGCCCGTCACCCTGACCGTCGACGGGCAACCCGCCGGGTGCTACCGCGTGCGCAGTCTCGCCGTCGCCAACGGGCGCTTCTACGGCGGCGGGCTGGAGATCGCCCCGCGCGCCGCGCTCGACGACGGCCGCCTCGATGCGATCGTCGTGGGCGACTTTAGCCTCATTCGCTTTCCGCACTACATGCGCAAGCTCTACGCCGGCGCGCACCTCCCGCTCGACAAGGTCGCTGCCTTCCGGGGCGAAACCCTCACCGCCGAAAGCCCCGACGTCGTCCCGCTCGACCTCGACGGCGAGCCGGTGGGACGTCTTCCGGCCACCTTCGAGGTGCTCCCCGGCGTCCTCCGGCTCCAGCACTGACGCCGCGACCGACGACGACGCCTCGAAAAAAAAACCCGGAGCGCCCCTTGTCTCTCTGCCGCCGTCGGGGGCGCCGTCTACCTGGCGCTCGCGGTGGGCATGGAGCGCTTTCTGACGCCTACGCCGGCGCTCTGGCGCCCCGCCGACGGGCTGCACTTCGCCTTCGTGCTGCTCTACGGGTGGACGGCCGCCCCCGTCGTGGCCGTGGCCGAGCTGCTGGCGAGCGCCCCCGGCCCGCTGACGGCGCTCCTGGGAAAAGCCGTGCTGACGGCCGTGCTGTACGCCGGGGCGGCCCGCTGGGTGCGCCCACGCCTCACGCGCCTCAACCCCGCCGGGCCGGGCGTGGCCGGGCACTTCGTCGCCGCCGTCCTGCTGCTCGCTCTCGCCTCGGGCGTGCTCGAAAGCGGCGGCGCGGCGCTCTTGGGCATCTCTTCGTTGAGCGGTTCGCTCCTGAGCGCTCCCGTGCTGCGCGCCGCCCTGCGCTCCGCCGCCGGCCTCGCCGCGCTGACGCCCGTGCTGCTGTTGCTCTTCTGGCCCCGGGTGCACCCCTGGATGCGCGCCGCCCGCCCGGATCAAATCCTCGGCTACGGTCTGCGCGGGGCGGCCCTCCGGCGCTTCGGCATGCAAGGGGGAGCCCTCGCCGGCGCCCTGGTGCTCGTGGCCGCCCTGCCGGCCAGCCACCCGGCCCGCTGGCTGCCAGTGCGGCCCGTGCTGCTCTGGGCCGGGTGGCGCGGAGCGCCCGCGCAGCTTGCGCCTCTTGCGCGAGGCGCAAGACCGCGCCCGCGACATGGAAGCTGAACTGCTCGAAGCCGCCGCGCCCTCCGCTCCCGATGCGCCCGTCACCTCGAATGAGAACACCTCGAGTGAGAACACCTCGAGTGAGAACAGCGGGGCCCCCTCGACCGCAGCGCTTGCCGAGCCGGACACCATCGAGCACTGGGTGCAGCTCCTGGAGGCCGCCCGGACCAACCTTGCCGATCGCACGCGCGAACTCGACGCCTCGCGCCGCCGCCTGCGCGCCATGAAGGAGCAGAAAGACCGGCTCTTTGCCAACCTCAGCCATGAGTTTCGCACGCCGCTCACGCTCATCCTGGGCCCGCTCGGCAAGCTGCGCGCCCGGCTCGGCGATCACCTCGGCGATGAGGATCGCGAGCAGTTCGATTTGATCGAGCGCAACGCCCGACGCCTGCTGCGTCTCGTTCGCCAGATTCTCGACCTGGCGCGCCTGGAGGCCGGCGACCTCAC
>PXTX01000012.1 GCA_003023275.1 Bacteroidetes bacterium SW_4_67_19
ACGACGACCAGCGCGAAGGGCAGGCGATACGGAGCGCCCGTCTCGGCGGTGCGAAGGGGCTGGAGGTGCGTGCCGCGCCCAGTCGCGAGCGCGGCGGGCGCGTCCTGCAAGAAAAACGGCACGTCCGCGCCGATCTCGGCGGCGAGGGCACGCAGGCGCTCGGGGCGCGCATCGAGGGCCCAGAGCTCCGCGAGCAGGCGCAGCGTCGCGGCCGCGTCGCTGGAGCCGCCCCCCAGCCCTGCGCCGTAGGGCACGCGCTTCTGGAGGTGCAGCGCCGCGCCGCGCTCCACGTCGAACGCCTCGGCGAGCCGTTGCGCCGCCTCGACGCACAGGTTCTCCGCGCCGGTCGGGAGGGACGGGTCGGAGCAGGTAAACGCGAAGTCGCGCGCCGGGCGGGCCGTCAGCCGGTCGGCCCAGCCGATACGCAGCAGCACGGTCTCGATGTCGTGGTCGCCGTCGTCCGGGCGGCGGCGCAGGACGTGCAGACCCAGATTGATCTTCGCCGGCGCAGAGCGTGCCAGCGTAGACGCGCCTTCGTAGTCGTCGGAAGGCATGGCACGGGAGCTTTTTTGCAAACAACCGTGCGGCCCGAAAACCCCCGCAGGGGAATGACCTTCGGCCGCTGACGGCTGACAGCTTCTCAAAACGGCAGGTCGTCGCCGGAGGCCGGCGCGCGCGCCTCCTCGCGTTCGCGTATCTCGCGGCGGCGGCGCTCGGCGTGCTGGCGCTCGGCGCGCTGCTGGGCCTGGGGCGCGCCATGTTGCCGCGATCCGTTCTGCTGCTGCGCTCCGTTGCGCTCGCCGCGCTTGGTGCCGTAGGTGACGTTTTTGCGCGAGCGGCGGTCCTGGAGGCCGAAGTACTCGTTGTCGTCGTCGTCGCGGCGGTAGACGGGAATCACGTCGTCGATGTCCTGTTCGCGCCGCAGGTACTCGGCGTCCTGGTTGAGCTCCTCGATGCCGGCGAGCGCGGCGTGCAACTCCTCGAAAGAGTCGCTTTTGACGTTGACGCGCTTTCCGGCGTACTCGACGATGGCTTCAAACTGAGTCATGGCGCTTCGTTTGGCTTGCGAGGCAAATCGGGAGAAGATGCTGCCCTGCAAGCTACGGGCCGCCGGTGACAGCGCTGTGTCACCGCTCTGCGCTGCTTCGAGAAATGGGCGTGCACACGCCGTTTCGTCCGTCCTCAGCGTTCCGCCTTTGCTCCTTCCGGCTCGTACTCGCGGATTTCCTCCATCGTCGCACGCAGTTCGCCCAGCTTCACCAGCCACAGATCGGCAAAGCGCTCTGGCACCTCGATCTGGATGTCGCGTCCCCCATCAGGACGCTCTTTCGACGCAAACGAGTTCACGCACTCTTGCACCATGCTATATGACTCGGCGGTTTCGTTTTCAGCGTTTCGGGACATCGGATGGCCAGAGGCGTCGGTTGGGATCGGGAATCTTGTTGGTTTTGATCTGCTTGTAGTCGATGACGTGCATGTGCGGATGGTCGTGCGGAGACGGATCGTTGAAGTCGAACCGCACCTCGCGCATCTCATCACCGGAAAGAACGACCAGATCGCCCGCCTCGTTTCGGAAAGCGCGTCCGCCAGGGCCGATGAAGCGACGAACGGCGCGAAGCGCGACTGACGGAGCGAAGCGTAGTAAACCCGCAACCGCGAAACCGCGAAGCCCTACCGCCGCCCCGTCGAGCCGAAGCCGCCGGCGCCGCGCTCGGTTTCTTCCAGCGTCTCGACCGGCGTGAAGCGCACGGGCACATGTGATGAGCAGCACCTGGATCTCGCCCCGGTAGTCGCTGTCGATGGTGCCGGGGCTGTTGAGCACGGTGACGCGGTGCTCGTGCGCCAGCCCGCTGCGGGGGCGCACCTGGCCCTCGGTGCCGGGCGGGAGCGCAATCTTGAGTCCCGTCGGCAGCAGGGCGTGGTCGCCGGGAGGCAGCGTTACCGGGTCGCCTTGCGGCACGGCCGCGCGCAGGTCGAGGCCGGCGCTGCGAGCGGTCGCCGCCTCCGGCAGGTCCAGGCCCTCCCCGTGTGGCAAGCGCTCCACAGCGATGTCGGTCGCGGTTTCCTCTCGTGCAGGCGTCTGCATTGAGGCCGGGCACGACACGTCGTGCCCCTACATTTGCTGAAAAACGTCCGATATTCTGCCCCCCGCACCCTCGAACTCATTCCACGTCCCCCATCAGGCGCTTCACGAAGGGGGAAGCCAGCAGCGCCACCATCCCGCCCCCGCCGATGATGAGCGCGACCGTGAAGAAGAGGCTGCCCGGCTGGAGCGTTTCGAGCCGGCCGGCCACGAGGCCCGCCATCAGGTTGCCCAGCGCGGCGGCGACGAACCACATGCCCATCATCTGGCCCACGCGGTTCTCCGGGGCCAGCTTCGTCATCGAGGAGAGGCCCACCGGCGAGAGGCAAAGCTCCCCGCAGGTGTGCAGAAAGTAGGTGACCACCAGCCACGCCGGCGCGACGGAGTTGGGCCCGCTGGCGTTGGCCGCGCCCCAGCTAATCACGAAAAAGCCGGCCGCCAGCCCGAAGAGGCCCAGCGCAAACTTGACCGGGATCGACGGATTGGCGTCGCGCGCGGCCAGCCACGTCCACCCGAAGCCGAAGACCGGCGCGAGGGTCACGATGAAGAGCGGGTTGATGTTCTGAAGCATGCTCGCGGGCATCTGCCACTCCACCGTCACTTGCAGGGAAATATAGTACGTGAAGCCAATCACCAGCAGCGAGAGCGCCGCCACGCCGGCCTTGCCGACCCACCACAGGTTCTTGCGGGAGAAGACGCGCAGGCTCACGTAGCCCAGCGGGAGCGCGATGAGCGCGGCCGGGAGAACGGTCAGCGCGCCGTCGAGCCAGCCGTAGGGGCCGAACATGCGGTCGGTCTCGCGCTCGGCGAAGAGGTTGAGCGAGGAGCCGGCCTGCTCGAAGCCACTCCAGAAGAGCGCCGCGAGAATGAAAAGCCAGAGGATGACGCCGAGCTGCTTTTTCTCGTGCGTCGTGTGCCCGCCGAAGAAAATGATGAACGCGAAAAAGCCCAGCGCGATGACGACCGTGGCGTAGCCCAGGTAGTGCGCCAGGGACTCGAGCGAGAGACCGATGACGCCGGTGCTCATCAAGAAAGCGAACGCCACGATCAGCGCGACGGCGCCGGCAGCCAGCGACCAGAAGCGCCGGCTGCGCTGCGCCAGTGCGTCGGCCCCGAGGTCGGTCTCGAGGTAGCCGGCGTCGCCGAGGTTGTCCTCGCCGACCTTGTAGGAGATCAGCCCCAGCAGCATTCCGAAGCCCGCCAGCGAGAAGCCCCAGTGCCAGTTGTAGTTTTCCCCCAGGAGCCCGCAGAGCGTGGGGCCCAGGATGGCGCCGAAGTTGATCCCCATGTAGAAGATCGAAAAGCCCGCGTCGCGGCGCGCGCCGCCCTCGGGGTACAGCTCGCCGACCATCGAGGAGACGTTCGGCTTGAGGAGGCCCGTCCCGATCACGATAAAGACCAGCCCCAGAAAGAACGACGCCTGCTCGGGCAACCCGACGAGCGGACCGGCCATCGTGAAGTGGCCCAGCGCGATGACGCAGCCGCCGACGAAGACGCTTCGCCGCTGGCCCCACAGGTTGTCGGCGACCCAGCCGCCGGGGAGCGCCAGCACGTAGACGAAAAACGTGTACAGCCCGTAGATGGCCGTCGCGCGCCCGTCGCTGAAGCCCAGGCCGGGGTTGGCGCCGGTGACGGCGGCGGCCATGTACAGCACCAGCAGCGCCCGCATCCCGTAGTAGCTGAAACGCTCCCAGAACTCCGTAAAGAAGAGCGTCGACAGCCCGCGCGGGTGGCCGAAGAAGTCGCGGCGCTGCCCGGCGGCGTCGGCCCCCTGCGCGCCGCCGAGGTTGCCCCGCGAGCCGTCGCCGGCGGCCGCGCCGGTGGGCACGGGCTCGGGAGCGTCTTCGCGGGGCGCATCCGTCTCGCGGGGCGAGTCGCCGGGCCGTTCTTGAGCCATGCGTGCTGGGGGCCTCGATGGCGAGGGGGCGTGGAGAAAGCGGGATCACGGTCTGGAAATATAGCAAGGAGCAGACCGCGTGTCCACCGCTTTCCGTTGCCGCCCATCGCTCGCATCATCGGGGAACGCCCGGCGCACGGCCTTACGGGGTCGCTGCCGCGCGTTCGACCGCGCCGTCGCCGCCGAGGTCCCGTTCGGCGAGCTGGGCGTCTTCGTCGGCGTCGCGCTCCAGCTTTTCGCTCACGCGGCGGCCGTAGTCGTCATCCGCCTTGTAGAACTGCGCGAGTTGGCGCTCGACGATCTCCGAGCGGCAGTGGTCGAGCTTGCCGGCGATGCGGGTGGTCAGGCGGTCCTTCTCGCCCTCGTCCATCAGGCGGAAGAGGGCGCCCGCCTGGGTGTAGTCGTCGTGCCCCTCGCGGCTGTTGAAGCGGTCGACCTCCACGTCGCCGATGTCCCAGGCCGGCTCCTTGTACTCCGGCTGCGGACGCGGCGCGCCGTCGACGCTGTTGGGGAAGTAGTTCGGGTGCCCGGTGCCCTCTTCGCTCATGCCGCCGAACTGCCCGTCGCGCATGTAATTGTTGACCTCCGCCTTCGGGCGGTTGACCTTCAGGTCACGGTAGTTGGCCCCGATGCGGTAGAGATGGGTGTCCTGATAGCTCATCAGGCGGCCCTGGAGCATCTTGTCGGGGCTGGCGCCGATGCCGGGGACCAGCGAGCTGGGGTTGAAAGCCGCCTGTTCGACTTCGTGGAAGTAGTTGTCCGGGTTGCGGTTCAGCTCCATTTTGCCCACCTCGATGAGCGGGAAGTCGCCGTGCGGCCACACCTTCGTCAGGTCGAACGGGTTCCACTCGAAGTGCTCGGCCTCTTCGTGGCTCATCACCTGGATGTACATCGTCCAGGTCGGGTAGTCGCCGTCCTCGATGGTGTAGAAGAGGTCGCGCTGGTGGCTCTCGCGGTCCTCGGCGATGAGTTCGGCGGCGGCGTCGTCCATCAGGTTCTCGATGCCCTGATCGGTCTTGAGGTGGAACTTCACCCAGGTGCGCTCCCCGTCGGCGTTGACGAGGGAATAGGTGTGGCTGCCGTAGCCGTTCATGTGGCGGTAGGTGCGCGGGCGCCCGCGGTCGCCGAAGAGCCACGTGACCTGGTGCAGGCTCTCGGGGCAGAGGCTCCAGAAGTCCCATTGCATCTCGTCGTCGCGCAGGTGGGTCTGCGGGTGGCGCTTCTGGGAGTGAATGAACATCTGGAACTTGTACGGGTCCCGCACAAAGAAAATCGGCGTGTTGTTGCCGACGAGGTCCCAGTTGCCTTCGTCGGTGTAGAACTTGAGCGCGAAGCCGCGCGGGTCGCGTTCGGCGTCGGCCGCGCCGCGCTCGCCGGCCACCGTCGAGAAGCGGGCGAACATCTCGGTTTCCCTGCCCACTTCGCTGAAGATGGAGGCGCGGGTGTACTCGGTGATGTCATTGGTGACGGTGAACGTGCCGTACGCGCCGCTGCCGTTGGCGTGGACGACGCGCTCGGGGATGCGCTCGCGGTTGAAGCGCTGGATCTGCTCCTGCAGTTGCACGTCCTGCATGAGGACGGGGCCGCGCTCGCCGGCGGTCAGCGCGTTCTGGTTGTCGGCAATGGGCGCGCCGTCGGCGGTGGTGAGCGGCGTCTGCTCGCTCTTTTTGCGCTGGGCGCCGTTCCGGGGCGCGCCGTTTTCGTGAGCGCCGTTTTCGGAGGGGGCGCGGTCGTCGGTCGAGTCGCTCATGGGAACGGAGGAAGAAAGAGGGAAGGATAGGAACGCTTGGCCACAGACAAACGGAACGCTGCACCGCGCGATGCATGACGCCGCGTGGCCTCGTGTAACGAATGCGTCGCGCGGTGAACGCCGAAGCCAGGGGCGGAGCGCAGCCTCCAGAAGCATCGTTTCAAAAAAAGCAGCGGCGGCTCCGGCGCGCCTGGAGGCGGAGGCCGACGCCGGAACTACGCTCGCCGCTGCATCCACGCACGATACGAAAGCGCCTTCCATAAGTCAAATCAATTGTTTTTATCAGACGATAGGTTTTTCTTATCGAATGGGGGCGCTTTTCGTATAGGAACGCCTCGGCCCCGTACGCTCCGCCTGTTGGAGAGCGTGGATGGGGGATGGTTTTCGAGTGGCAATGCGACCGCTGGATAAAAAACCATCCCCCATCGAGCGACCGGAGGGAGCGGACCATCAACCATCCGCAGACGACGCCAACGCTTCCAGTCGCTCTACGCCTCTCGCGTTGCTTCCCTCCCGTGCAGGCGAGCAACACCAATCAGTGTAGCTCCCCATGCCCGGCTCGGCAGAAAACGCCTCCCCCACACCCCCACACTCGACAATGACCCTCCCCCAGCTCCGCTACGTCGCCGCCGTGGACCGCTGCCGCCACTTCGGGAAAGCGGCGCGCGCGTGCCACGTTACCCAGCCCACCCTGAGCGCGCAGCTGCGCAAGCTCGAAGACGAACTGGGCGGGCGCCTCTTCGACCGCAGCCGCCAGCCGGTGGTGCCGACGGCGCTGGGGGAGCGCGTGGCCGATCGGGCGCGCGCCGTGCTGCGCGAGAGCCGGCGCCTGCGCGACGTAGCCCAGGAAGCGGAGGGACGCGTGGAGGGCGAGTTGCGCCTGGGCATTATTCCCACGCTCGCGCCGTACCTGCTGCCGCTCGTCTCGTCCCCTTTTGCCGAAGACCACCCCGAGGCGACCGTCGCCGTGCAGGAGATGACGACGGCCAACATGCTCGACGCGCTCGACGCCGACCGCCTCGACGCCGGCCTCATCGCCACCGACGAAGACGGCGTGGCGCTGCGCCCGCTCTTCGAGGAGTCGTTCGTGGGGTACGTCGGGGCGGAGCACCCGCTGGCCGACCCCCGCCTCTTCGGCGCGCCCGGTGCGCTTCGAGAGCGGCGCGCTCGAGACGCTGCGCATGATGGTCGACCGCACCGGTGGGCTGACGCTGCTGCCGCGCCTGGCGACCCTGTACCTCGGTGAGGCGGAGCGCCGGCGCGTGCGCCCGCTCGCCGCGCCGACCCCGCGCCGCACCGTGCGCCTCGCCCAGGCGCGCCCCCAGCTCAAAGAGGCGCTCGTCGGCGCCTACGCCCGGGCCGTGCAGCGCGAGGCAAAGGCGGCGCTGGAGGCGTGATTCGTGGAGCGTTCGTTCGTTGGTCGTGGCTCGGGTCTCCATTTGCGCGCGTCGCCGGGATTCCGAAAACAAACGACGACCTACGCCCCCTGCGCCAGCGCTTCGGCCGGTTCGTCGTCGCGCACCGTGCCGGCTCGCTGGCAGGCCGAGGGCGCCCTGCTCGTGACGGCCGAGTACCGCTGGCCCGTCTGGGACCCCCTCTTTCCATTCGGTGATGAATGCGACGGTGCGCAGTCTTATATTTGCAAGCGGTGCGTGCCAGGGGCGCCTCCCCTGCCGCCCATAAGACTTCGCAAAGGCTCGCAGACGGCCCGGTACGCCTGGCAGCAAAACCCGCTCTTGGCAGGACGAGCGACGGCCGTCCGTCGTCCCCCGTTCCCCCCGCTCCCCGAGCGCCCATGCTCGAAGCCATCAAAAAGCGCTTTTTCGACATTCGCCCCGGCGAGTGGCCGCGCGCGCTGGCGCTCTCGGCGTTTTTCTTTCTCGTCATCGCCATCTTCTGGGTGCTCAAGCCCGTCAAGAAGGGGGTGCTGATCGCATTCTACAAAGAAGACGCCCTCGCGCTGATGGGCATGACCTTCGGCGGGGCCGAGGTCGAGCAGCTCGCGAAAGTGCTCAACATGATCGTCATCTACGGCGTGGTGGTACTCTTCACGCTGATGGTGCGGCACTTCGAGCGGCAGCAGGTCGTCTACCTCTTTTGCGGGGCGCTGAGTGTGCTCATGGCGATCTTCGCCGTGGCCGTGGTGGACCCCAATCCGGCGGCAGCCTGGAGCCTCTACATCTTCGGCGACGTGTTCAACTCGATCATGGTGGCGACCTTCTGGGCCTTCACCAATGACATCAACACCCCCGACCAGTCGAAGCGCCTCTACGGGATGATCGGCCTCGGCGGCGTGCTGGGGGGCTTCGTGGGGGCCACCTTCGTGGGCGTGCTGGCGGACGTGGGAGACGCGCGCGAACTGCTCGACACGGCCGATCCCGCCACCTTCGTCAAGTCGATGCAGAAAGAGGTCCTGGAGGTGCTCTACCCAGCCTACGAGTTGCTTATGGAAGGGGCGCGCGGCTTGAGCGTGCTCGTGGGGCGGACGGGCATCGAGACGGCGGCGCTGGGCCGCTCGGGGCTGATCCTGGGCTGCATCATCGGGATGGTGCTGATTGCGGTCATTGCCGGGTACGTCAACTGGCGCGCGGGCGGAGCCGACGGGCCGGCGGCCGGGGACGACTCCGACGAGAAAAGCACGATGAGCGCGGCGCTGGAGGGGGCGCGGCTGGCCTTTCGCTCGAAGTACCTGCTGGCGATCCTCGGCATCATCGGCCTCTACGAGGTCACCTCCAACATCATCGAGTTTCAGCTCTCGGCCACCGTCGAGACCTCCGCGCTGGCCGGGACGGAAATCGACGCCTTCTTCGGGCAGTACGGCCTCCTGATCAGCCTCGTCTCCATCGCCGTGCAGCTGCTTTTGACGCCCTACCTGATGAACCGCTGGAGCGTGGGCGTGGCGCTGATGGTGCTGCCGGTGGTCGACCTGATTCTCTCGGCGGGCTTTCTGGCGGTGCCGGTGCTGGGGATGGCCGCCGCGCTCTCCATCGGCGACAACGCGCTGAACTACTCGATCAACCAGTCGGCCAAGGAGTCGCTCTACACCCCCACCACGCCGGACGAGAAGTACAAGGCGAAGGCGTTCATCGACATGTTCATCCAGCGCGGGGCCAAGGTGCTGGCGGTGGGGCTGAACCTGACGTTCGCGGCGCTGGTGAGCATCGCGGCGGTGCGCTGGCTTTCGCTGGCGAGCTTCGTGGTGCTGGCGGCGTGGATCGCGGTGGTCATCTTCGCCGGGCGGCGCTTTGCGGAAAAAGCCGGCGACGCGCAGGCGGAAGGGGAGCGCGAGGAGAAGGTCGCGTAGCGGGCTGGTAGATGGTCCGCTCGCACCCCGGAGAGTACTCCCTCGCTTCGCTCACAGCGCCTTTGGCTCGCTACATGGTAGACGGTGGATGGGGTCCCGTTGGCAATGCGGCTGCTGGGCGCAAACCATCCCCCATCTACAATCCACTATCTACCAGGCTGCCGAACCGACCGGACCTGACGCCGGTTTGAAACATGTTATCAAGCAGCAAGCGCCCCCGCCGCCCCGTCCCGCATGAACCGCATCCTCGCCGCGCTTTTCGGCCTGCGCTTCGGCGAGCGGAGAATGGCGCTGATGATGACGGCGTACCATTTTCTGCTGCTGGTGACGCTGTACCTCCTCAAGCCGGTGCGCGACAGCCTCTTTCTCAATGAGATCGGGGCGCGGGAGCTGCCGTTCGTGTTCATGCTCACGACGGTGGCGGTCCTCCCTTTGGCGGCCCTCCACGTGCGCGCCGGGCGGCGCCTGCGGCTCTCGCGCCTGGTCAACGGCGTGGGGGTGATTCTGGTGCTCAACCTGCTGGGGCTGCGCTGGCTCGTGCAGATGCAGAGCGCCTGGGTGTACTACCTGCTCTACGCCTGGGTCAGCATCTACGCCGTCCTGGTCACGTCGCAGTTCTGGCTGTTGGCCAACGGGGTCTTTACCGGCGCGGAGGCCAAGCGCGTCTTTCCGCTCCTGAGCGTGGGCGCCATCCTGGGCGCGGTCGTCGGCGGGGAGGTGACGGGCCTGCTGGTGGACCGCTGGGGGATGCGCACCGAAAACCTGCTTCTGGTCGGGGCCGGGCTGTTGGCCGCGTCTTCGCTGATCGTCGTCTGGGTGCGACGCAAGAGCGAAGGCGGCGAGGCGGCCTCCCGAGGGAGCGATCCTTCCGAGAGCGCGCCGGCCAACCTCTTCGGAGTGGTCAAGACGCTGCGCACCTCGCGCCACCTGCAGCTCGTCATCGGCGTCATCGCGCTGGCGGTCGTCACGACGACGTTCGTGGACTACCAGTTCAAGACCGTCGCCGCGAGCGCCTTTCCCGCTGAGGGAGAGCTGACGAGCTTCATGGGGCGCTTCTACGGGCGCGTTTCGCTGATCGCGTTTTTCCTGCAAGTCTTCCTCGCCCCGCGCCTCATCCGAATACTGGGGGTGGGCGGGGCGCTGGCGCTCCTGCCGCTGACCCTGGCGCTGGGAGCAGCGGGGCTGCTGGCCGTTGGGGGGCTGTGGGCCGCCACGGCGCTGCGCGGGGCCGACCAGAGCCTCAAGCACTCCATCGACAAGACGGGCCGCGAGCTGCTGTTCGTCCCGGTCGATCTGGAAAAGAAAAAGCGCGTCAAGGTCTTCATCGACCTCTTTTTCGACCAGGGGATGCAGGGGCTGGGCGGCCTGCTTCTGCTCTTTCTCACGCTCGTGGCGGGCGTGACGGTGGAGGGGCTGAGCGTGGTCGTGCTGGGGCTGTTGGCCGTCTGGGTGGGGCTGGTGGTCTGGGCACGCAGTTCCTACATCAACGAGTTTCGCGAGGTGCTGAGCCAGGACGGCGACGAGCAAGCGCCCGACGACGACCCGTCCCGCCCGCCGGCGCGGCGCGCGATGACCTTCGATGAGGTGCGCCAGTCGCTGTCGAGCCGGAGCGGGACCGAGGTCGTGCAGGGCCTGAAGCGACTGGAGGCCGCCTGCGAGGGAGCAGAGCGGAAAACAAAAGGCGAGGACGCCGGGGACGCGCGTTCGGCGCCTCCCGCCCTGCCGGTCGAGGCGCTCCGGCAGCTTCTGGACCACCGCATGGCCGAAGTGCGCCGCCGCGCCATTCGGCTGCTGCGCCAGGCGGGAGTGAAAGGGCACGCCGAGGCCGTCGCCGTGCACCTCGAAGACCCCGACGCCGAGGTGCGCCTGGAGGCCGCGCGCTACCTGTACCGCAACCTCGCGGACGGGGCGAGCCACCTGCTCTTGCAGCAGGGCCTCAACCACGACGACTTGCGCGTGCGCGCCGCCGCCGTGGGCCTGATCGCCAAAGACGGCGGCCCCGAGGAGCGCGCCCTGCTTACCGAGCCGCTCCTGCGCGAGCTCGTCACCTACTCGGACGGCGAGGCCGCCGAGGAGGCGCGCCTGGAGGTGGCCCGCGCGCTCGGCGTGGTGGAGTGGGACGGGCGCGACGAGATGCTCACTCGCCTCATGGACGACCCGGCGCCCGCCGTCGCCGAGCGCGCCGTCAAAAGCGCCGGGCAGACCGGCGAGCGCGCCTTCGTGGCGCCCCTCCTCGAGCGGCTCCAGCGCAGCGAAGAGCGCCAGAACGAGGCGCGCCGCTCCCTCGCCGCCTTCGGGGCGCGCATCCAGGGCACCCTCTACGACTACCTCACCGACGAGCAGACCGACGAGCGCCTGCGCCGCCGCCTCCCCGGCGTGCTGGCGATGGAAGGCACACAGGCGGCCGTCGACGTGCTGCTCCTGAGCCGCGGGCGCGTCCCCGTGCCGGTCTGGCACGAAGTGGTGCGCGCGCTGAGCCGCCTCCGCCAGAAACAAGGCGCCCCCGGCGATGACCGCGGAGACAGCGCCTCCGAAAACAGCAATACCGAAGGCGGCAGCCCGCCGTTGCGTTTCCCCGAAGAGCCGGTCCGCGAGGCCGTGCGCGGCGAAGCGGCGCGCTACGCAGCACTCGGGCAGGTGCTGCACCGCTTGCGCCAGCGCCCCGCCGCCCCAGAGGCTTCCGTCTCGGAGGCCCCCTCGTCCGCCCCCGCCGCTGCCCTCGGCGCCGACACCCTGCGCGCCGCGCGCCGCCGCAGCCTCGAACGCCTGTGCCGCCTGCTGGGCCTGCGCTACCGCCAGGACGACCTGCACAACGCCTACCGCGGCCTCGCCAGCGAAAACGCGGCGCTGCGCTCCAGCGCGCTCGAGTTTCTCGACAACGTGCTGGAGTGGGACCTCAAGCGCGACCTGCTGCCCCTCCTCGACGATCCCGACGGCCGCCGCGCCGCCGACCAGGCGCCCGGCCTCTTCGGGCTGCCGGAAATGAACCGCTGGAGCGACGCGCTCATCTATCTGATCGAGCGCAGCGGCGACCCCGAGCTGGCCGCGCTCGCGCTCCGGGAGGCGAAGGCGCCGAACGACGACGGCGCGCCGGCGCTCCGCGACGCCGTGGAAGCAGCCACGCGCCACCCGAACCCCACCGTGCGCACAGCAGCGCGCGAGGCCGCCGGCCGGGCCGACCGCGCTGACGACAGCACCGCCGATGATGAGCGCGATGAACACGAAGAACGTGATCCGGGGTCGGAACGCAGCGGGCGTGATAGCGCCCTGTTCGGCGTAAAACAGGATCC
>PXTX01000013.1 GCA_003023275.1 Bacteroidetes bacterium SW_4_67_19
CGCCCCCACACGCGCCCAGGAGGACACCAGCACCGTCGCCCCGGCACGCCCGGACGTGGACCTGGCCCTCGGCGGCACGCTCCAGCCGCGCTTCAGCTACGGGCGCACGTTCGTCACAGCCGACCCTGGCGCGGACGCCCCCGACCGCGTCGGTTTCGGAATCCGGCGCGCGCGGCTGCGCTTCGAGGCCACGCTGGCGGGACGCACCGGCGTCTACGTTCAGCTCGCCGCCGGGGGGACGACGGTCGGGCTGCTCGACGCGCTGCTCTTTTACGACCTCCCCGACGCGCTTCGGCTGCGCCTGGGGCGCCTCGCCGCCGCCCAGCCGCGCGCCGCAAAACTCACCTCGCACAAGCACATCGACCTGACGGCCCGCCCGGCCATCGCCCGGCGCTGGGGCGACGCCACGCTGGGCAACAGCGGGCGCGACTTCGGGCTGGAGGCGCTCTACGAAACCGACCGCGTCACCGCACGGGCCGGCCTCTACAACGGCAACGGCAACTGGAGCCGCGCCCTGGGCAACTTCCGCGAAGACATCACCGGCGACCCGACCGGCGGTCTGGCCACGCGCGGCCTGTCCGTCGCTGCCTACGGAGCGTGGCGGCCCGCCGCGCTGGAGGGCGTGGAGGTCGGCGGCTTCATCGGGCGCAACGCCGCGCGCAACGCCGCCTCGACTCCGCCCCCGAATCGGTTCTCGGACGGGGCGCGCAGCTACACCAGCTACTCGGGGCACCTCTACTGGGGGCCGCGCCCCGGCAGCCAGCCGGTGCGCCTCGAGGCCGACCTCATCGGCACGCGCTACGAAACGCTTTCGGCGGGCAATGGCGCATTCGATCAGCACGCCCTCGGCGCTTCGCTGCTCGGGGCGGTGGGCCTCTTCGACCGGAGCGCCGAGCTGCTGGCGCGCGTCGAGCGCTACGACCCCGCCCTGGACCGCGACGACGACGCGGTAGACTACGTCTCGGCCGGGGCGAGCCTGAGCGTGAGCGCCCTGCGCGGCCGCCCCTACGAGCGCCAGCGCCTCACGCTGGCCTACTCCACGCGCCTCGATGACGCCGACCCGCATCTGCTCGTCGTGCAGGCGCAGGTGTTGTTTTAGGGCGAGCGCCCTCTTGTTTGTGAGATGCGGCTGCTTTGGCGATGGGCTTTTGCTGGCCGGAGGGGGGGTGATGCGTGATGACGGCAACTCGAAACGTTTGCGTCTCGATGCTACCGGCAGGACCGTCCAGAAAGCGCGACGCTCGAATACTTTTTCGACGCTTGTAGACCAGCAGCATCACGCGTCACGCATCACGTGTCACGCCCCGCTTGCAACGGTCGGTTAACGCGCTCCCGTCACCGCGGCGAACGGCCCTCCAGTCGGCAGGTTAGGTATCATCCTTGCATGTGCGTCTTCTGCTCTTTCGCAGAAGGTTTCTTCCATCCCCGCCTGCGCCGTGCCCGCTCCTGCGACTGCCTCCCCGACGACCGACCCCACCCTTCTCACGCCCACGACCGCGACGGTGGACCTCGACGCGGTGCGCCACAACGCGCGCCTCATCCAGCGCCGCACCGCCCCGACCGCCGCGCTGATGGCCGTCGTCAAAGCCGACGCCTACGGGCACGGCTCCGTCCGCGTCGCGCAGGCCCTGCAAGACGAAGGCGTCGAGCACTTCGCCGTGGCGCGCGTGTCAGAGGCCGTCCGCCTGCGTGAGGCGGGCATCGAGGCCTCCATCCTGGTTTTCGAGGCCCCCCTGCCGGAGCACCTGCCCGCCTACGCGCGCTACCAACTGGACGTGAACGTCTGCTCGAAAGCCGTCGCGGGCGCGCTCGTCCAACTGGCCGAGCAGCGCCCGCCCTCCGAACCGCCTCTGCGCGCCCACGTCAAGGTCGAAACCGGCATGGAGCGCCTCGGCAACAAACCGGAAGTGGCCGCCGGCATCGCAGGCCGCCTGCGCCGCACCGACGGCGTGGAGGTGGCCGGGCTGTGGACGCACTTCGTCTCGGCCGACGACCCGGAGCAGCAGGCATTTACGCGGCGCCAGCTCGGCATCTTGCAGGAAGCCGCCGACTCGGCCGGGCCGCTCCCCAATGGGCGCGTCCACGCCGCCAACACGCCCGCCATGCTGCACTTCGCAGAAAGCTTTCGCCGGCTCGACCCCACGTTCGTGCGCTGCGGGCTGGCCCTCTACGGCCTCGCGCGCTTTCCCCCCAGCGTGCGCGAGGCGCTGGGGGACGACCTGCGCCCCGCCATGCGGTTCACGTCGAAAATCACGCACCTCAAAACCGTCGATGAAGGCGCAACCGTGTCCTACAACCGTTCCTGGACGGCCCCGGAACGGGTGCGCCTGGCCACCGTCGGCTGCGGATACGGCGACGGCTACACGCGCCTGCTCTCCGGCCGCGCCGAAGTGAGCATTCGCGGGCGCCGCTTTCCGGTCGTCGGGAGCATCTGCATGGACCTGATGATGGTGAACCTCGGCCCGCCGGAGAGCGCCCCGCCCGCCGAGGTCGGCGATGAGGTCGTGCTCTTCGGCCCAGACGGCGGACCCTCCGTGCAAGACGTGGCCGACTGGAGCGAGACGATTGCCTATGAAGTCGTGACGCGCGTGCGGGGCCGCGTTCCGCGTTTTTACGTCGGCGAGGAAGCGCCCAGCGAAGGCGTCATCGGTCACGTTCCACGCCGAACGGCCGACGCCCTCGACGGAAACGAAGCGGCCGCTGACGAGAATGAAACGAGGAAGGAAACCACCGAACACGACAGCGAGGCGGTTGCGCAAACGCCCTCCCGGCCAACGGCCACCAACGGCGAAGCGACCGCCCGCCGCTCGCTGGAAGCGGCCTCGACGGCACACTGATCCGCGTGGGGCGCGGTAAACGTGCAGGGCCGCGAACGCATCCGGAATGGAACGCCGGGCGCTCGCGTTCATAATCGCTTGTGTTATCTTTCGATGATCTTTAGGTTAACACACCGTCTTGCGCGAACGGATCGCTGGGGCCTCCGCGCGCCTTCTTTCTCCTTCTTCTCGTTCACTCACCCACAACGTCCTCGTCGTCGACGACGAAGAAGACGTCGTCGAAGTCGTCAGTCACTTCCTCCAGCAGGAAGGATACAGCGTCCTCAAGGCCTACGACGGCGAAGAAGCCCTCAAAAAGGCCAATCCCGACGTCGACATCATCGTGCTCGACATCATGCTGCCGGGCCTCGACGGCTACGAAGTGTGCGAGAAGCTGCGCTCGCGCGTGGAAACCGAGCAGATTCCGATCGTCTTCCTCAGTGCCAAGAGCGAGGAAGAAGACCAGGTGCAGGGCCTCATGATGGGCGGCGACGACTATCTGACCAAGCCCGTCTCTCCGCAGATCGTCGTGGCGCACGTCAAGGCCGTCCTCCGACGCAGCGGCGTGGAGGAAAGCCAGACCATCGAGGTGAAAGACCTCAAGATTTTCGAGGACGAGTACCGCGCCACCCTCGGCGGCGAAGACCTGGGGCTGACGCTCACCGAGTTCGAGCTCTTGCGCTACCTGGTGCGCCACCCGCGCAAGGCGTTCACTCGCCAGCAGCTGCTGGAAACGATCTGGAAGGACGCCATGATGGTCACCGAGCGCACCGTCGACGCCCACATCAAAAACCTGCGCGAGAAGCTCGACGACTTCGCCAAGCACATCCAGACGGTGCGCGGCGTGGGCTACCGCTTTGTGGAAGAGGAAGAAGAATCCTCTGCCGAGGCGTCTTCCTGAGTTTGGAAGGGCGGGCGTTGTTGCATGACTGGCGTCGTCAGCACGACGAGAACCCCCCCTCCCGCGACCGCCCCGTCGGCACGGCGCTGCGAACTGGTACAGCGTCCGAGAACCTCGTATGCGTTTCCTGAAACGACTCTGGCGCTGGATTTTCCCGCCGCGCGCGGCGACGCAGACGTGGATGTTTCTCACGTTTGCCCTGTTTGTGGGCATGGCGGTCGTGGCGGTGGGGCTCTACGTGACGCTGGTGCTCCAGGGCCAGACGCGCACGGCCACCCAGGAGATGCTCTACGCACAGGCCAAGCGCGTGGCCGCCCAGATCGACCGCGCGGAGCGTCCCGGCGAGCGGCGCGCGCTCATCCGCGAAATCGGCCAACTGACGAACCTGCAAATCACCGTCGCCGACGCCGACACGGTGCGCTGGGACGTGCGCTCCGGACGCCTCCTTCGTCAAAACGAACCGCTCACCGACGAAGAGGCTGACGCGATGGAGGCCGAAAAGGCGCGCTACAGCGTGCGCGAGGGACCCGACGGAGAGCAGATGTTCTACGTCACCCTCTACCGCCCACGCTCGAACCTGACGGTGCGCATCGGCCAGCCCGAGCCGCCGCTCTACGCGCTGGTGGACCGCACGCAGACGGTGCTGGTGGTGGGCATGGGCATGGCGCTGGTGCTGGCGCTGCTGGGCAGCTGGCTGGCGACCTACCAGGTCGTCACCCCCTTGAAGCGCATTCGCAACTCAGCGCGCGCGGTGGGGCTCGGCCGCTTCGAAGGCAAAATCGAGATCGACTCGCGCGCCGCAGAGTTCCAGGACCTGGCCGAGAGCCTCAACCGCGCCTCCGACGCCTTCCGCGAAAAAATCGATGAGCTGGAACGCCTCACGCAGCTGCAGAGCGAGTTCATCGGCAACGTCAGCCACGAGGTGCGCAACCCCATCCACGCCATCGGCGGCTACCTCGAAGCGCTCTCCTCCCCGAGCCTTCCCCCCGACCAGAGCAAAAAGTACGCGGAAAAGGCGCTCAAAAACCTGCACCGCCTGCAGACGCTCTTCGACGACCTGATCGACATTGCCAAGCTGGAGTACCGCGAAGACCTGATCCAGGCCGGCACCTTCGAGCTGCAAGACCTCGTGCGCGAGGTCAGCGACATGCTGCGGCCCAAGGCCGAAGAGAAGGGCCTCGCCCTCGAAACCGACAACGCGCCCGTCTACGTGCAGGCCGACCGCTCGCGCATCCGTCAGGTCTTGACCAACCTGATCGACAACGCCATTTCCTACACGCCCGAAGGGACGGTGCGCTGCCGCATTCGCCGCCGCCTCGATAAAGTGCGCATCGAAGTGGTCGACACCGGGCGGGGGATCGACGAGGACCACCTCGAACGCATCTTCGAGCGCTTCTATCGCGTCGAGCCCGACCGCGCGCGCAAGAGCGGCGGCACGGGACTGGGCCTCTCGATCACGCAGCAGATCCTCCAGGCGCACGGCGAGGACATCCACGTCGAAAGCACCAGGGGGCGCGGCACGCGCTTCTGGTTCGAGTTGCCGCACGCCCCGGAGGCGAAGCCGGAAGCCCAAACGGTCGAGGCGTAAAGGAGCGAGCGGGAGTATAACTTTTGCGCGGTCGCTCCGTTAGGAAAAGCAAGCCCGCACGGCTCACTCGTTCCCCTCTCCGAGCCGCGGCCGTTTCGCTGTCGTTCTTTTCCCCGAACTGCTCCGTCATGACCCCGCCCCGCCGTCTCTCGTCGTTTCTGCTGGCGCTGCTTCTCGTGATGGCCGCCGGCTGCTCGACCTCCCGCGAGACCACCTCGCCCAACCCGGCTCCGCCGCCGGCCGCCGAAGAAAAGCCCCCCGCCGACTCGCGAGACGCCCCGACCGCGCCCGACGAGCCGGATCGGCCGGGGTCCTCCGACGAATCGGAGCAGCCGGCCTCCGAAGACGCCGCCCCCGGCCAGCTCCCCACCGACTGGCAGCACGCGGAAGCCAGCGACGGCGGCTCGCCCGGCATCGGCACCGAGCGCGCCTACGCTTTCCTCGAAGGGCGCGCGCCGAAAGACACCGTCGTGGTGGCCGTCCTCGACTCGGGCATCGACCCCGACCATGAAGACCTCGACGAGGTGCTCTGGACCAACCGCGACGAGACGCCCGGCAACGACCGCGACGACGACCAGAACGGCTACGTCGACGACGTGCACGGCTGGAACTACCTCGGGGGCCCCGACGGAGAGAACGTCCAGCACGACACCTACGAGCTGACGCGCATCTACGCCGACCTGCGAGCGCGGTACGACGGCGCCGCCCCCGACACGCTCAGCGGCGAGGCGCGCGACGAATACGAGCGGTATCGCAAGATCAAAAAGGCGTTTCAGAAAAAGAAGCAGAAGCTCTCCTCGCGCCACCAGCGCATCCAGAAGATCGCCGGTTTCGTCGAGCAGGCGCGCCCGCTGTTGGAAAGCGCCACGGCGGGGGACGCCCCGCTCACGGTCGAACGCCTTCAGAACCTCGGCCCCGACGCCGATGCGCGCGCGCAACAGGCCGCCCGCGCATTCACGCAGCTTCTTCAGGGGGCCGGCGCGACTACCGTCGAGGCGGTCGCCCAGGACATCAGCAAGGCCGAAGAGCGGCTGCGCACGCGCCTCAAGTACGGCATGGACCCCGACTTCAACCCGCGCCCCATCGTCGGCGACGACTACTCCGACCCTACCGAGCGCCTCTACGGCAACCCCGACATCGAAGGCCCCGAGCCGGGGCACGGCACCTCCGTCGCCAGCCTCATCGCCGCCGAGCGCTCCGGCGACGTCGGCATTCGCGGCGTGGCCGATGCGGTCAAGATCATGCCGGTGCGCACCGTCCCCGGCGGCGACGAGCGCGACAAGGACGTGGCCAACGCCATCCGCTACGCCACCGAGAACGGCGCAGACATCATCAACATGAGCTTCGGCAAGGGCTACTCCCCGCGCAAAGAGGTCGTCGACGCCGCCGTGCAGTACGCTGACGAGCAAGGCGTCCTGATGGTGCACGCCGGCGGCAACGAAGGCGCCGACAACGACACCACCGACACCTTCCCGACCGACCAGTACGCCGGCGGCGGCGCGGCCGCACACTGGATCGAGGTGGGCGCTTCCACCGCCGAGGGAGACAGCCTGCTGGCGGCTTCGTTTTCCAACTACGGCCAGAAGCAGGTGGACCTCTTCGCCCCCGGCGCGCAGCTGCAAACCGCCCGCCCCGGCAACAACTACGGGCGCAACCAGGGCACGAGCCTCGCCGCGCCCATCGTCTCGGGCGTGGCCGCGCTGGTCATGTCGTACTACCCCGGGCTGTCGGCCGCGCAGGTCAAAGAGGCGCTCTTGGCCTCCACCACCGACTACGCCGACACGATGGTCCAGCGTCCGGGCAGCGGCGGCAGCGGCGGCGCCATGGTGCGCTTCGGGGCGCTCTCGCGCACCGGCGGCGTGGTAAACGCCTACGGCGCCCTCCGCGCGGCCGAACGCATGGCCGAGGACTGACCGGTCGGCGAGCGGAGGTTGCGACTGCGGTTTGCGCCGCCCGCCCTTCCATTTTCGCCCGTTGCTTTTGTAGGTTGGAAGCGCTTCATTCGCTCCGAAGGCGGGAAACGCTTCTCCACTGCTTTCTCCGTGCTTTGCGCTGAATTTTTCACAGCCGCGCCCCGTTTCATGAAAGACTCTTCCTCCCAGGCCCAGGGCGACGTTCAGCAGGCATTTTCCGGCGAAGGCATCGACACGCCCGCCGACGGGCAGAACGGCCAGCCCGGCGGCCCCTCCACCGACGACCGCCCCGTCCGCTACGAAGGCGACCTGGAGATCGACTTCCGGGGCCCCGGCGACTTCGAGGCGGACGTGCTCAAAGACGCCTTCCGCACGATGCTGCTCTCGCGGCGGCTCGACGAGAAGATGATGACGCTGCTGAAGCAGGGGCGCGGCCACTTTCACATCGGCTGCGCGGGGCACGAGGGGGCGCAGGCGGCGCTGGGGATGCACGCGCGCCCCGGCCCCGAGGGGGACGACCGCTTTTGCTTTTACTACCGCGACCTGTGCATGGCGCTCTCGCTGGGCATGACGCCTCGGCAGGGCCTGCTGGCGCACCTGGCCAAAAAAGACGACCCCAACAGCGGCGGCCGCCAGATGCCCGAACACTTCGGACTGAAGGAACGGGGCGTGATGACGACCTCGTCGTCGGTGGGCGCGCAGTTTTTGCCCGCGCTGGGGTTCGGGATGCGCCTCCAGCAGAAAGGCGTCGACGGCTTCGTGTACTGCTCCTGCGGGGAGGGGGCGACCAGTCAGGGCGACTTTCACGAGGCGCTCAACTGGGCGGCGCGGCGGCAGGCGCCGGTCCTCTTTTTCGTGCAGGACAACAAGTACGCCATCAGCGTGCCGGTGGAAGACCAGACCGCCGGCGGCACGCCCTACAAGCTGGCCAGGGGCTACGAAGGCCTGAAGCGAATGCGCGTGGACGGGACCGACTTCTTTCACATGCACGCTGCCGGTCACGCCGCCGTCGACCACCTGCGCGCCGGGCGCGGCCCCGTCTGCCTCGTGGCCGACCTGGTGCGCCTCTTCCCGCACTCCTCCTCGGACAATCACACCAAGTACCGCACCGAGGACGAACTGGAGCAGGACCGCCAGATCGACCCCGTCGGGCGGATGCAGCGCGAACTCGAAACCGCGGGCGTCCTTTCCGGCGACGACACCGAGGCGCTGCGCGAGGAGGTGCGCCGCGAGGTGGACGAAGCGACCGAGTGGGCTAAACATCAGCCCGATCCCGAGGCGGAAACGGCCACCGACCACGTCTACTTCGAGGGCGACCTGGAGCTGGACTTCGACGCCGGCGCGATTGAAGCCCCCGGCGAC
>PXTX01000014.1 GCA_003023275.1 Bacteroidetes bacterium SW_4_67_19
CATTCGAGTGTGGGGATGTGGGGGGTGGGGGTGGGGGTGCTGGAGCGCAAGTGCGAGAAAAACTCCCGCACTCCCGAACTCCCATACACTCAACCCTTCTGGCTTTCGTTGCGGCGGCGGATGATGTACTTGTTGGACTTTTTGTTGCGCTTGCGTGTCTTGTAGCCTTTGGCGGGCAACCCCTTGCGGCTGCGCGGGTGGCCGCCGCTGGCGCGGCCCTCGCCCCCGCCCATCGGGTGGGAAACGGGGTTCATCGCCACGCCGCGCGTGCGGGGGCGGCGCCCCAGCCAGCGGTTGCGGCCGGCCTTGCCGAGCTCGATGTTCATGTGATCGGGGTTGGAGGCGCGGCCCACCGTGGCGCGGCAGCGCGCCGGCACCATGCGCGTCTCGCCGCTGGGGAGCTTGAGCGTGGCGTACTCGCCTTCGCGCGCGGTAAGCTGCGCGGAGGTGCCCGCCGAACGCACCATCTGCGCGCCCTTGCCCGGCGTCATCTCCACCGCGTGCACCGTCGTCCCGATGGGCATGAAGCGCAGCGGCAAGCAATTGCCCGGCTCCGCCTCGGCCGAGGGTCCGCTATCGAGGCGCTGGCCCACTTCCACCGCGTCGGGCGCAATGATGTAGCGCTTTTCGCCGTCGGCGTAGACCAGGAGCGCGATGCGCGCCGAGCGGTTCGGGTCGTACTCGATGGTCGCCACGCGCGCCGGAATGCCGTCCTTATCGCGCTTGAAGTCGATTACGCGGTACTGCCGCTTGTGGCCGCCGCCGCGGTAGCGCATGGTCATGCGGCCCTGGTTGTTGCGGCCGCCCGTGCGCTTCAACGGCTCCAGCAGGCTCTTCTCCGGCTCCGTCTCGGTAATGTCGTCAAAGAGGGAGTCCGAGCGGTGGCGCTGCCCGTCCGTAGTCGGTTTGCGTTTTTTCGTAGCCATGAGGTTTGGGTCTTTGGTTTTGGGGCTCTCGTCTTTGGATTTCGGAATACTGGCGATGGTTCGGTTGCACAAACCAAGAGCCAAGACCGAAGGCCCAAGTCCTAAATACTCTCAAAGAAGTCGATCTCGGCGCTGCCCTCCTTGAGCGTGACGATGGCCTTTTTGTAAGCAGAGGTGCTGCCCTGAATGAGGCCGTCCTGGGTGAACTGGCTGCGTTTCTTTCCGGGAATGATCATCGTGCGCACGTCGTCCACGTCCGCGCCGGGGTAGTGCTTCTCGACGGCCTGGCGGATCTCCGGCTTGCTCGCCTTCATGCCTACGATAAAGGTGTACTGCCCCTCCTCCATCAGGCGGGTCGTCTTCTCGGTGACGTAGGGGCGAACCAGTACGCGCTTGCTCATCGGCTTCGCGGTTTCGGGTTGGGGGTTTCGGGTCGGCCTCGGCGCAGCGAAAAACGGATAACTGACAACCGAAAACTAATGACTCAGAATTTGCGTGAGCGCGTCGAGGGCGCCTTCCTGCGCGAGGATCACGTCGGCTTTCATCACGTCCACCGTCGAAGCGTTGCGTCCTTCCTTGACCGATACGTTCTGCACGTTCTTGCTGGAGCGGTAGATGTGCGGCTCGTGCTCGGCGGTGAGCAGAAGCACCTTCTCGTCCTCCAGCTCCAGTTGCGCAAGCAGACTCGTGAGTTGACGCGTGGACGGGCGATCCAGCGAGAAGTCCTCCACCACACGCAACGCTTCCTCCTGCGCCTTCGCGCTCAGTGCCGAGCGGCGCGCCAGACGCTTCGTCTTTTTGTTGAGGTTCAGCTCGTAGTCGCGCGGGCGCGCCCCGTGCGCACGCCCCCCAGTCTGGCGAATGGGCGACTTGGCGTCGCCGGCGCGGGCGTTGCCGGTCCCCTTCTGGCGGTAGAGCTTGCGCCCCGACCCGCGCACGTCGCTACGCTCTTTGGTCTTGTGCGTCCCCTGGCGCCCAGCGGCCCGAATCCGCCGCACGTCCAGCCACACCACGTGCTCGTTCGGCTCAATTCCGAAGACGACGTCACTCAAGGTCGCCTCGCGGCCGGCCTCGGTGCCGTCTTCGCTGTGCACAGGCAGTTGCATGTCGGTGGTTTTGGGGTGTTGAGGTGGTGGAGTGCGTTCGTGCCGAAGTACCGTTCCCCTTCAACACGATAACACGAAAACACTATTTGCGGTGAATCTCGACGTATCCTTCCTTCGGCCCCGGCACCGACCCCTTGATGAGAATCAGGTCGCTGGCCTCGATGATGCGGACGACTTCGAGGTTTTGCGTTTTGGTGCGCTCCCCGCCCATGCGCCCGCCCATTTGGATTCCCGGAAAGACACGCGCCGGATCGCTGGCCCCGCCGATGGCGCCGGGCGCGCGCTCCACGTCGCTCTGGCCGTGCGTCTGCATCCCGACGCCGGCGAAGTCGTGGCGCTTCACCACGCCCTGAAATCCCTTTCCTTTGGAAGTGCCGACCACATCGACGAGTTCGCCCTTCACGAAAAGGTCGTCGACGCGAATCTCCTCCCCCAGTTCGACGGGTTCTTCGAGGTCGTCGTTGAAGTCGCGGAACTCACGCACGACCTTTTTCGGCCCCGTGCCGGCCTTGTCGAAGTGACCCAGCAGCGCCTTCGAGGTGCGCTTCGTCTCGGCCTCGCCGACGCCCAGCTGCACGGCGTCGTAGCCGTCTTTGCCGCCTTCGCTTTTCACCTGTGTGACGACATTGGGCTCCGCCTCCACGACGGTGACGGGCACGTTCGTGCCGCCCTCGTCAAAGACGCTGGTCATGCCGATCTTTTTTCCGATAATGCCACTCATGACTGTCGTGTAATGGTCGTTTTCGCTCTCTGAAAAAAGCTCACTGCTGCGCAATGACGAGCCGCACTTCGGGATAGTCGTCGCTCCAAGAATGCAGTCAACTATGAAGACTTCTCGTGGGCGCAATGACGAGCCGCACCTCGGGATAGTCGTCGCCGACCGTCGAATTCGGAAGCAGAATGTTTCGCAACACGAGGCCGTCACCCTCGTTGTCTTCCGTCGTTAGCACGATGCGATCGTCCTGAAGAATCTGGTAGTTGACTTCGATGTCCCCAATCCCACTCGAATCCGGATAAAAGTCCATCTCGTCGTTTTCGCCGTCGATGTCGATGTCGCCGGCAATCAGGCGGTCCTGTTGCCCGGTGCGACGCGCAAATATTTCGAACTGGCGGTCGTCTTCGTCCTCTTGCGCAAAGAAGGTGAACGTCACACGCGAATCGTACTGATCACGTAGACGCTCCGTCAGGTCGGTGTTGTCGATGCGAAACGAGCCGACCCCCCAGGTCCCCTGCTCGAAGGTCTCGAAGTCGTTACGGTCCGCTTCGGTGTTGGAGTCGCACCCCGCCAGCACGAGCGCAGCACCGAGCATCAGCGCAACGAGAAAGCACGAGCGTCGCATAACGAGCCCTCCGAAAGAGACAGCAGCATTCACACTTTGATTTCCACGTCCACGCCGCTGGGCAGCTCCAGCTTCATCAGCGAGTCCACCGTGTCGCTGCTGGAGGAGTGGATGTCGATGAGGCGCTTGTGGTGGCGGCGCTCGAACTGCTCGCGGCTCTTTTTGTCCACGTGCGGCCCGCGCAGCACGGTGTAGACCTTTTTCTTGGTAGGCAGCGGAATCGGGCCGCTCACCACCGCGCCGGTCTTCTTTACCGTGTCGATGATCTTCTCCGCGCTCCGGTCGATCAGCGAGTGATCGTAGCTTTTGAGCTTGATGCGGATTTTCTGCTGCGTGGCCATGCGGGTTGGTCTTTGGTTTTGGTTTGTTGGTCTTCGGTCTTTGGCCTTCGGAACGTGGCGGCAACGCTCGTGGCGAAGTCACCAAGACCGAAGACCTAAGCCCTAAGAACGAATCAGTCCAGCACTTCCGTCACGACCCCGGCGCCGACGGTGTGGCCCCCCTCCCGGATCGCAAACCGCAGACCCTCCTCCATGGCCACCGGCTTGATCAGCTCCACCTCGAAGGTCGCGTTGTCCCCCGGCATCACCATCTCAACCCCCTCCTCAAGCTCGATGTCCCCCGTCACGTCGGTGGTCCGAAAGTAAAACTGCGGACGGTATCCCTTGAAAAACGGCGTGTGCCTCCCTCCCTCCTCTTTCGAAAGCACGTACACCTCGCACTCGAATCGCGCGTGCGGCGTGACCGTCCCCGGATTGCATACGACCATTCCCCGCTGAATCTCCTCACGGTCGATGCCTCTCAAAAGAAGCCCCGCGTTGTCCCCCGCCTCCCCCCGATCCAGGGTCTTGTTGAACATCTCGATCCCCGTGACCGTCGACGTGAGCTTCTCGGTCCCCATCCCCACAATGTCGACAGCGTCGTCGGTCTCGATGACGCCCCGCTCGATCCGCCCCGTCGCTACCGTCCCCCGGCCCGTGATCGTGAAAATGTCCTCGATCGGCATCAAAAAGTCCTGCTCGGTGTCGCGCTCGGGCGTGGGGATGTAGGAGTCGACCGCCTCCATCAGCCCCATGATCTGCTCCTCGGCGGAGGCCTCCCCCTCGAGGGCCTTCAGCGCCGAACCGCGCGTGACCGGCACCTCGTCTCCGGGAAACTCGTAGTCGGTAAGAAGCTCGCGCACCTCCATCTCCACGAGTTCGAGCAGCTCCTCGTCGTCGACCAGGTCGGTCTTGTTCATGAACACCACCAGGTAGGGCACCCCCACCTGACGGGCCAGCAAAATGTGCTCGCGGGTCTGCGGCATCGGCCCGTCGGTGGCGGCGACCACCAGAATGGCCCCGTCCATCTGCGCCGCGCCGGTGACCATGTTTTTGACGTAGTCGGCGTGCGGTCTCGTACTCGACGTGCGAAGACGCAATCGTAATGCCGCGCTCCCGCTCCTCGGGGGCGTTGTCGATGTCCTCGAAACTCGCCTCGGCCGACCCGCCGACCTCCTCGGCGAGCACCTTCGTGATCGCCGCCGTCAGGGTCGTCTTCCCGTGGTCGACGTGCCCGATCGTCCCGATGTTCAAGTGCGGCTTCGAACGGTCGAACTGTTCGCTGCTCATGGCTGCTTTCCTGCTGGTTGTGCGTGCGGATGGGGGTGAAAAAGCGAGCGCCGTCCCACCCCGAAAAGGGCGAGCGGCGCGGGGGTATAGGCTTACGCGGCAACGGGTTCGCTCTCGCCGCCGATGACTTCTTCGGCCACCTGTTGCGGGACCTCGGCGTACTCGGCGAACTGCATCGTATAGATGGCGCGTCCCTGCGTGAGGGAGCGTAGGTCCGTGGAGTAGCCGAACATCTCGGCCAGCGGGACGAAGGCCTGCACGACCTGCGCGGTGTCGCGCTGGTCCATCTTTTCGATGCGCCCGCGCCGCCCGTTGAGGTCGCCGATCACCTCGCCCATGTACTCGTCGGGCGTGACGACCTCGACCTCCATCATCGGCTCCATCAGGGCGGGGTCGGCCATGCGGGCGGCCTCGCGGAAGGCCGTGCGCCCGGCCATCTCGAAGGCCACCTGGTCGGAGTCCACCTCGTGGTAGTCGCCGTCGTAGAGGCGCGCCTTGACCCCTTCGATGGGGTAGCCGGCCAGCGGCCCCTGCTCCATCGCCGACTGGATGCCCTTCTCGACCGACGGGATGAACTCGCGCGGGATGTTTCCGCCTTTGATCTCGTCGATGAACTCGAAGCCGGTGCCTTCCTCGGTCGGACTGAACTCGATGTAGACCTCGGCGAACTGGCCGCGCCCCCCGGTCTGCTTCTTGAGCTGGTAGTGCTCGTCGTAGCTGGTGGTGATGGCCTCGCGGTAGGCCACCTGCGGGCGCCCGACATTCGCCTCCACGCCAAACTCGCGCTTCAGGCGGTCCACGATGATCTCCAGGTGCAACTCGCCCATCCCCGCGATGATCGTCTGGCCCGTCTCCTCGTCCGTCGAGACCTCGAAGGTCGGGTCTTCCTCGGCGAGCTTCAAGAGGCCGTTGCCCAGCTTGTCCCGGTCGGCCTTCGACTTCGGCTCGATGGCGATGCGGATGACCGGCTCGGGAAACTCCATTTCCTCGAGGATGATGGGGTGGTCCGCGTCGCAGACCGTGTCGCCGGTCTTGGTGTTCGAAAGGCCCACGGCGGCGCAGATGTCGCCGGCGCGCACCACGTCGACGTCCTCGCGGCTGTCGGAGTGCATGAACATGAGCCGCCCGATGCGCTCGTCCTCGTCGTTGGTCGCGTTGTAGACCTTCGACCCTTTTTCGAGCGTGCCGGAGTAGACGCGCAGGAAGGTAATCTTCCCGACGTACTCGTCGGTGGCGATCTTGAAGGCGACGGCACTGAAGGGCTCGTCTTCCTTCGGATGGCGGTCTTCCTCGTCCTCCGTTTGCGGGACGCGCCCCGTCACCGGCGGCACCTCCAGCGGGCTTGGCAGGTAGTCGACCACGCCGTCGAGGAGGCGCTGAAGTCCCTTGTTCTTGAGTGCCGAACCGCAAAAGACGGCCGTCATGTCCTGCGCGACGGTCGCCTTGCGCACGGCGGCCTTGATCTCGTCGGGGGTGATCTCTTCTCCGTCGTCTTCGAGGTACTTCATCAGAAGCTCCTCGTCGTACTCGGCGACGGCTTCGAGCAGATTGATGCGCCACTTGTGTGCTTCGCTTTCAAGGTCTTCGGGAACGTCGAGCACGTCCCATTTGACGCCCTGGGTGTCGTCGTCCCAGACGATGGCCTTGTTTTCGATCAGGTCGACGACGCCTTTGAACATGTCGCCGGTGCCAATGGGAATTTGCACCGGGACGGCGTTGGCCGCGAGGCGGTCCTCCATCATGTCGATGACGTTCTCGAAGTCCGCGCCTGTGCGGTCCATCTTGTTCACGAAGGCGATGCGCGGCACGTCGTACTTGTTCATCTGCCGCCAGACCGTCTCGCTCTGCGGCTCGACACCGCCGACGGCGCAGAAGAGCGCAATCGCGCCGTCGAGGACGCGCAGGCTGCGCTCGACCTCGACGGTAAAGTCGACGTGGCCGGGCGTGTCGATGATGTTGATGCGATGGTCGTCCCAGTAGCAGGTCGTCGCGGCGCTGGTGATGGTGATACCGCGCTCCTTTTCCTGGTCCATCCAGTCCATCGTGGCCGCGCCCTCGTGAACCTCGCCCATGCGGTGCAGGCGTCCCGTGTAAAACAGGATGCGCTCCGTGGCGGTGGTTTTGCCCGCGTCGATGTGCGCGGTAATCCCGATGTTGCGGGTGCGCTCGAGCGGGAAGTCGCGGTTGTTCGTGTCGGCCATGGGACTTTAGCGGTTAGCGGTCAGCACTCAGCGGATCAGCCAGCTTTCAGCGAGCCGCATTCAGCAACGCGTGGGCTGAACGCTGACGGCTGAAAGCCTAAAAAAGCCGAAAGCCTAAAAACGGAAGTGCGCGTAGGCTTTGTTGGACTCGGCCATGCGGTGCACGTCGTCTTTCTTTTTCACCGCGCCCCCTTCCCCGCGCGAGGCGGCGACGAATTCCTTCGCCAGGCGCGTCGCCATGCCCTTGTCGTTGCGTCCATGCGCGTTGTCGATGAGCCAGCGAAAGGCCAGCGTCACGCGGCGCTCGGGGCGCACCTCGACGGGCACCTGGTAGGTCGCCCCGCCCACGCGGCGGCTGCGCACCTCCACGAGCGGCGACACGTTGTTGACGGCCTTCTTGAACACCTCGATGCCTTCTTCGCCGGTCTCTTCGTGAACCACGTCGAAGGCATCGTAGACGATGTTCTGCGCGAGGCTTTTCTTGCCGTCGCGCATCAGCGTGTTGACGAGGCGCGCGACGAGGTCTTCTTGGTAGACCGCGTCCTTGACGACGGCGCGTTGCGGGGCGCTTTCTTTACGCATAGCTTGCTTTGCAAAATGAGTTGCAAAAAACGAGCAGCGCGGCATGCGCGGACGGGACCCCTCCCGCCCTGATGCTGCTCACGGCGCAGCCAGTCGTCAGCTGCGCGGCTTTTTGGTGCCGTACTTCGAGCGGCCCTGCTTGCGGTCGCTGACGCCGGCGGTGTCGAGGGCGCCGCGCACGATGTGGTACTTCACGCCGGGCAGGTCTTTGACGCGCCCGCCGCGCACGAGCACGATACTGTGCTCCTGGAGGTTGTGCCCTTCACCGGGAATGTAGGCGGTCACCTCTTGCCCGTTGGTGAGCCGCACGCGGGCGACCTTGCGCAACGCCGAGTTCGGCTTCTTCGGCGTGGTGGTGTAGACGCGCGTGCACACGCCCCGCTTCTGCGGGCTGCCCCCCAGGGCGGGCGAGGTGCTTTTCTCCTGCGGGTCTTTACGCCCTTTGCGAATGAGCTGCTGAATCGTCGGCACGGTCGGTCCTCGGCGTTTCGTTTCTTAAGGCAAATTCCGCCTTCGACCTCGTTTCTTGAAGGCGGAGGCGATCGAGCAAATCGAGCGGACGCGCGAGGCGCGTCTCCCGGTCACAGCCTCATAGTATAGGCGCGCGCGCCGCCGGGGTCCTGCTCCCGTGGTAAAGAACGGGTTAATACATTTGCGCCTTCGGCGCGACGGCAGACGGCGGACCGTGGACGGGAGGCTTTACCGT
Source organism: Bacteroidetes bacterium SW_4_67_19 (assembly GCA_003023275.1). GTDB lineage: Bacteria > Bacteroidota > Rhodothermia > Rhodothermales > Salinibacteraceae > QS-8-64-10. Next base: position 8,472 of record PXTX01000014.1, read on the forward strand.
GGACGGCCGCCTTTTTAGACGCAGGCGACCAGACGCCGAAAGCCGTCGTCCCCACCAGAGATGAACAGAGAAAGCAGGCATCGCGCACGACCTCGCGCACCGGCGCTTCAACGACCTGCGCCTCGACCAAAAGCAACGCTTCACGCCATCCGCCGGCTCAAACGGTCCGCCGTCTTTCTACTCGTCGTCGTCGCTCTTTTCCCCGCGGGAGCGGAGCGCCGTCCCCTCAGCCGGCGCACTGCCCGGCGCCCCATCGCCCTCGTGCTGCTCCGGCGGCGCGGCCGGTTCGCCCTCCGCGTCCACGCCCTGCTGCGGCTCCCCGCTTTCGCCGTGCTCGCCCGTTGCGCGGCCGTTGGACTGGCCGTTGCGGAGCGCCACGTACTCGCCCCCGTGCGGACGCTCCCCCAGCAGGTCTACGAGCGTCTCGGGGCCGATGACTTCCTCTTCCAGAAGCGTTTCGGCCATGGCGTCGAGCAGGTCGCGCTTCTCTTCGAGCAGCTCGCGAGCGCGGTCGCGCACCTCGTCGACGATGGCTTTGACCTCCTCGTCGATCGCGCGCGCGGTGTCGTCGGAGTAGGGCTTCTCGAACATCGGCTGCTCGTCGCCGCCGCCGTCCTCGCCGTTGGAGGACAGGTTGAAGCTGACGTTGCCAACGCGCTCGCTCATGCCGTAATCCGTGACCATCGCGTAGGCCATCTTGGTGATGCGCTGCAGGTCGTTCTGCGCGCCGGTGGTCACCTCCCCGAAGACGATCTCTTCGGCCACGCGCCCGCCCAGCATCATGGCCATGCGGTCCAAGAGCGCCTGCCGGCTGTACAGGTAGCGCTCCTCGGGCATCGACTGCGAGTAGCCCAGCGCCGCCATGCCGCGCGGCACGATGCTGACCTTCACGACCGGGTCGGTGTGCTCGAGGAACCAGCCGACGATGGCGTGCCCGCTCTCGTGGTTGGCGATGATCTCGCGCTCCTCGGGGCTGATGATCTTGTTCTTTTTCTCCAGCCCCCCGATCACGCGGTCGATGGACTGCTCGAAGTCGTCCATCCCGATGGCCTTCTTGTCCTTGCGCGCGGCCAGAAGCGCCGCCTCGTTGCAGACGTTGGCGATCTCCGCCCCCGCAAAGCCGGGCGTCTGCCCCGCCAGCATCTCCAGGTTCACGTCGTCGGCGATGAGGATGTCCTGCACGTGCACCCCGAAGATCATCTCGCGCTCGCGGCGGTCGGGCTTGTCGATCATGATCTGGCGGTCGAAGCGGCCCGGCCGCAGCAGCGCCTGGTCGAGCACGTCGGGCCGGTTGGTGGCCGCCATGATGATGACGCCCTTGTCCGAGTCGAACCCGTCCATCTCGGACAGGAGCTGGTTGAGCGTGTTTTCGCGCTCATCGTTGCCGCCCACCATCGAATTGCGCCCGCGCGAGCGCCCGATGGCGTCGATCTCGTCGATGAAGATGATGCAGGGGGCCTCTTCTTTGGCCTCGTCCAGCCCCGCTACGTCCTCGAAGTCCACGTCGTGGTGCTCCTCGGCCTCGGTGACCTTGGCCTTGCTCTTGCCGATGTTGAGAACCTGCGAGCCGGGGCTCATCTTGCGCATAAAGTAGAGCCACAGCACCACCAGTAGCCCGATGGGGATGAGCCAGACGAGCAGGCTGCCGAGCCAGTTTTCCTCCTGCCGCGCGCTGAAGGCGACCTGCTGATCGCTCGCCCCGGCGCCCTGGTTGTACTCGCGGAGGAAGTCGGTGAGGTCGTGACCTGCTGATCGCTCGCCCCGGCGCCCTGGTTGTACTCGCGGAGGAAGTCGGTGAGGTCGTGGTCGTCGGTCTTGGTGGTGGTGAAACGGCGGCGCTCTTCCCCACTGGCAGGGTTGCCCAGCAGGTCGCTCCCCGGGTCGGCCGGCTCGACTTTTCCGCTCTGGACGGCGTCCTGCGTGTAGGCGCCCTCAATGCTCGTGCCGTTGACGATCTCGACCTCTTTGACGAGGCCCTGCTCGACCTGGTCGAGGAAGCGCGAGTATTCGACTTCCTGCCCGCCGCCGGGCGCCCAGTTCCAGAGCAGGTGCACCCCCAGAAACACCGCCGCCGCCAGCAGAAGCCACTTGGGGAACCGAAAGTTGCCGCCGCCGCTCCCGTCGTTCCCGGAAGCGCCCGGCTTTTTGTCTGAATTGTCGTTCTGGCGTCCTTGCTGAGCCATAAAGCAGGCTATACTTGAGAAAAGCAGGGCGCCGTCCTCGCCCCTGCCGAGGCCCTCTTCCCTGCCGAAAAATTTGCGGCACCGAAAAACTACGCGTAAGGGCTGTGCCGAACGGGGCCGGACGATGCCAGTCAAAAAACAACGGGTCCGGCGCAGTAGCGCGGCTGGCAGACGAGACTCGATGGAAAGGGGCGAACCGTCGGTGCGACCGTTAGTTCCTCTCGGCATAGTCGTCTTTCACTCGCCGGCGGCCGTCGGCTTTGGCTTTGACGGAACAGCTTCCAGGCGGCTACTGTCCGGCAGCGTAGCCCGGCGCCGCCGGAGCGCCGGCAGGCGCCGGACGTTGCCCTCGCGCCCTTCCCCCGTTTCCACGCCGGCGCATGACTACGGACGCGACGGCGATGAGCGCGAGGCTCCCCAGCAGCAGCAGGTCCAACCGCACCGGGCCGACCGTCGACGGGACGATCCCCGCCAGCGACCCGAGGAAGAGTGCCAGCGCGAGGGCCGTGGCGACAGGCACCTCCGTCCCTGGCGCGCGACGGCTCCGCACCAGCACCGCGCTCAGCACCAGCGGCCCCAGCATGGCCGTGCCCCGGAAGCTCGCTATCGCCAAGAGCGCGAACTGGTCGCCGCTGAAGAGCGAGAACACGAACGCCACGACCCCGAAGACCACCACGGCGATGCGCGTCAGCAGCAGCGCCGTGTCTTCGTTGCCGCCGCGGTAGAGGGAGCGCACTTCCGTCCCCAGCGCGAAGAGTTGCGAGTCGGCCGTGGACATCGCCGCCGTCAGGAGGCCGACCACGGCGGCGGCGGCGACGATGTCGGCCTGCTCGTAGAGCAACACGTTCGCCCAGAATTCGCGGCTGGTGGCGCCGGCGTACTCGACGGCCCCGTATATTCCGATGGCCACGACCGGGAGCATGATGGCGATCACGAACC
>PXTX01000015.1:0-4889 GCA_003023275.1 Bacteroidetes bacterium SW_4_67_19
GCTGACGGCCTTTTTCGAGCACCTGCCGGACGAGCGGGAAAACATGGCCTTCGTGGTCGTGCAGCACCTCTCGCCCGAGCACGAAAGCCGCCTGGCCGAGCTGCTCGGGGAGCACACGGCGATGTATGTAACGCAGGTCAGCGAAACGACGGCCCTTCAGCCCGGGCACGTCTACGTCATCCCGCCGGACAAAAACCTCTCGATCACCGACGACGAGCTGACGCCCTCCGAATTCGAGCAGCCGCGCACCAAGCGCGCACCGGTGGACTTTTTCTTTCGCACCCTCGCCGAAACGCACGGGGAACGCGCCGTCGGCATCCTCCTCAGCGGCACCGGCACCGGCGGCACGCAGGGCCTGGGGCGCATCAAGGAGCGCGGGGGCGTCACGATGGTGCAGGACCCCGACGAGGCCGGCTACTCCGGCATGGCCCGCAGCGCCATTGCTGCCAACCTCGTCGACGTGGTCGCGCCCGTGGCCGAACTGGCCGAGCAGCTCGCCGACCTCTACCGCCGCGCCGCCCGCATCGACCTGCCCGCCTCCCCCGACGATCTGAGCGCGGACGGCACGCGGGCGCTGCACAAAATTTTCGTCCAACTCCAGTCCAAGACGGGCCACGATTTCACCCACCACAAGCGCGCCTCGGTCCTGCGTCGCCTCCACCGCCGCATGCAGGTCGTCCGCGCCGAGAGCCTCGAAGGCTACCTCGACCACCTGCACGGCCACCCCGATGAGGTCGATACGCTCTTCAAGGACCTTCTTATCTGCGTCACCAGCTTTTTCCGCGACCCCGAGGCGTTCGAGGCGCTGGAAAAAACCGTCATCTCGCAACTCTTTGCAAACAAAGAAGCCACCGACGAGGTGCGCGTCTGGGTGCCCGGCTGCGCGACCGGCGAGGAAGCCTACTCCATCGCCATGCTTTTGCGCGAGTACGCCGCCACCCACACCGACCAGCCGGAGCTTCAGGTCTTCGCCTCTGACATCGACGAGGACGCCCTCGCCTTCGCGCGGCAGGGCCGCTACCCCGACTCCATCGAAGCGGACGTCTCCGACGAGCGCCTGACGCGCTTCTTTTCGCGAGAAGACGGCGGCTACCGCGTGGGCAGCGAGCTGCGCGACGTGGTGCTCTTCGCCCGGCACAACCTGCTGAGTGACCCGCCCTTCTCGCACCTCGACCTCATCTCCTGCCGCAACCTGCTGATCTACCTCAAGAGCGACGCGCAGGAGCAGCTCTTCGATCTGTTTCATTACGCGCTCGGGCCCGGCGGCCACCTGTTTCTGGGCGCCTCGGAGAACGCCGAAAGCGCCTCCGGGCGCTTCACCACCACCGACAAGACCTTTCGCCTCTACCGGCGCCGCACCGTCTCGTCCTCGGAGCGCGATCGCCTGCCGCGCCTCCCGCTCGAACACATCGAACCCGCCGAAGACGCCCCCCCCCAGGGCGACGCCGAGGAGGACACGGTCGACACCAGCTTCGGTGCGCTTCACCAGCGCCTGCTCGAACACTACGCCCCGCCCAGCGTCGTCATCGACGCCGAGAACAACGTCGTACACCTCTCCGACCACGCGGGGCGCTACCTCCAGATGCCCGGCGGCGAACTGTCGCAGAACATCCTCGATCTGGCGCACCCGGACCTGCGCGTGGACCTGCGCACCACCATTTACCGAGCGCGCCAGGAAGGTGAACCCTCCGAGTCGAAGGCCGTGCCGGTGACCCCGGACGACGACGAAGACGAACGCTGCGTGCGCCTCGTCGTGCGCCCGCCCGACGGCGGCGGCAGCGGCGACGATGACGACTTCCTGCTGGTGATCTTCGACGAACGCACCGACGAGCACGCGGCGTCTCCCGAAACGGAACCGGCTCCCGTCGCCGAGACGGACGACGCGTCGCTCGTGGAGGACCTCCAGAGCGAACTGCGTGACACGCGCGAGCGCCTACAGGCGACCATCGAGGAGTACGAAACCTCCAACGAGGAAATGAAGGCCTCCAACGAGGAGCTCCAGTCGATAAACGAAGAGCTCCGGTCCACCACCGAGGAGCTGGAGACCTCCAAAGAAGAGCTCCAGTCGATGAACGAGGAGCTGATGACCGTCAACGAGGAGCTGGAAAACAAAAACGAGGAGCTCGAACGCGCCAACAACGACCTGCACAATCTGATCACCTCCACGCGCATCGCCACGCTCTTTCTGGACCGGCGCCTGCACCTGGCGCGCTACACCGAAGCGGCAACCGACCTCTTCGACGTGATCGGCGCCGACGTGGGGCGGCCCGTGCAGCACCTCACCCACCGCTTCCATCCCGACGACCTCGCCGACGACCGCCTCGCCGCCGACGCCCAGCAGGTCCTCGACACGCTCGAACCCATCGAGCGCGAGGTGCGCGCCCACCCGCCCGAGAACGCCTCCTCCCCCGACGGGGATGAAGAGCGCGACGAGTGGTTCTTGATGCGCGTGCTGCCGTACCGCACCACCGACGAGAAAATCGACGGCGTCGTGCTGACCTTCGTCGACATCACCGAACGCCGGCGCGCCGAGCAGCGCCTCGAAGCCCTCAATGAGACGCTCGAAGAGCGCGTCGAAGAGCGCACCGACGAGCTCCGCCGGCGCAAGGCCCGCGAGAGCGCCCTGCTGCGCGCCCTGCCGGACCCGGTGCTGCGCATCTCCGCCGAGGACGTCGTCGAAGACGTGCACGTCCCCGAGGACGCCGACGCGCTGCCGTGGCCGCCCGGGGACCTGCTGGGACGCCCCCTCCGCGAGGCGTTTCCGGAGCGCGTGGCCGAGGCGCTGGTGGAAGCGCTGCACCAGACGCGCGAAACGCGCCAACAGGTCGTCACCGAGGTGCGGCTGGCAGGCCCCGAGCCGCCCGCGACCGTCTTCGAGGCGCGGCTGGCCCCCATCAACGGGGCCGTCACCGTGTCGCTGTGCGACATCAGCCAGCGCCGCCGGCTCGAACGCGAGATGCTGGAGGCCGGCGACCGCAAGCAGCGAGAGATCGCCGAAGACCTGCACGACGAGCTCGGGCAGCGCCTGATGGGAGCGCACTTCCTGTCCCGCTCGCTCAGGCGGCAGCTGCCGGACGAGCAGGACGAGATCGCCGCCGACCTCGACGAGATCGCCGGCGAAATCGACGCCGCGTCCGACTACGTGCGCAACCTCTCGCGCATGCTCGCGGCCGTGGACACGCAGGAGGGGCGCGGGCTGGGCGAGGCGCTCCAGCACCTGGCCAAGCGCACCGAGCACGCCTTCGACGTGACCTGCACCTACGAGCGCGACGGCGACGAGCGCGACGGCGACGAGCGCGACGGCGCCGAGCACGTGGACGACGAGCAGGTCGCCACGTCGCTCTACCGCATCGCCCAGGAGGCCGTCACCAACGCCGTGCGCCACGCCGGCGCCTCCCAGATCACGCTCCGCTGCCTCGCCAACGAGAAGGGCCTGCTGCTGCGCATCGAAGACGACGGGGACGGCATCGAGGAAGACGTGGCCGCCCGCGCCGACGGGCTGGGCCTGCGCACCATGCAGCACCGCGCCAACCTGATCGGGGCGCGCCTCGACGTCTCACCGCGCGAGAACGGCCGGGGCACGGTCGTCAGTTGCCTGCTGAGCCGAAGCCGCCTGCAACAGGACGCGTGATGCCGCTTTCCCGCGATCTTGGCCCGAAACGGGACCCGCACGACGAAATGTGCCCTCGATTCGAGACGAGCGCCCTCCGGCGATTCTCGAAATGAGATCAGCGGATCCCCCGATGTTTTCGCCGCCGCGCGACACGAACGTTGAGCACCCCCGCACGCCTCGTCTTCCGGAAATCCGGGGCAAATACAGGTCGTAAAGCCCCCGGCGCACTTTTTGAGGTATCGTCCCCGTGCCCGCTTTTCGACGAAATCATCGAGCGAAGCGTCGCATACGTGTGACTCCGACCGCGAAGCATTGCGCTCTTTAGTGAACCGCGTCTTTATCGTCGACGACCATGCGCTGATTCGGCGGAGCTACGCCGAAGAAGTCGAGGACACCGACGGCTTCACCATGTGCGGCACCGCCGCCTCCTTCGCCGAGGCGCTGGAGGCGCTACCGGCGACCCGCCCCGACGTGGTGCTCGTCGACCTATCTCTGGACCGCGACGCCCCCGGCGGCGCCGAACTCATTCGCCGCCTCACCGCGTCGATGGCGAACGAAGCGATGACGGACGCATCGGCCACGGACGCATCGGCCGAGGAACCGCCCGCCGACCCGCCGGCCCCCGTGCCGCGGTGGCTGGTGGTGTCCGCCTACGACAACGAAGCCATCGTCGAGCGCGTCCGGGACGCCGGCGCGCATGGATTTCTCTCGAAGCGAGACGCCGGCGACGGACTCCGGGCCGCCCTCCGCGACGTTGCGGAAAGCACCGGGACGTTTCTTCGCTACCCAGCGTCTGCGCCCGAGTGAGGCGGGCATCACGCCGCTTCCGTCTCGGCCTCCAGGTCGGCGCGGTCGCGCCACTGCGCCTCCGGCTCCACCTCGGCGGCAGGCGCCGGGCCGGGGTCGTCCCAGCCCATCTCCTCGGCCAGCATCAGCGGGGTGACCGTCATGGGGCGGTCCACTGTGATCTGGCAGGACAGGCGGTAATCGCCCAGCGCGTCGGTCTGGTCGAGCTTTTCGTACTCCGCGCGCGTCATGTTCTCGGGTTCTCCCTCCGAGAAGCGCACGCGGCAGGTGGTGCACTTGGCCTGCCCGCCGCAGCGGTGCCCGATGTCGGCCTCGCTGGCGCGGATGGCGTTGACGAGGCGCGTTCCGTGGTCCGCTTCGACGGCGCCGAAGTCTTCTATTTCTATCGTGGGCATGAATAGAGTGCGGGGGGATGGGAGTGCGGGAGGGTGGGGGTTCTCGGTCGGCGTCCGTGTGTCATCGGCTGGGG
>PXTX01000015.1:5034-12432 GCA_003023275.1 Bacteroidetes bacterium SW_4_67_19
CGATCTGGTTGGGATAGTCGAACGCCTCGAACGCGCCCAGAAGCTCCATTTTCGAGCGCGAGGCCTCCATCGAGATCACGTCGGCGTCCATCGCGGCGATGGCGTCGATGATCTCGTTGAACTCCGAGTAGCACATGTGGGTGTGGATCTGCGTGGCGTCGTCGGCGCCGGCGCTGGCGAGGCGGAAGGCATCGACGGCCCAGCCGAGGTAATCGTCCCAGTCGCTCTGGCGCAGCGGCAGGCCCTCCCGCAGGGCCGGCTCGTCGACCTGGATGACCGAGAGGCCCGCCTCTTCGAGGTCGCCGACTTCGTCGCGGATGGCCAGCGCGATCTGGCGACACGTCTCGGCGCGCGGCTGGTCGTCGCGGACGAACGACCACTGCAAGATCGTGACCGGCCCGGTGAGCATGCCCTTCACCGGCTGCTCGGTGAGCGACTGCGCGTATTCGCTCCAGCGCACCGTCATCGGCTCCGGGCGCGAGACGTCGCCGTAGATGATCGGCGGGCGCACGCAGCGGCTGCCGTAGCTCTGCACCCAGCCGTTCTGCGTAAAGAGAAAGCCCTCCAGGCGCTGCCCGAAGTACTCGACCATGTCGGAGCGCTCGGATTCGCCGTGCACCAGCACGTCGAGGCCGATCTCTTCCTGGCGGCGAATGGTGTCTTCGATCATGCCTTCGAGGAAGGATTCGTACTCGGAGCGCGACACGTTGCCTTTCTTGAAGGCCGAGCGTTGCTTTCGCACCTCCGTCGTCTGCGGAAACGAGCCGATGGTCGTGGTCGGCAGCACGGGCAGGCCCAGCGCGTCTTGCTGCACCAGACGGCGCTTTTCAAAGGGGCTGTCGCGCTGGAGCAGCTCGTCGGTGACGGCCTCGGCGCGGGCCTGCACGTCCGGGTCGTGAATGCGGTCGGACCGCGCGCGGCTTTCCTGCGCGTTGCGGCCGGCCTCGAAGACGAGTTCGGTTTGGTCTTTCTCTTCAGAATTGGCCGCGCGGGCCAGCGCGACGACCTCTTCGAGCTTCTGCTTCGCAAACGCCAGCCACGTGGTGGCCTCTTCGCCGAGGGCCTGCTCGGTGTCGAGGTCCACCGGCACGTGCAACAGCGAGCACGACGGCCCCACCATGACGCGCTCCGGCCCCAGCTCGCCGGCCGCCTCCCGGACGACCTCCAACTTCGCGTCCAGATCCGCGCGCCACACGTTGCGCCCGTCGATGACGCCGAGGGAGAGCTTGGTGTCGTCGGGCACGAGATCGAGCGCGTGCGAGAGCTGCCCGGGCGCCCGGACGAGATCGAGATGCACGCTGGCGACGGGCAGATCCAGCGCGGGTTCGAGGTTGGTGCGCAGGCCGTCGAAGTAGGTGGCCAAGTGAAGATCCAATTGCCCCGGCGCGACCTGCGAGAGGCGGTCGTATGCCGCCTCGTAGGCCCCCAGCGCCCTCTTCGTAGACCGGCAAAAGCTCGCCCAGCAGGTCCAGCGGGTCCACGTCGCCTTCGGGCGCTTTGCTCAAAAGCAAGAAGCTGACCGGGCCGATCACGACCGGGCGCGTGTGCACGCCCCGCTCCTTCGCCTCGGTGAATTCGTCAATCGGCTTGGAGGAAGACAGCTCGAAGGTCTGGTCCGCATGGAGTTCGGGGACGATGTAGTGGTAATTCGTGTCGAACCACTTGGTCATCTCCATCGCGTGGGCGGCCGGTTGCCCGGCGTCGGCGTCTTTCTCCTGGATGCCGCGCGCCATGGCGAAGTAGGTGTCCAGATCGACCTCCTCGCCGCTCGGGTGGCCAAAGCGCTCGGGGACGGCTCCCACCATCGCCGCCGTGTCGAGCACCTGGTCGTAAAGCGAGAAGTCGTTGGACGGAATGTGGTCGATGCCGAGGGTCTGCTGAAGCTTCCAGTGCTGCTCGCGCAGGGCGCGCGCCGCTTCGCGGAGCTGCACGGGCGAGAGGTCGCCGTTCCAGTAGGCTTCGACGGCTTGCTTCAGCTCGCGGTGGGCGCCGATGCGCGGGTAGCCGAGGTTGACAGCGTGAACCATCTCGTAGGGTGGTAAGCGGGGGCGAAAAAATGAAGGAGCGTGCGCCGGGGAGGCGGGCGTAATCTACGAAGGCGCGTCGGGAAAGAGTTCTGCGCACGGGCCATTTCAGAGCAAATTGCTGTTAAGATTTGCGTGGAGCGGGTTTCGTGAAGTTGCTTTCTATGTAGGCTTGCGAGCTATGTAAGCTTGCGAGATTATCTTCGGGACAGCGTGTTTGCCTTTTCTCCCGATGTGCTCGCCCCGAGATGGTAGGTGGTTGATGGTGGATTGAGAACCATCTACTATCCACAATTCCCCTCCTCGGACCCGAGAGGCCGGGAGCCGACGGCTTTGGCGTTCCGTAACCAATCTCGCAACCGCCCAACGAAAGCAGAGAACGGATTCGAGCGTCAACGCTTTCCGAACGGCGTGTCCGACCGAGGGGGCACAAACGTTCGGCCGTTGACCTCACGCAACACGCAATACGCAATACGTTACGAAACGCAGTTGCGATTGCCCCCGCCACCTCGTTCCATGTAGAGGAATCCGAATCAGATCCCCCGCTCCCGCACCCCGCCCGCATGAGCGACGACCGCGCCTCCTCGGATGCCGCGCCCCCCGGTGCTGACGCCGGCTCCTCCAACGAGGGCTCCTCCAACGAGACGGCCTCCAACAAAAACCCCTCCCCCGGAAACGGCGCTTCTGCAAACGCGTCTCCCGAGGGGGCCCCCGGCGAAGGGCGCGGCCCCTCCGAAGCAAAGCACCGCAACTTCGGCACGTTCGGCGGCGTCTTCACGCCCACCGTGCTGACGATCCTGGGCGTCATCATGTACCTGCGCACCGGCTGGGTGGTCGGCAACGCAGGCATCCTCGGCGGGCTTTTGATCATTCTGCTCTCCTTCGGGATCGCCACCTTGACGGCGCTTTCGATGGCGTCGATCACGACGAACATCCGCATCGGCGCGGGCGGGGCGTACGCCATCATCTGCCAGAGCCTCGGGCTGGAAGTCGGCGGGGCGGTCGGGATTCCGCGCTACCTCTCGCAGGCGCTGGCGGTGACGATGTATATCTTCGGCTTTCGGGAGGGCTTTCTGGCGTTTTTTCCCGGATACGCTGCCTACGGCTTCGCCATCGACGTGGCCGTGCTGGTCGTGCTCTTCGGCATCGCCTACGTCAGCGCCGACCTGGCGATCAAGACGGAGTATTTCATCATGGCGCTGATCGTCGGATCGCTCATCTCGGTGGCGCTGGCGGCGGTCAACGGCTCGATGCAATACCCCGTCACGCAGGTCGGCTGGTGGGGCGACTTCGCCGGGTACACCGGCAGCACGGGCGGCGGCGCAGCGGGGGGCGGATCTCCCGGCGGCGGCGGCGGGGCGAGCTTCTGGCTGGTCTTCGCGGTCTTTTTCCCGGCGAGCACGGGCATCATGGCCGGGGCCAACATGAGCGGGGACCTCGAAAACCCGCGCCGGTCCATCCCGAAGGGCACGATGTGGGCGCTGGGCGTGAGCCTGGTGGTGTACCTGGCGCTGGCGTACTGGGTGGCGCGCTCGGCCACGCCCGCCGAACTGACGGGCAACTACCAGGTGATGATCGAAAAGGCGTTCTGGTCGCCCATCGTGGTGGCGGGGTTGCTGGGGGCGTGCTTCTCCTCGGCGCTCGCCTCGGCAGTGGGCGCGGGGCGCATCCTCCAGGCGATGGGCGAGCACCACATCGTCCCGGCCAGCGGCTGGGTCAAGCAGCTCACCAAAAAAGGCGAGCCGCGCAACGCCATGCTCGTGACCGGCGCCATCGTGTTTGCGGCCATCCTTTTGCGCGACCTCAACGCGCTGGCCCCGCTGATTACGCTCTTCTTTCTGATCACGTACCTGATGCTCAACGTGGTGCTCCTGATCGAGCAGAGCGTCAACCTGGTCAGCTTCCGCCCCCTCTGGCGCGTGCCGATGTGGGTGTCGGTCGCCGGCACGCTCGGCTGCCTGGTGGTCATGTTCATCGTGAACCCCACCTTCAGCGTCGTCTCGGTGGTGGTGACGATTGCGTTTTACGCGCTCTTGGTGCGGCGCCATCTCAACGCCCCGTTCGAGGACGTGCGGTCCGGGCTGTTCGTCTCGATGGCCGAATGGGCGGCGCAGCGCGTGCAGGAGCTGCCCGAAATGCAGGAGCGCGCCTGGAAGCCCAACCTGCTGGTGCCGGTGCGCGACGAGAGCGTCCTGCGCGGCATATCGACGATCTTGCAGGGGCTGACCGCCCCCAACGGCTCGGTCAAGATCGTCGGCCTCGGGCACAACGAAGACGAGCAAATTCTGAGCGACGAGTTGCACTCCGCCGGGGGCGGCGCGCAGACGGCGGACGCTTCGGAGGAGACGACGACCTCGGACGAAGCGAACGTCGCCGCGGGGGCCGGTTCCAGCGGGGCCGCTTCTTCCGACGCAACCGAAGCCGTGCCCGCGGCGAAAGGCGGCAGCGAGACGCGCGCGGCCCGCCGAGGCACCGGCTCCAGCCCGCGCAGCCGGCGCAAGGCGAAAGACGCGGCCAGCGAGAACCGACCGGCCTCTGGCGAGCCCTCCGACGAAGAGCGTGGCGACGAAGGGCGTGGCCGCGCGACCAAGCGGCGCAAGAACGTGCTCCTCTCCGAGCGCCTCACTGCCCTGACGCACTCGTTCCAGGAGCGCGGCATCTTCGCCACCAGCACCGTCATTGACGCGGGCGGCTACGCCGAGGGCCTGATCGCCGGAATGCAGGCGATGCGCGGCACCTTCTTCAAGCCCAACGTGGTTTTTCTGGAAATGCCCGAGGCCGCCGCCGCCACGAGCACCGAGCGCCGCGCCGAGGACCTGCGCCTCATCACGCGCGAGGCCGACCGCGAGGGCATCGGGACGCTCCTCTACGCGCCGCACCCGCAGGCCAGCCTCGGGCAGCGCCAGTCGATCAACGTCTGGATCCACGACCGCAGCCCCGACTGGCGCATCAAAATGAAAATTGGCAACCTCGACCTGATGGTGCTCTCCGCCTACAAGCTGGCGCAGAACTGGAACGCGCGCCTGCGCCTCATTACCGTCGTCGACAGCGACGAGAAGGAAGACAAGGCGCGCGACTTCATGGAACAGCTGCGCGACCTGGGCCGCTTTACCGACGCGGAGGTGTGCGTCGGGCGCGGCTCGTTCTCGGACTACCTCGCGGAGGCCCCGCAGGCGGACCTCTCGGTCTTCGGGATGCTTCCGGAGCCGGACTTCGCCTTCTGCCGACGCATGGTCGAGTCCACCCGTTCGACGTGCCTCTTCGTGCGCGACAGCGGGCAGGAAAGCGCGCTCGCTTAGCGCTCGCCTGCGGCTTCGCTGGGTTGAAAGTTGGAAGATTGCAGGTTGAACGTTCCTCTGCGGGCTGACGAACGTTCAACTTTCCAATCTTCCACTTTCAACCCCCCGTAAACTCTCGACAACGCCTCTCGTTAGCCCGGTACGCTTCCGCGACATTTTCCGCACCGCCCCAGCAACCCTTTGGCAGAAAAGCGCCTGAACATCGAAGGCACCGACCCGCTCTTGCTCTTCGGCTTCAACGACGCCTTTTTGCGCAAGATCGAGAACGCCTTCGACGAGACGGACATCACCGCCCGCGGCCACCAGCTCTTTTTGGAAGGCCGCCCCGACGACCTCGACGCCCTCGAAGACGTCTTCGACGAACTCGAGCAAGTCCTCGGACACAACGGCAACCTCACCGAAGACGACGTGGAAACGGTGCTCACTCTCCACACGACGGGGGGCGACGGATCGACCGCCGCAGCGGCGCAGGAGCGGCCCGAAAAGCGCGACCTGGTGCTCCGCACCGCCGGGGGCAAGACCATCAAGCCCAAGACCGCCGGGCAGCAACGCCTCGTCGAGAGCGCCCGCCACCACGACATCGCCTTCGCCATCGGGCCGGCGGGGACGGGAAAAACGTACCTGGGCGTGGCGCTGGCGGTGGCGGCGCTCGAGTCGCGCCAGGTCAAGCGCATCGTGCTGACGCGCCCGGCGGTGGAGGCGGGCGAAGAGCTGGGCTTCCTCCCCGGCGACTTCCGCGAGAAGGTGGACCCGTACCTGCGCCCGCTCTACGACGCGCTGGGCGACATGCTCCCGCGCGAGAAGCTGGCGGCCAACCTCGAGCAGCAGGTCATCGAGATCGTGCCGCTGGCGTACATGCGCGGTCGCACGCTCAAGTCGTCGTTCGTCATTCTCGACGAGGCGCAGAACGCGACCCCGCACCAGATGAAGATGTTTCTCACGCGCCTGGGGCCGGCCAGCCGCGCCATCGTCACCGGCGACATTACGCAGACGGACCTGCCGAACCGCTCGCCGAGCGGCCTGGAGCAGGCGCGCCGCATCCTCGCAGGCATCGACGGGATCGGCTTCACCGAGTTCGACCGCTCAGACGTGGTGCGCCACTCGCTGGTGAAGGACATCATCAAGGCCTACGAAAATCACGGCGATTGAGTGCGGGAGGGCGGGGAAGTAGCGTGTTGCCTGGCAGAAGCGTGTTTTCGGAGACGAGCCGGGCTGGGACGAGCGCACGAAAAAAGCGGAAGCGCGGCCTTCGCAGCCTGCGCTCCCGCTTCTCGAACGAGGTCGTCATGTGCCGCGCTGGAAGTCACGGCGCGAGCCTTTCGGGAAAACCACTCCCGCTCCCACGCCCCCGCACTCAGTTCATGCACACCGACTTCAGCACGTCGCGGCGGTCGGAGAGGCGTTCTTTCCAGTCCTCTTCGCCGACGGGGTCGTCGTCGAAGTAGTATTCCCACTCTTCGACGGTGTCTTCCCCAATGAGGACGGGCGTTTCCATCTGCGCCACGCGCTTTAGTTGCGGCTCGGTGCCCATCTGGTGGACGAACGTGATGCCGTGGCAGGTGTAAAAGCGCGACTCCTGCTCCCCGCCCATCAGTTCGAAGTGTTCGGGATCGTCGTAATCGCCAACGAAGGAATCGTCCGGAAGCGGGCTGTCCTCGCCGCCGTCGTCGTCCAGCATGACGTTCATCGGCACCATGCTCTCGGCGCCGCACGTCTTGCATTCAAGCCGTTCCATAGAGTCGAAAGCGGGGAATCGTTCAAAAGAGCAAGCGCGCAAACGCGGGAGGCGCCGTCCGTTGAATCAGTCCGGTGGACCAGAGCCGGCCCGTTCGCGCTACGGGGATGGGGAATGCAACATTGGTGCCAGGAGCCTGCGCAGACGCTCATGCGCCAGCATGTCATCCTTCGAACCGGCTACCGATGTTAGAAACAGAAAAAGCTGACAGCTAACGGAGGGGAGCTGTCAGCTCAGGAGAGGCGGAAGGGGAGGGATTCGAACCCCCGGTACCCCAGAGGGGCACTCCGGTTTTCGAGACCGGTGCGATCAGCCAGGCTCCGCCACCCTTCCGTGTGGG
>PXTX01000015.1:12481-15307 GCA_003023275.1 Bacteroidetes bacterium SW_4_67_19
TGTCGTCGGGATCGACGAAGGCGAAGTGGCCTTTGTCGCGAAAGGCGCCGACGACCTGCCGGACCTCACTGCCCCGCCGTTCGACTTCCCCAGCCGCTACCGCCGGGCGCGCGAGCTGGTGCGCTCTGGCGTGCGCTGCTTTTCCCCCACCTCCGCAGGCCGCCTCTTCGACACCGTCGCCGCGCTGCTGGGGTTCACGCGCGAGATGACGTTCGAGGGCCAGGCCGCCGTCTGGCTCGAACACCAGGCCCGCACCGCGCCCCCGGTCGAACCCCCCTTCCCGGAACGGGACGTGCGCCCCCTCCTCCGCGCCGTCGTTGCCGACCGGCTCCGCAAGCGCCCCGTCCCCCAAAATTGCATGAAGCCCCCGCAGGAGCCGACCTTTTGGCCGCAGGTGCAAGTAAATGTATGCTGTACGTGCTTTTTTGTGTTGCAATAACGAACTTTAACTTCACGTGACTGACTCCCCGCCCGACCGCAGCGACATTCGCCGCGACGTCATTCGCCTCCTGCAAAACGAAGCGCCCGAAGCGTTTCGCCCCCGCGCCCTCGCCGAACGCCTCGGCTACGAAAGCGAGCACGCCTACGGCCGCTTCCGCGACGTGCTCGACCAGCTCGAAGAAGACGAGCGCGTCGCCCGCCTGGGCCTGCGCTACGTCTCCCGCCCCGGCGCCGCCGAACGGGAGCCGGGCTTGAGCGCCTCGGCCCCCTCCCCGCAGCTCCCCGAAGAGCCCTCCGCCAACGGCCAGTCGAACGGCCACGCCGACGCGCCCGCTGCCGACGCCTCCGCCGAAGAAGCGCCCCCCTCCGAAGGCGACCTCGCTGCGCCCGCCGAAGCGCGTGACAGCAGCGCCCGCGCCGAAGAGCAAGCCGGCGGCGAATCCGTTCGTGGAGTCGCGCCGGTGCCCGCCGCCGCACCGACGCACGAGCAACCCGAGGACCCGAACAAGGCCATCGGGCGGCTCATCGCCAAACCGCAGGGCTACGGCTTCGTCGAGGTCGAGGGGCAGGAGGAGGACTACTTCATCCGCGAGAACGGCATGGGCACGGCGCTGGCCGGCGACATCGTGCTCGTCGGGCTCGACGCGATGCAGAAAGACCACGTCAACAAGCGGCGCGAGTGCGAAGTGCTCGAGGTCGTCGAGCGCAAGCGCACGCAGGTCGTCGGCGCCTTTCGCGACAAAGGCCACTTCGCCTTCGTCGATCCCGACGACAACCGCATCACGCAGGATATCTTCATCCAGCACGAAGACTTCGGCGACGCCGAGCAAGGCGACAAGGTGGTCGCCTCCATCGACACGTTCGAAGACCGCAAAGCCTCGCCGGAGGGGCGCATCCTCCGCGTCCTGGGCCCCGGCAGCGACCCGGCCACGCGCGTGCTCTCCCTCGCGATGAGCATGGACGTGAAGGCCGACTTTCCCGACGAGGTGGAAGCCGAGGCGGAGCAGATTTCCACCGAGATCCCGCCGGAGGAAATCGAGCGGCGCCGCGATCTGCGCGACGAGAAAATTTTCACCATCGACCCCGCCGACGCCAAAGACTTCGACGACGCCATCCACATCGAGCGCCGCGAGGACGGCGCCTACGAGGTGGGCGTCCACATCGCCGACCCCAGCTACTACGTCGAGCCCGGCTCGGCGCTGGACACCGAGGCGCTGGAGCGCGCCACGAGCGTCTACCTCGTGGACCGCACCATCCCGATGCTGCCGGAGAAGCTTTCCAACAAGGTCTGCTCGCTGCGGCCCGGCGAGGACAAGCTGGCCTTTTCGATCATCATGCAGGTGGACGCGCACGGGGAGGTCACGAGCTACGAACTCACCGAGAGCGTCATTCACTCGAAAGAACGTCTCACCTACGGCGAAGCGCAGGACTACATCGACGGCGGCTTTCCCGAGGACCCGGTCGCCCGCGAGGTCGTCACCGCCAACCGGCTGGCGAAGAAGCTCACCCAGAAGCGCCTGCGCGAAGGCTCGGTGGACTTCGACACCGACGAGGTGAAAGTCCTCCTCGACGACGACGGCGCTCCGTCGGACATCATCCGCAAGGAGCGCAAGGCCTCGAACCGCCTGATCGAAGAGCTGATGCTTTTGGCGAACCGCACGGTCGCCCGCCACATTGCCGAAGCCAACGAGAACGGCTCGACCGAGCGCCCCTTCGTCTACCGCGTCCACCCCGAGCCGGACGCCGAGCAGATCCAGGACCTCGCCGAGCACGTCCGCATGTTCGGCTACGAACTGGAGCTGGACGACGGCAACGTGCGCTCCACGGAGCTGAACCGCCTGCTCTCGGCCATCCGCGGCACGCCCGAGGAACCCGTCATCACGCGCGCGGCCCTGCAGTCGATGTCGAAGGCCGTCTACCAGACCGAGAACATCGGCCACTACGGGCTGGGCTTCCCGTACTACACGCACTTCACCAGCCCCATCCGCCGCTACCCGGACCTGCTGGTGCACCGCCTGCTCAAGCACTACGCCCAGGTGGGCACCCCCGCCGAGAAGGGCGACCTCGACCAGCGCCTCGAGCACTGCTCGGAAAAGGAGCGCGAGGCGCAGGAGGCCGAGCGCGAAAGCGTCAAGCTCAAGCAGGTCGAGTACGCCCGCGACCACGTCGGCGACCACTTCGAGGGCGTCGTGACGGGCGTGACGAAGTTCGGCGTCTTCGTGGAGCTGTCGGAGCTTTTGGTGGAAGGCCTCGTGCACGTGCGCGACATGAACGACGACTACTACGAGTACGACGAACGCACCTTCACGATGACCGGCGAGGAGACCGGGCAGACCTACCGCCCCGGCGACACGGTGCAGGTGCAGCTCGCCGCGGCCAACCCCG
>PXTX01000016.1 GCA_003023275.1 Bacteroidetes bacterium SW_4_67_19
TGATGAGCCGGTACGTCTGGCGCGGGTTCGACTTCGGCGAGTCGTTCAGCGTCCAGCCGGACCTGTCGTACAGCACCGGCGGCTTCACCGTCGGCACTTGGGCGTCGTACTCCATCGCCGCCGACGGCGCCGCCGCCAATGAGCACGATCTTTATGCCAGCTACTCCTTTGGCTACGTTTCGGTCGGGCTGACGGACTTTTACTTTCCTTCCCCCGTCGGCGCGAACGGCAACGTGGCCGAGGGAGCAGAGTTTTTCAACTACGACGGTGACGGGGAGGGCGCGCACTACCTGGAACCGTCGCTGAGCTTCAGCGGCCCGGAGGCGTTCCCGATTAGTCTTTTTGGATCGGCTGTGGTCCACAATGCTCCGAACTACCCCGTCTACCTGGAGGCCAGTTTTCCCTTCACCGTCGAAGGGGTCGACATGAGCCTCTCGACGGGCGGCGTGATCGTGAGTCCTGATGACGACAACACGCCGGTGGAAGAAACGGACGCTTTCTACGGCCTGCCGGAATCGGCGTACACGAAAGCCGCGATCTCGGCCACGAAATCCATTCAGGTTACCGACTCCTTCGACCTACCGATCAGCACGAGTTTCATCCTCAACCCTTACACCGAACGCACCTTTCTGGTCTTCGGCGTGAGCCTGAGCCCGTAAAGGGTTGAGATGCTGTCTCCGTCCGGCGCGCTCTGCTGGTTGCTACGACGCCTCCCTCGACGCATTCCCCAACGACAAACGCGCGACTCCTTATGTTCAAGCGTACCCTCCTCTTCTCGCTGCTGCTGCTGCTCTTCGGTGCCGCTCCTGCGCTCGCGCAGGAGGGCGCTTCGTCGGGTCCCTCTGCTGGCGACGTCATGTTCACCGTCAACAACCTGTGGATCATGCTCGCGGGGATGCTGGTGTTCATCATGCACCTGGGCTTCGCCTCGCTCGAATCGGGCCTGACGCAGTCGAAGAACACCGTCAACATCCTGTTCAAGAACTCGATGATCATCTGCATCGGGATCTTGACCTACGCGCTCTGCGGGTTCAACATCATGTACCCCGGCGACTTCAACGGCGTCCTGTCCCTCGCAGCGGTGCCGGACTTTATCACCGTCGCCAAAGACAGCGCGGACCTGACCGCGGCCTACAACCCCGGCTACACGTGGTACGCCGACTTCTTCTTTCAGGCCATGTTCGCGGCGACGGCGGCGACCATCGTCAGCGGGGCCGTGGCCGGGCGCATCAAGCTGTCGAGCTTCCTGATCTTCTCGGCGCTCTTTCTGGCGATCAGCTACCCAATCACCGGGGCGTGGAAGTGGGGCGGCGGCTGGCTCGACGGGCTCGGCTTCTACGACTTCGCCGGCTCGACCATCGTGCACTCCGTCGGCGGCTGGGGCGCGCTGGTGATGGCCGCGCTGCTGGGCCCGCGGCTGGGCAAGTACAAGGACGGGAAGGTCAACGCCATCCCCGGGAGCAACATGACGCTGGCGGCCATCGGCGTCTTCCTGCTGTGGTTCGGCTGGTTCGGCTTCAACGGCGGCTCGGTGCTCAGCGCCGATCCCGCGCTCGTCTCGCTGGTGCTGGTGACCACCTCGATGGCCGCGGCGGCCGGCGGGCTGACGACCGGCCTCGTCTCGTGGACGTTCGACGAAGGGCCGGACCTCTCGATGGCGCTCAACGGCATCCTCGCCGGCCTCGTCGGCATCACCGCCGGGGCCGACCAGATGGCCGTCTGGGAGGCGGTCGTCATCGGCGCGGTCGCCGGGGCGCTCGTCTACTTCTCGGTCATCTTCATCGACCAGACGCTGAAAGTCGACGACCCGGTCGGCGCGATCAGCGTGCACCTGGTGTGCGGCATCTGGGGCACCCTCGCGGTCGGCCTCTTCGGCGACCTGGCGGGCGTGGCGCAGATCGGCTACCAGCTCGCGGGCATCGCGGCGATGGGCGCCTTCACGGTCGTCTTCTGCCTAATCGTGGGCGGCACGCTGAAGGCGACCCTCGGCCTGCGCGTCGACGGCCGCGAGGAGATCAAAGGCCTCGATGTGGGCGAGCACAGCATGCACGCCTACCCCGACTTCGCCATCAACGGCGACGGCTACCTCGAAGAAAGCGAAGAAGCGACGCTGCAAGAGGTGTGAGTGCGTGATGCGTGAAACGTGATGCGTAGAAACGTGATGCGTGATTCGTGATGCGCATCACGGTCTGCGCATCCCGTTTTACGCTTTTCCGTCCTGCTCCCTACCTTTCCGAAAACCATTCCCTTTCATCCCACCCCCTCCTTTCGATCGATGAAACTCATCAAAGCCATCATTCGCCCCGACAAGCTCCACGACGTGCTGCACGCGCTCTACGAAAAGAACGTGCAGGGCCTCACCGTCAGCCGCGTGAAGGGGCACGGCGGCGAGCCCGAGGTGACCGAGACCTATCGCGGCGCGCAGCGCAAGCGCGAACTGCAAGACAAAGTGCTCATCGACATTGCGCTCTCGGAGGATTTCGTCGAGACGACCGTCGAGACGATCATGGAAACCGCCCGCACCGGCGAGGTTGGCGACGGCAAGGTGTTCATTCAGCCGCTCGATTCGGTGCATCGCATTCGCACCGGCGAGCAAGACGAGCAAGCGGTCACGCCGGTGGACGAGACGTGACATACTGCCCCGTGCACGGCTCGGTAAACGTTTGCCTCTCGTGGAACGCGCTCGCTTTTGATAAGAAGGAGGGGGCGGTGTACAGGCAAGTAGGTTCGTGGGGGGGTCAACCGTCGACGCGCTCGAAATAGCGTCGCCAGTAGATTCGGAGCGCGGCCCGTCCGGGCTGCCGTCATCACGCAATACACATCACGCCATACGCGCCCCTCACGAGCGTGTGGCGAGGTGCCACAGGAAGGTCATCTCGGGCAGAAACTCCAGCACGGCAAAGAAAACCATGACGACGGCCAGCAAGACGGGGTTGAGCAGCGCGAGCGCGGGCGCCCAAGTGAGTGACACGTCGGTCATCTGCGCAAAGTCGTAGAGGGTGCGTGCGGATCCGGCAATCGAGACGAGCACCCAGGCGGCGAGGAGCAGGCTGCTCACCGGCAGCCCCCAGCCCGGCGGGAGCGTGGTCGCCACGACGGCCCCGGCGGCCAGAAAAAGCACAGGCCAGCGCGGCCACGTCACCAGCATGAGCGTTTGGGTGGGACCCAGCTTGTAGCTGCCGCTGGTAGCCAGCGACAGGAAGACGGCCCACCCCCCCAGGCAGATGACGTAGAAGGCTGCCACGATCAGAATGGCGACCCAGGGGTGCTGGAGTAGCATCATCACGCCGCCCTGCGTCTGGCCAGAGGCCCCGCGCAGCATCTGCACGAAAGGGCCCGTTTGCTGCACGGCCAGCAAAAAGACCGTCACGACGAGCCCCGCGCACCCCCCGATGACGGCGAGCGGAACGACGCTGGCGGCTCCCAGCCTGCCGGTGCGCCCCTCGCGCACGGCGTCGCGATAGAAGCGGTGCGAGGCGAAGTAGCGTTGCGCCAACCCCCGAAAGCGTGAGGCGCTGGCGTAGATCCCCCCCAGCACGGCCACCAGCCCCCAGCCTGCCAGCACCAGCCAGGGGAAACGCCCCGGCGGAGCGCTGCCCGCGTCGAAGGCAAAGACGTGCTGGCGACCGGTGTAGAGGCCGCGCACCACCTTCGTCGCCGGGCGCGGCGCGCGCCCCTGATCGTGCAGTCCGTAGACGCGGCCGTAGGGGTCCTCCAGCGCGAACGCCTGCACGGTTTCGGTCGGCGCGGCGCCCGTCGTATCCGCTTCGGCGGCGCCCGCTTCTTCGGCGGCGCCCGCTTCACTCCGTGGCGAGGCGTCGCGCCAGCGGTAGGCGAAGACGACCGCCGGAGGCGGCAGGCTGTCGGTGCGCGTGCCCGGCAGGATGCTCCCGGCGGTCTGCGCTCGCGCCGAGTCGCGCAAGAGCAGCGGCAGGTGCTTTTCGAAGTAGCGCGCCTGCGAGGCCGGCGAGTGCGGTGCGCGCAGGCCTTCGGTGTTCGGGTCCACCCACGTCCCCAGCGCCCCGATGCCGGCACGCACCGAGTCGGGGGCGGTGGCGAGCGTGTCTGCGAGCGTCGCGCCGGGCGCGGTCGTGTCGGTGCGCGCCTGGCGCCAGCGGCGCAGCAGAGCCTGCGGCTGCTCGTGGTTCAGCGCGTCGAGAAGCGTGAGGTCGGCAGCGCCGGTGCAGCGGTCGTCTTCGATGAAGGGCGTTTCGTAGTAGGTGCGCACGCCGGACGGCCCCTGTTCCTCGGCACGCGCAGAAAGCTCGGCGAGCGCCTCACAGACGCGCGGCACGCTCGTGTCGCTGCGGCTGAGCAGGCCGAGGTGGCGCGCCGACGGGTGGCGCCGCGCCGCCAGCAGCGCGCGCTCCAGCTCCCAGCGCAAGCCCGGAAGCGCCTCGGCGAGCTCGCCCGCCGAGAGGTAGGCCGCCGGCAAATCCTGAAAGAGCCGCAGGCGCAGCGAGTCGGCGGCGTCCAGCAGGGCCTCGCGGCGAATCAGGGGCGTGCGCACCGCCTCGACGCCGGCCTTTTTCATCCGATCCAGAGCGCGCACGGCCTGCGCGCGCTCCGCCGGCGGATGCCACACCACCCCGCGCAGCGGGCGGCCTTCCGGCGGCGGCTCGAATTCAGAGGGCGGCCCCGTCTGCTGGACGGTGTCGGGAGCGGCGGGCGACTCCGGAGCAGCGGGCTGTTGCGCCTGCGACGCGGGCAGCGTCGCCGGCGCGACGAGCGACGCCGCAAGCAGCAGCGCCACGGACGAAAAAAGCGAGCGCATGAACGAAGGAGCGCGAGTGAAGTGACCAGAATCGGCGGCCCCGGAGCGGGCTGATTCCATGATACGAAACAACGCCCGCCGGTGCGAACGCCTGCCTGCAATCGGTCTCACTTTTTTGCCTTTTCCATTACGTCCATTACGCACCTGTCACGATTTGCCCTTCCCCTCGCTCCGGGGGTTCTTTCCTGCGCTACTCTCGCTCGTTGGCTTTCTGTTTGCAAGGGTCTCGCCACGGCGACGCGCCGGAACGTCCGGCGTTCGCGCTCGCCTCGCATGTTTTCTCCCCGACCATTCCTGTCTTTCATGCCCTCCCCTTCTTCTGTGAAAATGTCTTTCGTGAAAACATCTCTTGCTTCCACCGCGCTCCTCGCGCTGTTGCTGCTGGCCGCCGCTCCGCAGGCCCGCGGGCAGGCCCAGATCGAACTCGGGCCGCGCGTGGGATACGAAATCGACCAGCTCAACGCGTTTGCCCTCGGCGGAGATGTGCGCGTGAGCACCGCCGCGCTGCCGGTGCAACTCAACGGCTCAGTGGACTATTTCTTCCTCGATGACGCTTCCTTCAGTGACGGTGCCGGCAACTCCCTTGAAGCGAGCCAGAACCTGCTGAAGTTCGCCGTCAACGGCCTCTTCCAGTTCGGAATCGACAACCAGTACTTCACCGCAGCGGCAGCGAAACGGACGTAGGCCTCAACGCCGTCGGCGGTGCGGAATTCGGAGTCGGCGGGCTGCGGCCCTTTGTGCAGGCGGAGTTCGTGTTGCTCGGCGACTACGAACCCGTGCAGTTCACCGCCGGGCTGCTCTTCAACGTGGGCGGAAGCTGAACGCCGCGCTCCGTTCGCGGCGGCGCGAAACCCTCGCCCGTCTGGGCTGTCGAACTTGTCCCTGTCCTTCCCAGCGACCGTCCCTGCTCGCACCGTGGGCCTGTGGTCTTTTCTGAAGCGTCCCTTCGGCCCGCCCGAAGAAGCATCCACGCCTGTGCCGCGGACGAACACCTACGCCGGCGAGACGGGCCTCGTCGAAATCACCACGCCCGCTGTGCCGGGGCGCCCGCTGTCGGCGGAGGAAGCGGCGCACCACCAGTTCATCACGTCGAACTGGCGACGGCTGGCGGCGGCGGCCTACGCGGGCTTCCGGCACTACGGCATCGGAGTCGTCGTCATCGAAAAGCGCTCCCGCGAGACGGACGCCCGCGAAAAAACGGCCGTAATCGATGCCTTCGAGGCGCACGACCTCGCCTACGCCACCGGCATGGGCATGTGGACCCAGCGCCCGCCCCACAGCAGCGCCCCCGACTGGCTCGACGAGCAGTTTCAGACCTACGAACCGCTCGACGCCGGCCTCTTTCTGTTTCGCCCCCACCACGACGCCGAGCGCACGGGCTACTCCCCGCCGCGCCCGTACCACGCCGCCGGCACGCCCGCCCCGCCCGAAGCGCTCGAGCACGCCCGCGCGCCGTTCAATTGAGTAGGCCGGCGAAACTACAGGCGCCGACCGACAGCGGACGGCGGTCCCCCAGACGGCGGCCGTTCGAGCCGCGAGCATCCTATCACCGCCTTTCGATCATCATCGCTGCACCATCGCCTTTGACATAACAAGCGCTCAATGTGTCACGTGTAACGCGCCGCGCTCATTGCCCTTCGTTCAGCCGCTCCTCCAGTTCGGCGCTCTCCTCCTCGGTAGCGGGCCGCACGATGGCGATGGCTCGCTGCTGGAGGCTCTCGCGCAACACCGGATCGCGCACCTCCTCGGCGGTGATAAGCTCTTCTTCCCCCGGCCCGATGTGAAGGATGCGTGTAGCCATTGAGACGCGCACCGATGCGTTGTCGGTGTTCTTGATAAGCATGCCGCGTCGATCTCGGTCTGCCATAGCAACCTCCGGGGAAGCGTATGCTGATAATGAAGAACAAGAGCGTAAAGAACGAGGTCCAGCAAAGGAAAAGCCGAAAACACGGGACAGCGGCCTTTCCCTCACCCGAACCCGAAACTCGCTGTTGGATCCATTCAATAATACAATACGCCGCCCTGTCGTGAAGCCCCAGATCGAAGTTTGAGGGCGTTGTCTGGTGCTTTCACACGATTATCGAAGAAGTGAAATTGAACTCCTCGCGTCGTGATGGCTTCGTCCGCTTCGTTCGTGCGTAAACGACTGGCGCGCCTCGGGCGCCGGCTGGGCGGCGGCCTGCTGGACGTGCTCTACCCGCCGCGCTGTCTCAGCTGCAATGCGCGCACGCCGGAGGGGGACCCGCTGTGTGCGGCCTGCCTCGCCGGCCTCGAACGCGTCCGCCCCGAAGCGGTGCGCCGGCGGCTCGCAGAACGGCCCGAAGCGGAGGACGTCTTCGACGGCGCCCTCGCGCTCTGGCGCTTCGACCCCGACGGCGCGTTGCGCGCCTTCCAGCACGCGCTCAAGTACCGGAACCGCCCGCGCTACGGGGTGGCGGCGGGACAGTGGCTGGGGCAGGCGCTCGGCGACACGCTGCCCCACGGCGGCGCCTCGGTGGCGGCCGTCGCTCCTGTGCCGCTGCACCGCGCGCGCCGCCTGGAGCGCGGCTACAACCAGAGCACGATGCTGGCGCGCGGCGTCGCCCGGCGTCTCGACACGCCCTGCCGCCCCGACCTGCTCGTGCGCACCCGCGCGACCCGTTCGCAAACGCATCTCGCGCGCCGCGCCCGGTGGAAAAACGTCGCCGGCGCCTTCGACGCCGCCCACGCTCCGCCGACGGACGGCCCCCTGCTGCTGGTCGACGACGTGCTGACGACCGGCGCCACGGCCACGGCCGCCGCGCAGGCATTGCGCCGCGCCGGGGCTGCACGGGTGCAACTCGCTACGCTGGCGCTGGCAGGATAGTCGGCTTGGGGTTGCGGTTTTGTTGGCTTCCGAGAAGCGAGCGCCATTGGCCTGCCGCCTCGCGAACCCTCCCCATGCCCGCGCCGTATCGTTCTTACGGCGCGTTGGCGAGCGCGGTTACTCGCACGAAGCGGTGCGCACCGCTCTGCGCGACGGGGAAACCATCGAGGCGTACCCTGACACCGGACGCGGCACGAGCTACTTGCTTCTTCACTGGATTGAAGGCCGCCCCGTGCACGTCGTAGCCGCCGATAAGGAGCCTTCCAGCGAACCACCGTACACGCTCGTCATCACCGTCTACGACCCACGCACCGATTCCGATGAATGGACCGACCACTTCTCGGAACGACGCCGATAGCAGCGCGGCGTGCCCCTATTGCCCGGTCGGCACGCTGAAGCCGGGAACGACCACCGAAGTCTATGAACGCGGCGGGGTGACGCTCGTCGTCAAAGACATTCCTGCCGAGGTGTGCTGGGCCTGCGGGGAGGCGGTAACGACCGAAGAAACAGTGGGCCGGCTGGAAGAAATGATCGCAGAGACCGAACGCGGCGGCATGGAAACGGTGGTTCGTCACTTCGAGCCCACAACGTCCGCTTCGCCGGCTGCCGCTTGACGTTTTCCTCGGCACGGGCGCGCCGATGCGGGATCTCGCGGGAATCCTCCTCGCGCCCGCGCCGTATCGTTTCTTCGACGCGCCGGCGAGCGCTTTTTCCAGCGCGCCGGCAACGGTTTCCCCCGACACACTTCCCCTCCCAGAGACGGGCACGCGGCACCATGAGCGCACTCGGATTGTACCTCGACGACCCGCAGAGCGTGAGCGAGAGCTGGCGCGACTTTTTCGAAGACTACCAGCCCGACGAGTCCTTCGTGGCGGCCTCCGAGGCGCGCCCGACCGGCCCCCCGGAGACCGCTCCCTCGACGGCCCCCTCCGGCGACGGAACGCCCACGCCGCAGCAGAAACCGAAGCCCGCGGCGCCTTCCGGTGACGGACGAGACGGCGGAGCGCCGGTCATTCGGAGCGCCTCTGCGCCGTCGATCAATGGAGCCTCCGTCGAGCCGATGCGCGGGGCCGCCGGCAAGATCGCCGAGAACATGGAGAAATCCATCGGCGTGCCCACCGCCACCTCGATGCGCACGATCCCGGTGCGGCTCCTTTCGGAAAACCGCACCCTGCTGAACGACTACCAGCGCCACGTCGGCGGCGAGAAGGTCAGCTACACCCACATCATCGCCTACGCGCTCGTGCAGGCGATGAAGGAATACCCTGCGATGAACACGACCTTCCGCCACAATCCCGACGGGCAGAACGGCGAGGCCGGCGAGCCGCAGAAGGTCGTGCCCGAGCACGTCAACCTCGGCATCGCCATCAGCGTGGAGCAGCGCGGGAAGCAGACCCTGCTGGTGCCCAACATCAAGGCGGCCGAGGAGATGAGCTTTGCGCAGTTTCTCGGAATTTTCAACGACCTGGTGCGCCGCACGCAGGGCGGCGACCTCGAAATGAGCGACTTCGAGGGCACGACCGCCTCGATCACCAACCCCGGCATGATCGGCACGCGCCAGAGCGTCCCCCGCCTGATGCCCGGGCAGGGCGTGATCGTCGGCGTCGGGGCCATCGGCTATCCGCCGGAGTACCGCGCCTTCGCCCCCGAGCGCATCAGCCAGATGGGCGTCAGCCAGGTGATGAACGTCACCTCCACCTACGACCACCGCGTCATTCAAGGCGCCACCAGCGGGGCCTTCCTGGCGCACATGGAGGACCTGCTCCTCGGCGAGCACGGCTTTTACAAAGAGCTGTTTTCCGACCTGAGCGTGCCCTACCAGCCCTTCTCGACGGCGACCGACTCGACGCCCGGGCTCGGCCAGGCCGACGAGGCCGACGAGGAAACGATGACGCGCAAGCAGGCGGCGGTCTTGCAGCTCATTCGCTCCTACCGCGTGCGCGGCCACCTGCAGGCCGACGTCAACCCGCTGGGCTACAACTGGACGGACCATCCCGAACTGGACCCGGCCCACTACGGCCTGACGATCTGGGACCTCGACCGCGAGTTCATCACCGGCGGCCTCGGGGGCAAGGACTCCGGCAAACTGCCCCTGCGCGACATCCTCTCGATCCTGCGCGACGCTTACACGCGCAAGGCGGGCTTCGAGACGATGCACCTCTCCGACCCCGAGGAGAAACACTGGCTCCAGGACCGCATCGAGCCGGCGCGTTCCGAGGAAGAAGACTTTACCGAAGAGGAGCGCCGCTACATCATGCGGCGCCTCAACTCGGCGGAGGCGTTCGAGCGCTTTTTGCACACGAAGTACATCGGCCACAAGCGCTTCTCGCTGGAAGGCTCCGAGTCGATGATCCCGATTATCGACACGGTGCTCTCCGACGCGGCCGGCGAAGGCAGCCAGGAGGTCGTGATGGGCATGGCGCACCGGGGGCGCCTCAACGTGCTGGCCAACATCATCGGCAAGCCCTACGAGCAGATCTTTTCCGAATTCGAGGGCAACATCGACCCGGAGACGATCCAGGGCAGCGGCGACGTGAAGTACCACCTCGGCGCGCAGGGCGTCTACGAAGCCCCGGGCGGGGGCGAGATCAAGGTGTCGCTCGCCTCGAACCCCAGCCACCTCGAAGCGGTCAACCCCATCGTGGAAGGCTACGCACGCGCCCAGCAGGAACGCCTGCGCTCCGAGAGCGAGGAGCAGGGCCGCGACTACCTCGACGTGGTGATTCCGCTCTTGATCCACGGCGACGCGGCGTTTGCCGGGCAGGGCGTGGCCGCCGAGACCTTGAACCTCTCGAAGCTGCGCGGCTACCAGACCGGCGGCACCATTCACCTGGTCGTCAACAACCAGATCGGCTTCACGACGCTGCCCTCCGACGCGCGCTCCTCGCTCTACGCCACCGACATCGCGCGCACCATCCAGGCGCCGATCATCCACGTCAACGGCGACGACCCGGAAGCCTGCGTGCGCGCCGCGCGCCTGGCGCTGGACTTCGGGATGCCGGTAATGGAGTCGGCGCTCACGCTGATCGAGGAGGGGCGCTTCTTTTACCGGGGCCGTGACGCCTGCCGGCTGGCAAAGACGCGCTCGCTCCGCGACGTGGCCGCTCTCCTCTGGCTCGGCGACCTCGACGCTTCGCTGCCCGACGCGAAGCCCCCGGCGCTGCCAGACGACGAACGGGCCGCCCTGCGCGAGACCGTCCCCGTCGTGCGTTTTCAGTCGGTCCTGCCGGTCGTCGGCGCGCGTGACGAGCAGGCATTCCCCTTTTCGAGCGCCGCCGCGCAGACGGGCGTGCGTCTCCTGCACCTGGCCCAGCACACGCTCGCGCCCGGCGTGCCCGATGAGCAGCCGCTGGATCTGGCGTGCGCCTTCCGCAGGCACTGGCGACTGGGCCGCGAAGCGAAAGGCCTGCTCCGCGCGGCGCTGGTGCTCTGCGCCGATCACGAACTGAACGTTACGGCGATGGCGGCGCGGTGCGCGGCCTCGGCGGGCGCGACGCTCTACGACGCGGTCGGGGCGGGGCTGGCGGCGCTGCGCGGGCGGCGGCACGGGGGCGGAATGGCGCGCATCGAGGCGCTCCTGCGCGAGGCCGGGACGCCGGGCGACCTGCGCTCCACGATGGCCGCGCGGATGCGACGCGGCGAGGCGACGCCGGGCTTCGGGCATCCCCTCTACAGCGACGACGGCGACCCGCGCGCCCGGCTGCTCTTCGGGATGTTGCGCGAGACGCGACCGGGCGCGGAGGGTACGGCCTTCGCGCAGGCCGCCGCCGAGGCCGGGCCGGCCCTCCTCGGCCAGGCGCCCTCCCTCGACTTCGCGCTGGTGGCGCTCCGCCGCGCCCTCGATCTGCCCGACACGGCGCCGCTCGCGCTCTTCGCCGCCGGGCGCGCCGTCGGCTGGATCGGCCATGCCCTCGAACAGTACGACGCCGAGCGCCCCATCCGCCCGCGCGCCACCTACACCGGCCCGCGCCCCGGCGATTGACGATTGGCGATTGACGATTGGCGATTTTCGATTGATTTCGTTTGCGGCCCGATGGATGTTACCCTCCAGCACGAGCACGCGTGGGACGTCTCGACCGGCGAGGCGAAAGCCCTCCAGAAGCGCCTTGCGCCGCAGGTGCGCGCCGAGCCGCTGCCGCGAGCGCCGCAGACGGTGGCGGGCGTGGACGTGTCCATCCGCGGCGACCTCGCGCAGGCAGCTATCGCGGTGCTGCGCCTGCCGGAGCTGGAGGTCGTCGCCGAGGCGGTGCATCGCTGCGACGTGCCGTTTCCCTACGTGCCGGGGCTGCTCTCCTTCCGCGAAATGCCGGCGCTGCTGCCCGCGCTACGGAAACTGGATGCGACGCCGGACCTCTTCATGCTCGACAGTCAGGGCCTCGCGCATCCGCGCCGCTTCGGGCTGGCCTGCCACTTCGGCGTGCTGCTGAACGTGCCCGCGCTGGGCGTCGCCAAGTCGCGCCTCGAAGGGGAGCGCGCCGGCGAGCTTTCCGTCGAAAAAGGGAGCCGCGTGGCGCTTCTCGACGACGACCCAGGCGAAACCATCGGCGCAGTCGTGCGCACGCGCGACGACACCAACCCCGTCTACGTCAGCATCGGCCACCGCATCACGCTCGATGAAGCCGTCGAGATTACGTTGCAGTGCAGCCCGCGCTACAAGATCCCCGAGCCGACGCGCGCAGCGCACAAGCTGAGCAGGAAAGAGCGCGAATAACAGGGAGTTCACCCGCGAGTGGACGGTACAACGTGCGCGCTTTTCGAAGTCATCAACCGTGGCTTCATGTTCTTCTCAGCAGTATAACTTTTAGTTCACTGCGAGTGGGCGCCTGCAGAGCGAGCGGGAGTTCGTGGCGTGTCTCCCGGTCCACGTAGTCGTCGAACCGTTCGTATTCGAGCGTTTCGCTAAGTTCCTGTGCCGTCTCGGCAGAGACGAAAAGGCGTCGAGCTTACGCTTCTTCTCCTCCGAAGAAGACGGGTAGAGGCTTGCCGCTTCGGGAGCCGCCTCACGCCTCCGTCCCGCGCCGGTCTTCGCTGAAGGCAAGGGCCTTCGTGCGGCGGTACATCGCCAGCCCCAGGCCCATCGAGAGCACCAGGATGCCCGCCCAGAGCACCCCGATGAAGGGCTTCTCCTTCGCCTGCACGACCAGCCAGTCGTCGGGCATCACCTGCACGCCCTCGATGGCGAGGCGCGCCTTGCCGCTGTCCACGTTCATCCCCGTGAACGTGATCGTCAGGCCCCAGTCGTCGATCTTTACCTGTCCGAAGCGCTCCGAGCGATCCTGCATGACGAGGTAGATCGGCTGGAGGCGGCGCGTCTCGCCGGTGCGGCGGTTGGCCACTTTCAGGCGCGCGGCCACAGCGATCTTGGCCGAGTCGGGCGTGCGGGCCGGGGGCACGTCCGCCGCGAAGCCCTCGAAGGTCACGTCGAAGCGGTCGGTGCCGAGGGTGCGGCGCTGGCCCTTGCCCAGGGTGATCTCGCCGCCGTTCTTTTCGGAGGACTGCTGCCCCGTCGCCTCGCGCGGCGTGACCGAGGCGTAGATGTCTTTCGAGAAGTAGTGCTTGAGGTCCGGGTGCATGAACCACTGCTTGCCGCTGCCTTGGTAGGCGACGGGCCGCAGCGTGAAGGTGTCGCCGCCGGGCGCTTCGAAACGGAGCTCGTAGACGCCGCGCCCGCGTTCGTTTTTGGTCTTGCCCTCGTAGGTGACGGTGTAGCCGTCCACCTGCTGCGCGCGGCCCTTCGCCGCGACGAAGGCGGTGCGCTCCTTGCCCTCTTCGGTGAGCCCGCGCGGCGCGATGGGGTCGCTGAACGCGCTCGACGCGACCACGCCCAGCATCAAGAGCGCGAAGCCGACGTGCCCCAGCGCGCCGCCGGCCATGCGCGGATTCCCCCGCCCGATGCGCCACATCACCAGCCCGTTGCCGAAGAGCGCGAAAAACGCCGCAAACACCAGCAAAATGAGCAGGAGGCCCTGCCCGTAGGTCGCCCAGAAGGTCGAAAGCGCCTCGAACGCCCCCTCGATGCCGGAAGTGAGGTTCTCGCTGGCGTTCTCGAAGCGCGTCTGGTTGCCCGCGTCCTGCGAGGTGTCGAAGTTAGCCGAGTCCTCGGTGGTCGACATGACTTCGAGCCCGACGTAGCCGACGACGGCGGCGATCACGATCGTGAGCATCACGCCCACGAGATCCACACTCTGCCCGGCACGGACCACGAGCCCACCGTCGCCGGTGTCACGCACCGTAACCAGCTGCTCGCGGGCGGCGGCGCGCGGGCCGCGGACCCGCATGGCGGCGGCACTCGAGGCGACTGCCGTCCTCATCGCGAGATCACCGCCGCAGCGTGACGAGGATCGTGATGATCACACCCAGCAGGAGCACGATGAAGACGACTTCGGCGAGACTGAACGCCGACTCGATGCCGCTGGTGAGCGACGTCGAGGCGTTGTCGAACGCCGAGCCGCTGGTGAAGTCGGCGGTGTCCTCGGTCGTGGACATCACCGAGAGGCCGACGTAGCCGACGACGGCCGCGACGGTGATCGTCAGCATCACGCCGACCAGGTCGACGCTCTGGCCCGCGCGGACCAGCAGCCCGCCGTCACCTGTCTCGCGCACGCTACTGTCGAGAGCCTGTCGAGCGCCCGCACGCGGCCCCTGCGAGCGCATCGCAGCGGCCGTGGTGAGCACCCCCTGGCCCGAGTCTGTCGTTGCAGACATCATCTACGCGAACACCCCGTATCAGCATATAAACGGTAGTTAGTTAATGCTCGTATCCCGCTATATCCACCCTCAGCAGGCCTGAACTGGCGACAGCCTGAACAATTAAGTGCGAGCACGCGGACGTAGGGCGTAATGGCGCAAGGGAGTAAAAAAATCCAGACCCGCGCGAACGAGGAAATAGAGGAGCGATTCGTCCAGTTCCAAGAGGATCATGGCCTGAACGTCAGCCAGGCCGCCCGACAGCTCATCGACGAGGGGCTGAAGACCAAGGGC
>PXTX01000017.1 GCA_003023275.1 Bacteroidetes bacterium SW_4_67_19
GACCGGGGTGTCGACGCCATCTCGGGTGGACCAGCCACGGGCCGACACAGCGGTGCTGGCCGGCGGCAGAACGCACGCCGAGACGGGCAACACGACCGGCGGAAGCCGACCCGATAGTGTCACACGGCCGCCCGGTGAGCCACGAGAGAGCGGCGAGCAACGGACGAGCCACGCGGACC
Organism: Bacteroidetes bacterium SW_4_67_19; assembly: GCA_003023275.1. Taxonomy (GTDB): domain Bacteria; phylum Bacteroidota; class Rhodothermia; order Rhodothermales; family Salinibacteraceae; genus QS-8-64-10. Next base: position 180 of record PXTX01000017.1, read on the forward strand.
GGCCTCGCGGCAGTGAGCGACCAGTCGGCCAGGAAACGTCCGGCGCGGAACCCGAGCAGCCGATGGATGAATCCGAGCCGACGCCGGCGCGGAGTATTCGGCGAACGGTTCCGTCGCCGACCGCACGCGGGTCGTAATACAGCGTACACGAGAGGTAGCGCGAAAGCGAGACGCCCGCCCCACAAGGACATGACCCACAAGAGGCCCGCGGCGACTTTCGGGAAATCAGCCGCCACTCCTCGCCGCGGGAGATGAGCGACGCGCTCGACAGCCGGCTGCCCGACGGCCCGCGCTTCATTGTGCTGGAAAACACCGAGACGGGCGAGGCCGTCGTCGACCACGAGGGCGCGCTCTCGGACAACTGGTTCGCCGGGGGGCGTTACGACCAGATCACCGTCTTCGAGAGCGAAGACGAAGCCGCTGCGTACGTCGAGGAGGGGGAGAAGGAAAGAAGCTGAGAAATAAGGTTCTCGAAGAGCAAACGCGCCTTCCCCCTCGACCCTTCCCCCTTCAAAATGCGAGTCGGTTTGCTCACCGGGGGCGGCGACTGCCCCGGCCTCAACGCGGCCATCCGCGCGCTCACCAAGCGCCTCCTCTTGCAGGGCGACGCGGAGGTCTTCGGCTTCGAGGACGGCTTTCGCGGCATGATCGAGGGCGACGTGCGCCCCGTGACGTACCGCGACGCCAGCGGCATCCTCACCGAGGGCGGCACCGTGCTGGGGTCTTCCAACACGGCCGATCCCTTCGGCTACCGGAGCGGGGAAGACGTGAGCGACCGGGCGCTCGACTGCTGCGAGGAGTTGGGCCTGGATGCCGTCGTCGCCGTCGGCGGGGACGGGACGATGGCCATTGCGCACCGCTTTCAGGAACGGGGCCTTCCGATGATCGGCGTGCCCAAAACCATCGACAACGACCTGGCCGAGACCGAGCGCACCTTCGGCTTCGACACGGCCGTCTCCATCGCCACCGAGGCGCTCGACCGCATTCACACGACCGCCCAGAGCCACCACCGCGTGATGATCGTGGAGACGATGGGCCGCTACGCCGGCTGGATTGCCCTGCACGCCGGCGCCGCCAGCGGGTCCGACGTGATCCTCATTCCCGAAATCGACTACGATCCCGAGGCCGTCGCCGCCGTCTGCCGGGCGCGCGACGAAGACGGTCAGCAGTTCACCATCATCGCCATTGCCGAGGGCGCCACGCCCAAAGGGGGCGACCGAATCGTCCAGGACACCGTCGAGGGCAGCCCCGATCCGGTGCGCCTCGGCGGGATCTCGGGCGTGTTGAAAGAACAGCTCGAGCCCCACGTCGAGAGCGAGATTCGCACCACCGTCCTCGGACACATGCAGCGCGGCGGCACGCCGACGGCCTTCGACCGCAACCTGGCGACGGCCTTCGGCGCGCGGGCCGCTCGTCTCGCCCGCGCAGGCCGCGGCGGGCGCATGGTCGCCCTCCAGGGCGGGGCCTTTACCGACGTGCCGCTCGAAGCCGTCGCCGGCAAGACGCGCACCGTGCCCCCCGACGACGCGCTCGTCGAAGCCGCCCAGGCGGTGGGCACCTCTTTCGGAACCGCCGAGACGGCGCCGACGCGGGCGTCTTCATCATCGTGAACCCCAAGCGCCCGTCGTTACAAGCCCTTCGCGTTCGGGCACGCCAAACGGGTTGTTTTCACGTTCGCGTATGACCTTGCATTCCCCTGCGCTGTCCGTTAAAATTGGGTCCACAGCGTTGCCCTTTTCCTCCTTCCCTCGTCTGGGTCATGTGTACCTCCGCCGCTTTTCGCCGCGTCGCCCTGGCCGCCCTGATCGCACCTGCGCTCGTGCTGTCGGCCTGTACCGAGCAACGGCAGGAGAACACCGAGCAGCAGGCCCAGCAGCAAGCCGAGCAGGCCGGCGAGGAGATGCAGGCCGGCGAGGAGATGCGCCAGTTTCGCGCCGAGATGGAATCGCAGCTCAACGACCTGGACGATCAGATCAGCGATCTGGAGCAGCAGATGCAGCAGGCCGGCCAGGAAGGCCAGCAGGAGCTGCAAAGCACGGTGCAGACGCTGCGCCGGGAGCGCGACCAGCTCCAGGGCGAGATGCAGCAGCTCGAAGGCGCCTCGCAGTCGGAATTTCAGGACATGCGTTCCGACATGCAGAAGCGCCTCAACGACCTCCAGCGCCGCACCGAGGAGGCGAAAATCAACGCCATGCAGAGCAAGCAGGAGGTGCAGCAGTACGCGCAGTCGCGCATGAACGAAATTGACCGCGAGATCCAGTCGCTCGATCAGCGCATGAATGGCGCGGGGCAGGACGTCCAGAGCCAGTACCAGTCGCAGATGGAGGATCTCAAGCAGGAGCGCAAGCAGCTCGACCAGCAGATGACGAAGCTGGAAAACGCTTCCGATCAGGAGTTTCAGGAAATACAGTCCGAGTTCGCCAGCGCGCTCGCGGGCGTGGGCCAGAGCTTGCGCCAGGTGTCCAACGACGTGGAAAGCGCCCTCCAGAGCGCCGGCCAGGAGCTGCAAGAAGAATCCCAGGACATGCAGCAGTCGGGAGAGCAGGAAGGATGAATGGCTCGCTTCGCGCTGCGCCGATTCAACCGTCCATGAGCAACGCCTCCGACCACGAAGAATCCACCGAGCACGCCCGGATCGGGAGCGCCGAGGCGGACGGCGAGGCGACGGAGCGCTACGAGGAAGCCCTGGAGCGCTTCGTGCTGTTCTGGGGGGAAATGGCGTCGAACTGGGGCATCAACCGCACGATGGCGCAGATCCACGCGCTGCTGTACTGCGCCGAGGAGCCGCTCGACACCGACGCCATCATGGAGCGCCTCCAGATCAGCCGGGGCAATGCGAACATGAATTTGCGCTCGCTGATCACGTGGGACCTGGTGCGCAAGGTGCACCGCGCCGACTCGCGCAAGGACTTCTACGAAGCCGAAAAGGACGTCTGGCACATTACCGCCCAGATCATCAAAGAGCGCGAGCGCCGTGAGATCAAGCCCGTGCGCGAGCAGCTCCAGGCGTGCCGCGACCTGTTGAAGCAGGACGCCGAGGGTTGCGCGGACCTCCCCGAGCGCGAGGAGGTGCTCTGCCACCGCCTCGAAAACCTGATGGACCTCATGGAGGTGTTCGAGGGCTTCTTCGAGGCGCTTTTGCCCTACGTGCAGGAGGAAAACGTCTCCGCCATGAAGCACCTCATTCGCCTGGCCGACACGCTCCCGGAGGAGGACGATTCGTAGGTCGTTGGTCGTTGTGAAAAACGAGCAGTCGGACGGGCTTTTACAAGGTCAAGCTTGCACGCTGGATGTCTCTCGCCTTCCCGTCGCCCGTATTCCGAAAACGAACCCGTGAGCGAAGCGAACGAACGACCCCCGAACGAGCGAGCGCAGGCGAGCGGGCGCCCCCCGAAAACCGGCGAGCGCGGCGAGGACGTGGCGGCGGCCTATCTCGAAGAAAACGGCTGGCGCGTCCTGGACCGCAATTACCGCTTCGAGCGCGCCGAACTCGACCTGGTGTGCTTCGAGCCGGCGGAGCACTCCGAGGAAGGCGGCGTCATCGTCATCGTGGAGGTGAAGGCGCGCACGGGGCTGGGCTTCGGACGCCCCGAAGAGGCGGTCACGCCCGAGAAGCAGCGTCACGTCACGCGGGCAGCGACGGCCTACCTGCACGAGCGCCGCCTCGAAAACGCCCGCATCCGCTTCGACGTGGTCAGTGTGCTGCTGGGAGACGAACAGGCCCCCCAGGTCGAACATTTTCGCGATGCGTTCGAGGCGACGGGATGAGACGCGCCGTTTTGCCCCGCTTTTTTTGCCAATGACTGTTTTGCCGAAGACCACGCGCGCCGCTGCTTTTGCCCTGTTGCTGCTGCTCGGGGCGGCCCGGGCCGCTCACGCGCAGGGACAACTCGCCGTGCGTGCCGACACGCTCTTTCCCATGACCGGCGACGGCCCCATCGCCGACGGCGTGGTGCTCGTCGAGGACGGCCGGATCGAAGCCGTCGGCCCTGCGTCGCAGATCGACGTGCCCTCGGGGTACGGCACGATAGAGGCCGCCTTTGCCACGCCCGGCCTGGTCGACGCGCGCGCCACCGTCGGCATGACGGGGCTGACCAACGTCGCCGCCGTGAGCGACCAGCTCGACCGCACCACCGCCATTCAGCCGGAGCTGCGCGCTTTCGACGCCTACAACCCGCGCGAACCGCTCGTCGAGTTCGTCCAGCGCCTCGGCGTGACGACCGTGCACACCGGCCACGGTCCCGGCGCGCTGATGAGCGGGCAGACGATGGTCGTCAAAACCGAAGGGCGTCTGGAGGAAGCGCTCGTCGATTCGGTAGCGATGGTGGCGATGACGCTGGGGCCGCAGGTGAGCGGCAACTACGACACGCCCGACACGCGCGCCAAAGGCGTCGCCCTGCTGCGCGAGGCGTTTCTGAAGGCCCGACGCTACCGCGAGCAGCGTGCCAGTGCGGACGACGAAAACCGCCCGGCGCGCGACCTGCGCATGGAGATGCTGTCGAAGGTGCTGGCCGGCGAGGTGCCGGCGCTCATCACCGCGCAGCGCACCAGCGAGATCCAGTCGGCGTTGCGGCTGGCCGAAGAGTTCGGCTTCGAGCTCGTCTTGAGCGGGGCCGCCGAGAGCTACCGCCTCACGAGTCGCCTCGCCGCCGCCGACGTGCCCGTCATTTTGCACCCGACGATGACGCGCACCGGCGGGGAAGCCGAGAACGCGGCCTTCACTACCGCCCACACGCTGAGGGAGGCCGGCGTCCCGGTCGCCATTCAGAGCGGGTACGAGGCGTACGTGCCCAAGACGCGCGTCGTGCTCTACGAAGCGGCCGTGGCGGCAGGGCCGGGCGGGCTCACGCGCCGCGAGGCGCTGCGCACCGTCACCATCGACGCGGCGCGCATCCTGGGCGTCGCCGGTCGCGTCGGCTCGCTCGAAGAAGGCAAAGACGCCGACCTGGCGCTCTTCGACGGCGACCCGCTGGAGTACACCACCCACACCTGCGGCGTTCTCGTCGGCGGCGCGGTCGTCAGCGACGAATGCCGGTAGGAATCGGCGATTTTCGCTCCAAGAGCGCTTCCCAAGAGCACTTTCCCCGCGAGGGGATGACCTGTCGGCCCCTCGCTCCGCCCGGGGCGCGATTATCGGTTTTCGATGGGCTGCTGTCTGGAAAACGATTCGCTCCTTCGCCAATCGCCAGTCGACCATGCCGAAGGTGCTTGTTCTCGACGAACGGGGGGGCGCGC
>PXTX01000018.1:0-12389 GCA_003023275.1 Bacteroidetes bacterium SW_4_67_19
AGGCCAGCCAGACGGGCCGCTCGCCCGCCAGTTTCTCGAAACGCTCCCACAGTTTCTTGCGCATAAAAAAACAGGCGTGGTTGAAAGTATGTGGCAGTTAGGTCGAACGCTGACGGCATTTTTTCTCGAAGCGTCATGACGAGGCCCCTGCCACGAACCGGGAAGGGCCGTCAACTCATCCGAATACCGCTATAGAAGAAACCGCCCCGTACGTTGGGTATCCAGAATCAAAAACTCGGCCATTCTGGGAACGCCAGTTATGAAAACGCCGGTGCTCCGGCTCGTCCGCCGGTTGAGTCCAGTATTTTGTACAATTAGCAACGCGGCCCGGCTCGAATAGAGAAACTCACAGATCCTCCCAGCGGGCGTCTTCCACGTCCTCCTCATCGCGCAGGCGGGTGGCGCGCTCGTTTTCGGACGTTCGCTTTCCGCCTCCCGAGCGCCCGTTTCGGGGGCCGGTGCTTACTCCGCCCTGTCGGTGCACCATGGCGCGCAGCAAGTTGGCGACGGCGCGCAACAGCAGATACGCCAGAACCGCGTAGAGCAGAAACTTGAGCATGGGGCGCGGAGCGCAGTGGCGGGTTTCGCGCTGCGGGTTTGGGTTGCAGGTTTCGCGTTGCGGATCTGGGGTTCGCCGGCCCGCGGGGGACGTCGCATCACACAGCGCGCGAGAGGGGCGGCGTGAAGTAGGTCGTCCCATGGTGCTCGACAGTGGTGATCTGGTGGACCAGTTCGCGGAGTTCATCTTCGTGTTCCACGAAGTCGATCTCCGCCGCGTTGACGATCAAAAGCGGGCTTTTGGTGTAGCGAAAGAAAAAGTAGTTGTATGCTTCGTGCAGCGCCTCGATGTACTCCGGGTCCATGTCCTCTTCGTAGGAGCGCCCGCGTTGCGCAATGTTCTGCATGAGCCGCTCGGGGCTGGACTGGAGATAGACGACCAGATCGGGCGTGGGCGCAAACGGCTCCATCAGAGCGAAAAGCGACTCGTAGAGCGAAAGCTCGTCGCCGTCGAGGTTTTGGTGCGCGAAGATGCGGTCTTTCTCGAAGGAATAATCGGAGACGACGATCTCGTGGAAGAGGTCGCGCGTCTGCAGGTCTTTCTGCTGGCGGAAGCGGCTGGCGAGGAAGGCCAGTTGCGTCTGGAAGGCCCAGCGCGCGCGGTCTTCGTAAAACCGCTCCAGAAACGGATTGTCCTCGAACTCCTCGGTCACGAGCCGGGCCGACAGGCGCTCCGCCAGCAGCCGCGCCAGCGTCGTCTTCCCCGCCCCGATGACGCCTTCGATCACGATGTAACTGAGATCCCGCTCGCGGGCGGCCTGTCGGGGATCGTCGGCGCCCGGCGCGGCGTCATCGTCGGGCGCGGCGTCGTCGCTGGAGGACATGAGAGTGTGATGCGTAATACGTGACACGCTAAAGCGCCAACGTCGTGCACCGCAGGGCCGTCCGGTCGGGGCAGCGCGCCAGCAGGGTCTGCACGGGATCGTCGAACGGCGCGGGAACGCGCAGGTTCGGCGCCAGATCGGCCCAGGGGCGCAGCACGAAGCGGCGCTCGGCGAGGCGCGGATGCGGCAGCCGCAGGCGGCGCCCCGAGCGCGTGGCGCGTCCGCAGACGAGCAGGTCCACGTCGAGCGGGCGCGGCTGCCAGCGCCCCTCCTCGGCAGCGCGGTCGCGCCCGGCGTCGGCTTCGAGACGCCAGGCCAGATCGAGGAGCGCCTCCGGCGAAAGCGTCGTCTGGAGCTGCACGACGGCGTTGAGGTACGCGGGCTGCGTCTCGCCGGGGTGCTGGGTGTGCGCCTCGCTTTCGTAGACGGGCGACGGGCGCGCGTGCTGCACCGCCTCGTGCTCCCCCAGCGAGCGCACGGCCCCGCGAAGCGCCGCCCGGCGGTCGCCCCGATTGGAGCCGAGCGCGACGAACGCTTCGTCTCGGTTCGGCGGGCGGGCGGAGTCGTTCACGGCGTTGTCGTCTGTCGAAGGCGTTTCTTCACGCGGGCCGATACGCGCGGCTCATCACGCGCCAGCGCCCACTCCGGTAGCGCGCGTAGGTCACGGCGGCGGGGACGACCGTCTCCAGCACGAGCGCGGCGTAGAGGCCCGCCATCCCCAGCGCGGTGGTGGCGCCGAGGTAGGCCGCCGGCAGGGCGAAGGCGAAAAGGCCCAGCGCCTGCCCGTAGAAGGGCCACCGCGTGTCGCCGCCGGCGCGCAGCGGGCCGAGGGCGCCGTTCATCAGCCCCCAGAAGACGACACTCACGCAGGTGGCGCGGATCAACGCCGCCGCCGCCGGCGCGACCGCCGCATTGCTGGTGAAGAGCTGCGCCACGGGCGCGGCCAGCACGAAGACCACCGCTGCCGCCCCCGCGTAGACGGCCAGCGCGAAGCGCAGCACGTCGCGCCCGTAGGCCGTGGCTTCGTCCTCGCGGCCCCGCCCCAGCGCCTGCCCCACCAGGCTGCTCGAGGCCAGCCCGAAGCCCCAGCCGGGCGTGTTCAGCAGGTCGCGCACGCGCAGGGCGATTACGAAGGCCGCCACCACCTGCGGCCCGAACAGGCTCACGATGGCCAGAAGCGGAAACTGCGCCCCCATCTGGACGAAGCTCGTCAGCGCCAGCGGGGCGGCGATGGCGAAAAGGTCGCGCGCCGTGCGCCGCCGCCGCCCGCCCGATGCCGCCCAGCGAATGCGCACCGGCAGCGCCCCGACGAGCGGGAGACGCCCCGCCGTGAGACCGACGGCAAAGACGCCTGTCACCGACGCCGTCGTCACCACCGTGCCCAGCGCCGCGCCCGCCACGCCCCAGCCGAAGCCGAAAATCAGGACCGCGTTGAGCGCGACGTTGGCCGCCGCCCCGCCGGCGCGCACCACCATCGGCGCCCAGGCGTCACCCGCGCCCACCAGCGTGCGACTGGCCACCAGGTTGAGCGCGGCGAACGGCATCGACAGGCTCACGAGGCGCAGGTAGCGCGCGCCGTAGCCCACCGCCTCGCCCCCGCTCCCGATGAGACGGATCAGCGGCTCCGGCGCGGCCCAGAACAGCAGCGTCAACGGGAGCGTGGCGGCCACGGCGAAGGCGGCGCTCACCGCCACGGCGGTCGAGACGCCCGCGTCGCCCTTCTGCTGGTCGCTCGCGCTGAAGCGCTGCGAGACGAGGCTGATCGTGCCCCCGGCGATGCCGCCGCCCAGGACGAACGCCAGCGCCCAGTACGGCGTGGCGAAGCCGACCCCCGCGATGGCCGGCGCGCCCACCGCCGCTCCCACCATCGCCACGTCGACCGCCGTGCGCGACATGCGCGCCACGCCCGTCACGATGCGCGGCCACGCCAGGTCGGAGGTGCGCACCGCGCGGCGCAGGTCGATCCAGCCGCCCCGCGCCAGCAGCAAACCCACGGTCTTGATGGTCCAGCGCACGGGCGCCAGCAGAGCGCGAAGCACAAACACCGAGGCAGATTCTGGAGCGAGGAAACGCGGGCGCTCCGTCCCCGGCTACAAGCGCGGCTCCGAGCCGGGAGCGTCAGCGCGCTACGGTTTCCCAACGCACGCGCCGGGGCGAACGGTCGGCGCGCCGGGGCCGCGCGACGTGAAACTCGCGGGCATTTCGATTTCTGCGGTAGCCAAGCGTCTCAACGTTGCTCATGACCGATACGGCTGGCGCTTCGTCAGCAATGTAGCCGCGTAATTCGTCGTGCCTGGGCCGGGCCGCGTAGATGATCAGGTTGCTGTCGATCAGATCGGGACTCATTCTTCTTCCCGCCCCGAAAGCGAGCGCTCCTCACTCCGAGGCCGTCCCGTCGTCGCCGGCATCCGCCTCCACCGTCGCGCGCATGCTGCCGGTAATCTCGCCGATGAGCCGGTCGGCCTCGTAGATGTCTTCGAGCGCTTCGAGGATGCCGCGCGCGTCCACGCTGATCGTACGGGCCGCGCGTGAGCGGTACAGAAACGTGTTGGGCAGCGCCTGGATGTTCGAGTCGAAGACCACGCCGACGACTTCGAGGTCGCGGTTCAGGAGGGGCGAGCCGCTGTTGCCGCCGGCGATGTCGTTGGTACTGGCGAGGTTGAGCGGCGTGGTGCGGTCGAAATTCTCGGGCGGCGTCTGCCAGCGCTCCGGCAGGTCCCACGCCTCGTCCGGGTCGGGGGCGCGCAGGTAGGAGACGTAGTGGTCGTAGAGGCCGTAGAAGGTGGTGTAGGCCGGCGCGCGCGTGCCGTTGTACTCGTAGCCGTCGACGCGCCCGTCGGCGAGGCGCAGCGAGGAGGTCGCGTCCGGCGCGAGGCGGGGCGTGTCGTAGACGGCCAGGCGGGCGCGATTCAAGCGCGCGCCGAGGGCCTCCTGGCCGAGGGCGAAGTCGCGCTGCTGGCGGTTCAGCTCCAGAAAGAGCGAGGCCAGCGGCTCGATGACCGGCACCGACGGGTCGTCGCTCTTAAGGTAGCCGTCGTCGAGCAGACGCATGAAGCGGATCGAGTCGGTTAGCGCGCTGTTCTGGACCAGTCGCTCGGCGACCGCCTGCGGCTGCCGGCCACTCCTCGATGCCAAGCGCTTGCTTGCGCAGGCGCTGCAACTCCTCCTGCGGCACGCCCGGACGACGACGCACGGTGTCGTAGTAGTAGGCATAGAGCGCGCGCGCCAGGACGTGCGAGCCGAAGCGCGGGTTCAGAAAACCGGTAAACGCGGCCGACTGCCGCGCCGCCGACCGCCTGGCCGTCTGAATGCGCTCGATCTCGCGCAGGGTGTTTCCGTGCTGTTCCTGTAGGCTGTCGGTGGCAGCAATCGAGTCGGCCAGCGCCTGCTCCGCCGCGCGGCGGCGCGCCAGCAGAGCCGGGTCGCGCAGGCCCTCCAGTTCCCCGCGCGTGGCCTCGAGCGCGTTTTCGAGCGAAAAGAGCATGTTTTCAAGATCGTGCTCCTCGGCCGCCGCCGGATGTTCCTCAACAAACTGCTCCAGGATCCGGGTGCGCGAGCGAAGCGTTTCGAGGCGCTGCGGGAGAGCCACATCGCGTTCGTAGGCCAACTGGCTGGAGGTGCTCAGGCGGCTGGTCGCGCCGGGGGTGCCCACCACGAAGACCGGAGCGCCCTCCTGCGCGCCGCCCCGGCTGAACGGAAAGTACGTATTGTTCTCGACGGGGTCGCCCTCGGGAGTGTAGGCGCGAAAAAAGGCCACGTCGAGCGTGTAGCGCGGGTAGGTAAAGTTATCGTCCACGCCGCCGTAGAAGCCCAGGTCGCGCTCCGGCGCCATGACGAGGCGCACGTCGTGGTAGCGCTTGAGCGTGTAGGCCGAGAAGCGCGCGCCTTCGTAGAGCGGCACGACGCGCACGCGCAGGGTGGTGTCTTGATGCTTCGCCTGCCGCGTGAGGCGTTCCTGGAGCTGGGCGACCTGCCGCCGGCGCGCCTGCGCGACCGCTTCGATTTCGTTGCTCTCGTCGGCGTTGGTCACGAGCGCTTCCACCGAGTCGGTCACGTTGCGCACCTCGACGACCTGCTCGACGTAGAGGTCCTTTGCCTTGCGCTCTCCGGCAAGCTCGTCGGCATAGAAGCCGTTTTCGACCAGGTCTTCGCCCTCGCGGTCGTCCACGCCCTCGCGCGCGCAATGGTGGTTGGTGAGAATCAGGCCGCGCGGGGAGACGAACGAGGCGGAGCAGTAGTCCGCAAAGCGCAACGCCCCGAGGCGCGCCTGCCGCAGCCAGGCGTCGTCGGGGCGGAAGCCGTATTCTTCCTCGAAGTAGTCCAGCGGCGGGTCTTCGTCGGTGACGACGGCCGTTTCACCGGAGCCGACGCAGCCGGTGGCCGTGAAGGCAAGCGCGACGCTCGCCAGGAGAAGCGAGAACAGACGAAGGGCGGGGAGTCGCATAGGTGTGTTACGTAATGCGTGTTGCAACCTAAAGGCTATAGTGCTGGCCCGCAGTGCACTTCTACCACAAGGGCATGACCCGCAGGGGGGCCCTTCACTTCGTTCAAGGCGCTCACTCCGTTCAGGGCGCGTGAAGTTGCTGGTCGGCAAAGGAAAAAATACCCGAAGCAGCGTCACTTGCTGAATGGCTTTGATGGCCGGCCTGACTCGAAACGCCAGCGGTCTGGCCGCATCACGCAATACGCATCACGCCCCCTACCGCCTCGCCGTCTCGACCGCTCCGGCTTCGCGCAGCTCGCGCGTGAGGCGGTCGGCCTGGTAGACGCTATCCAACGCTTCGAGGAGGCCGCGCGTGTCCACCGAGACGGCGCGCGCGCGCTCCGGCAGGTAGATGAAGTCGCCGGCCAGGCTCTCGATGTTGCCGTCGAAGGCGACGCCCACGAGCTGGAGGTCGCGGTTCAGCACCGGCGAGCCGCTGTTGCCGCCGGTGATGTCGTTGGTACTGGCGAGGTTGAGCGGCGCGCCGAGGTCGAGCGCCTCCCGGCGGTCGAGCCAGCGCTCGGGGAGGTCCCAGGGCGTACCGTCGCCGTAGGCGTAGTAGCGGTTGAACATGCCGTAGAAGCTGGTGTAGGGCGGCGCGACGGTGCCGTTGTACTCGTATCCGCTGACGCGCCCGTCGGCGATGCGCAGCGAAAAGGTCGCGTCCGGCGGCACATCCGCGCCCCGGACGGCGTAGCGCGCCTGCCCGAGCCGACGGGCGACCTCCTGCTGGCGCGCCTCCAGCCCGCTGCGCGCGCTCTGGAAGTCCTGAAACAGCGTGTACAAGCCGCTGACGGTTTCCAGCGCCGGGTCGCCGGCGGAAAGGGTGCTCGCCTCCAGCACCTCGCGCGCAGCGTCGGTCGAGCGCAGCGCCGAGCCTTCGACGATCTCGCGCGCGGCGGTCGCCGGGGAGCGCCCCGCCAGCACGGCCTGCGCGGTCGAGTCGCTCAGGTGCTCCCGGAGGTCTCGCAGGCGCGCCTCCAGCAGGCGACGATCCAACCCCGCCGGCTGGTCGGCCACGCCGAGCAGCTCCTCGCGCAACTCCGAAAGCTGCTCCTCGGAGGCTCCCGCCTCGCGGCGCTCCAGCAGGCGCCTCGCCACGAGCGCCCGCCGTAGCGTCGCCGACGCATAGCTCGGGTTCTCCATCATCAAGAAGGCGCGGTAGCGGTCCCCCAGTTCGCGCTTTTGCTGTTGAATCCGGTTCATTTCGGCGATGGCGCGGCCGTACTGCTCGCGCAGCGACGAGTCTGCTTCGACGGCGGCCTGGAAGTCCTCCTGCGCATCGCGGCGGCGCGCGAGAATGTACGGATCGTTAAGCGCTTCGAGGCGGCCGCGGTACCGCTTCGTCGCGTTGCGCAACGTGAAGAGCTGGTTCTCCATCTGTTCGGACGGGTCCTCGCCGGCGAAATCTTCGAAGGCCGCCCGGCGCGACTCCAGAAACGCCAGCAGCGCCCGGTCGCTCACGTCGCGCCGGAACGCCAGCTGGCTGACCGTTTCCCCCCGGCTCGTCGAGCCAGGATTGCCGACCACGAAGACCGCCTCGCCCGCCTCGCTGCCGTCCGGAGCGAAGGGAAAGAACGCCTCCGGCTCCAGCGGATTCCCGTTCTCGCCGTAGACGCGGAAGAAGCTCACGTCGAAGGTATAGCGCGGGTACGTGAAGTTGTCCGGGTCGCCGCCGAAGTAGCCGACGTCCGCCTCCGGGATCATCACGAGACGCACGTCGGAGTAGCGGCGAAACGTGTAAGCCGAGTAACGCGCGCCGTCGTAGAGCGCGATTACCTCGGTGCGCAGGTTTTCCCCGTCCACTTCGCCCGTGCGGCGCTGCTTGATGTCTTCGACGACCTGCCGGCGGGCCTCGGCGCGCTCCGCGTCGGTCTGCGCGCCCTCCAGCGCGGCTTCGACTTCGCCGGTCACGTCCTCGATGGCGACGAGCTGGTCGGCGTAGAGGTCGTCGACGCGGCGCTCCTGCTCCTGTGTTTCGGCGTAGAACCCGTTCTGGATCATTTGCTCGCCCTCCTCGGCCGTCGAGGCGGCCAACTCGCGCGCGCAGTGGTGATTGGTGAGGACCAGCCCGCGCGGAGAAACGAACGAAGCGGTGCAGTTCGGCAGCCGCAGCGCGCCCAGCCGCGCCCGCCGAAACCACTCGTCGTCAGGGGTAAAGTCGTACTTCTGCTCGAAGTAGTCGGTCGGCGGGTCATCGAACGTCCACATGCGCCCCCGATCGAAGCGGCCCGCCTCGGCGGTGTCGGCCCGGGTGGTGCGGCGCCGGGCGGCGGGATCGGCAGCAATGGTGGCCGGGACGGCGGCCGTGTCGGCAGCCACGGTGTCGGCGCGGGCCGTGGAGTCGCCGTCGCCGGAAAGGGTGGCGCAGCCGACAGCAGCGGTGATGAGCAGCGCGAGCGCGGCGACGAGGGGCGCCAGCGCGGCAAGGCGCCGGGGGAAACGGGCGTAGCGCGAACGGGGGCAGTCCATGCGCAGCGACAGGTCGAGGAATGTGTGCTTCTGGAAACCAAACGAGACGACGCGCTCTGTGGGTCCCGCTCGACGCGCACGGCGGGGAGACGCAGGGAACACATCTTGTAAAATAGTCTTGCATCACCCGGTCTGTCGCCCCGTTCTCGCTTCTCGGATCCTCTTTTTTCTCGACCCGCTTCTCCCGCGAAGACGCATGCCGACCTACAAGTACCGCCGCGAAGACGGCACCACCTTCACCATTCGCCAGAAGATCACCGACGACGCGCTCGACGAATGCCCCGACACCGGCCAGCCCGTCGAGCGCGTCATCACGGGCGGCATGGGCTTCCACCTGAAGGGCGGCGGATGGTACGAAGACGGCTACGCCAGCCCCGGCGCCTCCGAAGAGAGCAACGGGGCTTCGGGGGAAGAAGGCCCCTCCGACGAAACGCAGAGCGAAAGCGCGAGCGAGGAGAAAAGCGCCGAGGCATCCTCTTCCAACGAATCGTCGGAGGAACAGGCGGCGTGACAGGTGGAGCGTCGTGCGTGGAACGTGGCTCGTGTCACGCGCAACGTGTTACGTGCCACGTGTTACGCGCAGCACCAGCTTGCCGGCGTTTTCGTTGGCCTCCATGCGGCGGTGCGCGTCGGTGGCGTCGGTCCAGTCGTAGACGCGGTCGATGACGGGCCGCAGCGCCCCCTCCTTGAAGAGCGGAAGCGCGTAGGCGGCGAATTCCTGCGTGAGGCGCACCTTGTAGTCTCGAGCGCGGGCGCGGAGCGTGCTGGCCTTCACGTGCAGCCGCTTCGCCAGCAGGCGCCGCAGGTCCACGCTTTCGACCGTCGTCCCGCCCAGCACCGAGAGCAACACGAGCCGCCCATCCGTGCGCAGCACGCGGGTGTTTTTCTGAAAATAGGGCGCGCCGATGAAGTCGAGCACGAGGTCCACGCCGCCCCCGTCGGTGATCTCATCCACGCGCTCGGCGAAGTCCTCGTTGCGGTAGTCGATGGCGGCCCCGGCCCCCAGCGTGCGGCACGTCTCGTGCTTCGGGGCGGAGGCAGTGACGAGCGCCTCGGCGCCGGCTTCGACGACGAGCTGGGTCGCCGCCGTGCCGACCCCGCTGGCCCCGGCGTGAATCAGAACGCGGTGCCCCTCGGCCAGCCCGCCCAGCCAGTAAAGCGCCTGATAGGCCGTCAGAAAGACCTCGGGAAGGGCCGCTGCTTCCTCGAAAGAAAGCGAATCGGGGATCGGCATAGCCATTTCGTGGTCGATGACGGCGCACTCGGCGTAGCCGCCGCCCGGCAAGAGGCCGAACACGCGGTCCCCTTCCGCGAAGCCCTCGCACGCCGCGCCCGCCTCGGCGACCGTGCCGGCCATCTCCAGCCCCAGCAGGTCGCTTGCACCTTCCGGCGGCGGATAGTGGCCGCGCCGCTGCATCAGGTCGGCGCGGTTGAGCGCAGTGGCGCGCACGTCCACGAGCAGCTCGGCGGCGTCCGGCTGGGGGTCGGGGCGCGTGCCGAGGCGAAGCTGCTCGGGGCCGCCGTCTTCGTCTACGAGGATGGCCTTTCGGGCGTACCTTCTCACTTTCTCTCCTTCTCACCCTCCCTCCCGATCTGAAACGAAAAGCGGCGGTCGCCGGCGGGGGTTCCCTCCTCGAAGGTGCGCTCCACGAACGTCACGTCGCCGCTGTGCCCGATGAGCAGCGCCGTCGAGGAGCGCGTGCCGTAGTCGTCGGTCTGGATGAAGACGGAAGAGAGCGCGCGTTCCCACTCGCGCGGGACGCCGGTGTCGGGCAGGGACTCGTCGGAAGCAGGCGTTGGGTCGCCGAGTAGGTCCAGCAGCGGCGCGGGGGCGGCGCGGTCGTCGTTCAGCAGGCGCGCGAGGCCCGCTCGGGCGGACTCGACCTTCGGCCAGGCCGTGTCGAGCGCGGCGTTGCTGAGGCCGTGCACGCCGGGCGTCACGCGGCGCACACGTTCGCTGCCGTGGTTGGAGTAATGCATCAACTGAGGCGCTGCATCTGCCTCGAAGACACCGGCCAGCAAGTTGAAGCCGTTGTAGCGATCCGCCTCGTCGGCGAGTGCGTCGAGGAAGGCCGCCGGCGGGCGCTCGTCGGTGAGGAATGCTTTTACCAGCGTGCCGCGGCTGGGGGCGTCGGGACGGCGCTCGGCGCGGGGGCCCGTGCGCACGTTGGTGAGCGCGGCGAAGCGACCCGCGCGGGTGACGCCCATCCAGGTGCCGCCGGCCCGCTCGTCGCGCCCAGCCAGCAGGCCCTGGTCTCCCTCCCAGAAGTGCGCCGGCGCCGTGGGGCGGTCATAGAACTCGTCGCGGTTGGCCGCCAGGACGAGCGCGTAGTCCGGGTGCGCGTCGAGGGCGAAGGCGATGAGGCACATTGATTGGCGTGGGCGGGCTACTGAATTAAGCGTGGACGTGTGCCTGAATGCTTTGCCGATGGGCGAAGTGGAAGAAGGGCCTTCAGGTTGCATCACGAATCAAGAATCACATTTTACGCCGTTCGACGATCACTACACGCGGGGGGTCGTTGTTCTGATTGAGGAAGCGGTAGCCGAACGCGCCGAAGCGCTCGGGGGCGAGCTGTTCGGCCCATCGGCGGACGGCGGCGGTTTCCTCCGCTCCACCGGGGTGGCCGGGGTAGCAGACCACCGTGAGCACCCCCCCTTCGGCCAGGAGCGCGGCGGCCGCGTCGAGCGCCGGGAGCGTCGTTTCGGGTTCGGTCGTGCACGTCTTGTCGGAGCCGGGCAGGTAGCCCAGATTGAACATCACCGCGCGCACCCCCTCGACCGCCTCCGGCGGAAGCGCCTCGCGCATCCGCTCGTGGCCGCGCTGCACGAGCGTCACCCGGTCGGCCACGCCGTTTGCTTCGAGCCGCCGGCGCGTGGCGTCGAGCGCCTGGGGCTGTACGTCGAACGCCCACACGCCCCCGGCGGCCCCCACCGCCTCGGCCAGAAAGGCCGTGTCGTGCCCGTTGCCCGCCGTGGCGTCGACGGCGCGGTCGCCCGGACGCAGCGCTTCGGCGACGTGGTCTTTGGCAATGTCGAGGTGGGATTTCACGGTTTGTGATACGTGACTCGTGATGCAATCTAAAGGCTATAGCGATGGCCCGCAGTGCACTACGCAATACGCATCACGCAATACGCAACGAACCCCGCTCGCGCGCAACGAATACACCACGCCGCCTGCCTCCATCCTTTTCCGCTCCGTTCATGCCTACCGACGAATCGCTCACCGTGTCCCTCCCGGGTCGCGCGCACTCCTACCCGGTCCACACGGCTCCGCTCCGAGAAGCGCCCTCCCGCATGGAAGCGGCGGACCTGCAACCGGGACGCTGCCTCGTCGTCACCGACGAAAACGTCGCCGCCTCCTACCGCGCTCCGCTCGAAGACGCGTTGCGCGCGGCCGGGTGGACGCCGCGCGTGCTCGTGCTGCCGCCGGGCGAGGGGACGAAATCCGACGAGCACCTGCACACCATCTACGACGAAGCGCTCGGCTGGGGCATCGACCGGCAGACGCCCGTCGTGGCGCTGGGCGGCGGCGTGATCGGCGACCTGGCCGGCTTCGCGGCGGCGACGCTGCTGCGGGGCGTGCCGCTCGTGCAGGTCCCCACCTCGCTGGTCGCCCAGGTCGACTCGAGCCTCGGCGGCAAGACCGGGATCAACCATGCCACGGGCAAAAACCTCGTCGGCGCCTTCTGGCAGCCGGCGCTCGTCGTGGCCGACCCCGACGCGCTCGCCACGCTCCCGGCCCGCGAGTGGCGCGGCGGCCTCGCCGAGGTCGTCAAGCACGCCTTCCTCGAAGACGACGGGACGCTGCTGTCTTTTCTGGAAAAAAACCGTGACGCCGTCGCCGCGCGCACCCCCGACGCCGTTCGCAAAATGGTGCCGAAAGGCGCGCGCGTGAAGGCGCGCATCGTGGAGCAGGACGAGCGCGAGGCCGGGCGCCGCGCCGTGCTCAACTTCGGCCACACCCTCGGCCATGCCGTCGAGCAGACGCTCGGCTACGGGCGCGTCACCCACGGCGAGGCGGTGGCGCTGGGGATGCGCGCCGCGCTGGTGCT
>PXTX01000018.1:12405-22456 GCA_003023275.1 Bacteroidetes bacterium SW_4_67_19
CCGGAAGCAACCCGGCTCTCGCTCGACGACCTGCGCCCCGCCATGCAGTCCGACAAGAAAAACGTCGGAAGCACGGTGCGCTTCGTGCTGTTGCGCCGCCTCGGCGCCCCTTTCGTCACCGGCGAGGTGTCCGACGACGACCTGCGTGCGGCCTGGGATGCGGCCCGTGAAAGCGTGAAGGACGGGCCGGCTTCTGAACCGCAGACGGCGGACGGCGGACGGCGGTCCTTCCGCTCCCCCAGCAGTGGATCTTCGTAACCCCGACGTCTCTCGAAACCCGCGCCGGCGCAACACGGTACTTCTGCGGATCCTGTTCCGTTACAACGATTTCCCCACGCTCGCGAAAGATCGAAACAGCGGGCCTGCCCTCCCAACCCCCCGCGCCGCGAGCGCAGCGAGCACGTCATTTTAGATTGCCCTCCCGCCCCCCAACCGTGGCCCGTCGCTTTTTCCGGAAACTGCCGCGACGCGCGCTTCAGGGCGTGCTCGCACTGGCGGTGCTGGGCGGGATCCTCTTCTTCGGCCTGACGCGCACCGAGGTGGGCCGCCGCCAACTCAAAAAGCAGGTCGAGGCGCAGTTCGACGCGCGCTTTGCCGGAACGCTCGACATAGGCACGCTCACAGGCAACCTCGTCGGCGCCGTCTACGCCCGCGACGTGCGCGTTCGCGGCCCGGACGGACAGCCCGTGCTGGCGGTCGACTCGGTGCATGCGGCCCCGCACTGGCGCTCCCTGCTGGAAGACCAGTTGCTCTTCGGCAAAGTCGAACTAATCGAACCGCGCGTGCAGATGAAACGCGCCCCCAGCGGGACGTGGAACCTCGCGCGCGCCTTCCGACGAACGACCCAGAGCGACAGCAGCGGCAACTCGTTCGCGCTTCGCTTCGCCGATGTGGTGATGCGAAATGGCTCCGTGCGCACCCGTAATCGCGGCCCCGCGCCCCGACTCGTGCAGAACCGCTGGCTCTTCGACTACACCGACGCGCGGCTTTCGGGCGTGGACGCGCGCTTTTCGCTCGACCGCTCCGCCGACAAAACACTTCGGGTCGACCTCGAACGCTTTCAGGGACGAATCGACGGAGAAGCGCTGCCCGTCGAAGCAAGCGGCCGGCTTACGCTCTCCAGCGATGCCGTCGCCCTCCGCGAGGCGCGTGTGCGACTGGACAGCACGCGCCTGCACGGGTCCTTTTCGATGGAACAATCTCCCGGGCAGAGCACGCCGCCGCGCCTGCGCGCGGATCTGGCCGAAAGCCACCTCGACCACGACGCCCTGCGCCGCCTCGCGCCGCGCTGGCCGCTGCGTGGAACCACGACTGTCGCCCTCGCCGCGCGCGGGCCGCTCGACGACCTCACCATCCGCCGGCTCCTCGTCGAACGCGGGGCCTCGACGCTGCGGGCCGAGGGCACCGTGCGCGGCCTCCCCGACGACCTCGCCTTCGACCTGCAATTCGACGACAGCCGCCTCACCGCCGCCGACCTGCGCGCCGCCCTGCCCGGCCTCCCCGACCAGCAGCTCGCGCGGCTGGCGCGCCTGGGGACGCTGCGCTTCTCACTGGGCGCAAAAGGGCGGCTGGCGAACCTGTCCGGCGACCGCGAACACCGCCTGCGCGCCTCCGCCCGCTTCGACGTGCGCACCTCCGAGGCGGGCGCCCTGCGCGGCACGGCCGCCCTGAAACGCAAGCGCGGCGGGCCGCTCACCTACCACGCCGACGTGCGCGCCACAGACTTCGCCGCCGACCGCCTCTGGAACGCCCCCAACGCCCTTCCCAGTCGCCTGACGGGCACGTTCGACCTGCGGGGAAATGGCCTCTCGGCCGGCTCGCTCGGCGTGGCGCTGGAGCAGTCCGTGGTGGCGGGGCGGCGCATCGACGGGCTGGACGTGAAGCTGCGCGCCGCCTCGAGCGAGCGCCTCGCCGGCACGGCGACGCTGCGCCAGCGCGGCGAACGCCGCCTTCGCCTGACCGGAGAGGCCGACTTTTCCAGCCCCCAGCCGACCTACGACCTCACTGCGCGCGGCGAACGCTTCGATCTGGGGGCGCTGCTGAACCGCGACTCGCTCTCGACGACGCTCACCGGCACGGCGCGCCTCGACGGGCGCGGCGCCTCGCTCGGCACACTGGCCGGGCGCCTGCGCCTCGCGCTCGACTCCTCGGCCGTCACGCGCGGCGCCGGCGAAAACCGCGTCGAACGCGCCCTCCCGCCGCTCACCTCGACGCTCCGGCTGGCCACGCCCGGCGAAGACGGGCCGCGCATCGCCCTGCGCGGCGACGTGGCCGACTTGACCGTCACCGGCGAGGCCGACCTGGCGGCCCTCCGCGCGCTGGGCACCCTCTGGGGCCGGGCCCTCGCCGACGCCGCCCGCGCGGCCTACCGCAAGCCGTACCCGCCGCGCGCCGACGCGCCCCCGCAAGGGCAACGCGCCTCGCCGCCCGCACCGGCGGAGCGACAGGCCGCCCGCCGCGTGCTTCGGGCCGCCGGCCTCGGCGAGACGCTCGCCCTGCGCGCCGACCTCGCGCTCAAGCGCCCCGCCCTCCTCGGGGCGGTCGCGCCCGCCCTTTCCACGCTTCAAAACCCGCTCACCTTGAGCACCCGCCTGCGCGCCGGGGGCGACTCGCTCTCCGCCCGCGGCACGCTGCGCGCGGCGACCCTGCACGCCGGACGCGCCCGCGCCGACAGCCTCTCGGGGCAGTTTCGCCTGCGCGGCGCGCTTACCGACGCCCCCCTGCTCGAAACGCTCTCCGCCTCCGTCGACGCCCGCGCCGACACGCTCGGGGTCGGCGGGGCGCGCTTCCTCGCGCCGGCCCTGACCGCCAGCTACCGCGAGCGCGCCGGCGACGTGCAGCTTTCCACCAGCACCGCCGGGGGCAGCGGCCGGCTCCAGCTGGGGGCCGGGCTGCGCCTGCTTCCCGACCGCAACCGCCTGCGCGTGCGCACCCTTCGCCTCGCCACGCGCGACTACGCCTGGCAGCGCCGCCCCACGCCCGACGACACGCCCGAGGGCGCTCCGCCCGTCGTCGACCTCTTCGCCGACGCCGTCGTCGTGCCCAGCCTCACGCTCGTCAATCACCTCGACGAAAGCACCGACGAAAGCACCGGCGCGGGACCGTCGCAGCGCATCGAGCTGCGCGGGACGCTCTCCGCCGCCCCCAGCGACACCCTCTTTGCCCACGCTCAGCGCGTGCGCCTGCGCCCGCTCTCCCGCCTGGCCGACCTCGAGCGGCCCCTCGGCGGACGCCTCGACGCGCAACTCGCCTGGACCGGCGGCGTCGGCTCTTTGGAGTTGACCGGGCAGCTCGACGTAGAACGCCTCGCCTTCGACGACCACCTCCTGGGCCGACTCACCGCGCAGAGCCGCTACGTCTCCGGCTCGCCGCGCCTTTCCTTCAATGCGCGCCTCCGCCCCGGCTCCCCGTCTGCACTGGACGACGACACGGCCCTGCACGTCGAGAAAAACCGCCTTTCCGTCAGCGGGACGGTGGCGCCGCCCGGGCTGGGGCCCTCCGGTAACATCACCTCCGCCGAAGAAATGGCCCCTGCCGAAACAGCGGCCCCCCTCGACCTGACGTTCGACGTGCAACGAGCCGACCTGTTTTTCTTCGACTATATCCTCGATGGGAAAATCACCCGCTCGCGCGGAGCCGTCACCGGCAAAGGACAGATCGGCGGCTCCTTCCGCGACCCGGTTTTTCAGGCGGACCTCCAGATCAGCGACGCGGCCTTTCACGTCCCGCGCTTCGGCACGCGCTACACCGCCGGGGGCGACGTAACCGTCGACCGGGAGGGCATCAAGATCGAGCGCGCGCGCGTGGCCGATGCCGACGGCGGAAGCGCAGCGATCGAAGGAGCGCTCCTGTTCAACGACTACGAGTATTTTTCTTTCGACCTCGACGCCACCCTGGATGAGCTTCGGGTCATCGACAAGGCGCAGTCGCCCGACCTGCCCTTCTACGGCCAGATCGCCGCCAGCGGGCCCGCGCGCCTGGCCGGACCGCTCTCCGACGCGCGCCTTACGTCTACCGGCCCGGTGCGCACCACGCCCGAGAGCCAGCTCATCCTGCCCATCGAGGAGGAGGACGCCAGCGCGAGCGAATCGGGCTTTCTCATCTTCGCCGACTCGACGGGGCGCCTGCCGGACCTCCGCGAAGTGACCCGGCGGGAAAACATCCTCGACGACCGGCCCGCCGGGGAGCAGAAGTTCGTCGACGGACTCGACGTGGACCTCGGAATCACCGCCCCGCCCGGCTCGACGGTGCGCCTCGTCTTCGACCCGCTGCTGGGCGACGAAATTACCGCCGTCGGGAGCGGGAACATTCAGCTGCAGCGTCAGGGGAGCGACCTCTCGCTCTTCGGTAGCTTCGACGTCAACGGCGGAAGCTACCTCTTCACGGCCGGACAGGTCTTCCAGCGACGTTTTCAGATCGACGAGGGCACCCTGCGCTGGGACGGCTCCCCTGTCAACGCCCAGATCGACTTGACGGCGCTGTACCGCACGCGCGCCTCACGCGCCGGCCTTCCCGGGGCGCGCGAACGCGAAACGGGACGCATTCCCATCGTCGTGCGCCTGGGCATCGACGGGCGCGTGCAACAGCCGTCGGTGGACCTCTCGCTGGCGGTCGACCGCTCGCAGCGCGGCTTCGACGACTACCTTACCGCCGGCCTCGAAACGGCGCTCAACCGCTCGGGGCGCAGCAGCGAGTACGCCACGAGCGTGCTGCTGACGAACACCTTTCTTCTCACCACCGACCTGGCCGGGCGCACGGGCAAGGCGGGCGGGCAGGGCCTCTCGGAAACGGGCAACCGACTGGCCTTCAACAGCGTCAGCCAGCTCGTCTCCAGCCAGCTCAACCGCTACCTCGACGAAGCGGTGCCGGGCCTCGACGTGAACCTCGGCGTGCAGGGGGAAAACCCGCAAGACCTGGACGTGATCTACGGCGCGGCGCTGCGCCTGCTGGACGAACGCCTCGTCATTCGCGGCGAGGGGGTCCTCGACGACACCGGCAGCGAGAACACCCAGGCAGAGGGCTTCGAGGGAGAATTCGTCGTGGAAGTGCGCCTGACGCCGAGCGTCTCGGCGGAGGCCTTTTACCGCCGCGAGGGCAGCCTGCTCTCCGACCGCGCGCTCACCTCCACCACCGGCGCGGGCCTGTCCTACCAGACGGAGTTTTCCACGTGGGACATGCTCTGGCGCCGCCTCTTCGGGTGGCTCGGGGCCGGGGCCGACTCCGGCGGCGACGACGGCAGCGACGGCGACGAATCCGGCGACGCCGTGGCGAGCGGCGGGTGAGTACGGGAGTGCGGGGGAGGTGGGAGGAGTCGAGCGCGCACTCCCGCGCACGCTCACCCCTCTCTCGGTCGCTCGCGCGAGGCGCGGCACGTCCGCCAGCACGTCGCCGAGCTGAGGCCAGGCCGGGCCGTCGATCACAGAAAGCGGCGTCGAGAGTCAAGAGACTGCCGATGGAGCGGGCCACTCGGTCCACCGTCTGCCATATTCCGCCGTCAAAGCTCCAACTCCTTGATTTGAACCTGCATTAGGCAGCTCGCCGACGCCGAACTTCTTTCATGGTTCCCCGGCCGTATTTCTCGCGGGCCTCTTCCTGGGATATCACATGCAGCACTGGAGGGCCGCCGCCGTGAAGATGACTCTCCGGGAAGGTAAACTCCCAGAGGCGGCCGTCGTCAGGGTCGAAGTGTAGCGACGACCACCCGCCGTCAGCGATTCCGACGCGCGGGAGTTTTTCAGACAACTGGCCAGCACGGTTGGCCTCGCCTCCACGTCCTCCGACTTCGGTGATGCCGGCGTCGATCATGACACTATCGTGATTTCGGCGTCTATGGGAATGGTCTGGTTGAACGCCCTAAACTCCCGTGCACCGCCTCTGGTTCGCCCTCCTCCCACAAAACACTGCGCACGTTCTCGTATCGGAGACAAGAGCGGCCCCTTGAGGCTCGTGGTTGGGAACTCGATCAGATAGAAGCTGGAAGCCGGTTCGACACCGAGACGAAAAGCAAGTTGGGTAGCCGACAGTCCTTCAACGTCCGCGGCAGCTGTGAGAAAAACCATTTCTGCGTCGGGCCGGCCCCGTTCCTGAAGAGCGGGCACCTTCGCATTGACTGCACGCGCGAGCCGTTCAGGAATCGGGTTGGAAATCGGCATGGCAGCACGTTGATCGCTCTCGCACTCGCTTCCTTTCTCGCCTACAAAGCCGTCCGCTACGAAAGCCGCTCGCGCGCGAGGCGCGGCACGTCCGCCAGCACGTCGCCGAGCTTGCCGGGGGCGCGCCCGCCGGCGGAGGCCAGCCCGGGCCGCCCGCCGCCGCCGCCGCCCAGACGCTGCCCCAGCTCGCCAACGAGGTCGCCCGCCTTCAAGCCGCGCTCCCGTGTCACGTCCTCGGCCACGTGGCAGGCGACGTAGACCTTTTCGCCGCCGGGCGCAGGCGCGCCGAGCACAGCGACGGCCCCGTCCCCGAGACGCTGGCCCAGCTCCTGCGCCATCTCGCGGAGGGCGTCCATCTCGGCCTCGGGGAAGCGGCCCACCGCCAGGCGCACGCCCGCCACGTCCTCCGCATCGCCGGCGATGGCGCCCAGCCGGTCCTGGAGGCGCGAGCGCTTCATTTCCTCGATTTTCTCCTCCAGCCGGTCGCGCTCGTCGAGGAGGCGCGTGACCGCCTCGGCCGGGCCGGTTTGCGTCTGCCCCAGCGCGGCGCGCACGGCCCCCAGCTCCTCCAACTCCCCCTCCACGAAGCCCAGCGCAGCGGGGCCGGCGACCGCCTCGATGCGGCGCACCCCGCTGGCCACGGACTCCTCCGAGAGCACCTTGAACAGCCCCAGCTCGCCGGTCGCGCCGGCGTGCGTGCCGCCGCACAGCTCCATCGAAAAGTCCGGGTCGAAGGTGATGACGCGCACGCGCTCGCCGTACGCTTCACCGAAAAACATGAGCGCGCCGCGCTCGCGGGCCTCGTCGAGCGGCACGCCGCGTTCCTCCTGCCGGGCGATGTTGCGCTGAATGGCCGCGTTGACCTCCGCCTCGATCCGGTCCAGCATCTCGGGGGCGACCTGCTCGTAGTGGCTGAAGTCGAAGCGCAGGCGCTCCGGCGTCACGAGCGAGCCTTTCTGCTGCACGTGCGTGCCCAGCTCGCGGCGCAGGACCGCGTGAAGCAGGTGGGTGGCCGTGTGGTGCGCGGCGGTGCGGCGGCGGCGCTCGGCGTCTACCGAGGCGGTGATGGGCGCCTCCAGATCCTCGGGCAGGCGCTCGACGCGGTGCGCCAGACGCTCGCCTTCGTGCTGGGCGTCGAGCACGGCGATCTCTTCGGCCTCGTCGCCCTCCCCGACGCGCAACGTCCCCCGGTCGCCGACCTGCCCGCCCCCTTCGGCGTAGAAGGGCGTACGGTCGAGGACGACCTCGTGGCGCTCGCCGCCGTCGTCGCTGTCGAGCGTGCGCACGTCGAGGAGGCGCGCGTCCTCCACGACGAGCTGGTCGTAGCCGACGAAGTTGGTGGCGTCGCCCTCGCGCACCGCCTGCCACGCGCCGGCGTCCCTGCGCGCGGCGGCGCCCGAGAAGTCCGAGGCTTCACGGGCGCGGGTGCGCTGCTCGCGCATCAACTCGTCGTAGCGTTCCTGACCGAGGCCGAAGCCCTCTTCGCGGGCCATCAAGCGCGTGAGGTCGACGGGGAAGCCGTAGGTGTCATGCAGCAGGAAGGCCACCTCGCCGGGCACCTCGCGCCGCGCCGCCGCCTGCGAGAGCGCCTCCACGACCGTATCGGAGCCGTCGGCGCGATAGGCTTTCCGGAGCAGGTCGAGCGTGGAGCGGTCCTCGCGCAGATTGGTCTCCACCTGGTCGAGCGCGTCGCCGTCGACGCCTTCGGAAAGGCCCTCCTCCTCCAGCATCGCCAGCTCCTTGACGTACGGCAGGACCTGCTCGAAGAAGGCGATGCCGTCGGAGAGGGTGTCGAGGAAGCCCTCTTCCTCCGAGCGCAGCACCTTGCGCAGGTACTCCTCCTGCTCGATGAGCTGCGGAAAGGCGTCGCCCATCTTCTCCGCCAGCGCGGAGACCATCCGACACAAAAACGGCTCGCGCATCCCGAGCGCCTGGTAGCCGTAGCGCACGGCCCGGCGCGCGATGCGGCGGATGACGTAGGCGCGCCCCTCGTTGCCGGGCGCGACCCCGTCGGCAATGGCGAACCCGACGGCGCGCAGGTGATCGGCCACTGCGCGCAGCGCTACGCGCACGCGCTCGCGTTCCTCTTCATCGTCCACGTCGATGTCATCGTAGCCGCGCACCTCCGCCCGCGGCGAGAGGTCGGCCGCCTGCTGGAGCAGCGGTTGAAAGAGGTCAGTGTCGTAGGTGCTCTCCCGGCCCTGGAGGACGGCCACGAGGCGCTCGAAGCCCATCCCGGTGTCGACGTGCTGCTCGGGGAGCGGGTCGATCGTGCCGTCGGGCTGGGCGTCGTACTGGATGAAGACGAGGTTCCAGATTTCCATCACCTGCGGATGGTCTTCGTTGACCAGCTCGCGCCCGGGCGTGTCGCGGCGCGCCTGCTCGGGCCGCAGATCGACGTGGACCTCGCTGCACGGGCCGCACGGGCCGGTGTCGCCCATCGTCCAGAAGTTCTCCTTCGAGGCGTCGAAGAGAATGTGATCGGAGTCGATGCCGGTTTCGCTCGCCCAGCACTCGGCCGCCTCCTCGTCGGGACCGAGGCCGAGCGCGTCGTCGCCTTCGTGGACGGTGGCGTAGAGGCGCTCCGGCGGCAGGCCCCACTCCCCCACCAGCAGCGCCCAGGCGTAGCCGACGGCTTCCTTTTTGAAATAGGACTCGCCGGAGCCGCCGAAGCTCCAGTTGCCGAGCATCTCGAAGAAGGTGTGGTGGTAGGTGTCGTGGCCCACTTCGTCGAGGTCGTTGTGCTTGCCGGAGACGCGCAGGCACTTCTGCGTGTCGACCGCGAGGGCGTATTCGCGCGTGCCCTCGCCCAGGAAGACGTCCTTGAACTGGTTCATCCCGGCGTTGGTGAACAGCAGCGTCGGGTCGCGCCGGGGCGCAATCGGGGCGCTCTCGACGACGGTGTGGCCGCGCTCTTCGAAGAAGCTCAGGAAGTCGGCGCGGATCTCTTCGGAGGATTTGTCGGTGGACGGGACGGCGTGTCGAGCAGCGGTCGGCATTTCGCTTCGATAAGCAGGCAGAATCGAAAGATCGGCGTATTTCGGATCAACGAGCAAACGTCGGCGCGGGGTTCGCGGGCGGAGGCGGGCGACGCGCAATCTTGCGATTGTGCCAGTCGATCCGATACGGTATACTCTTCATTTTCACCGTACTCCCCGTCATTTCGGTGGGGGTGTGCGATGTGGTGAACCGTTTCTTCAGGAGCATTCCGCCGTCAGCCGTCGGCGATCAGCGTTTCTCAGAAAGGCTGAAGGCACCGCCTGGAGATCCCCCTCGCCCCTCGCAGGAATGATACCGTTTTGATCTGTTGGTGTCGCAATGCCGGCCAGCTGGGTGCTGCTTCCTCCGTAAACCTTCCGGGTTGCTATCCCCCGGCCGCGCCCTCGCCGCCGCACTGCTTGCATATGCCAGAGTCCGTTACGTATATTTAGCATAAACTCCTTCCGCCTACGCCGATGCTTCTTCCCGAGTAGTGGGTTGTCAACCGTCAATGTAGGGGTAAAGACGTTCGAGTTTGCCGCGCGCGTCTTCGGTCCGGAACCGAACTAAGGACGTAAATTCACGCTTGACACGGGCCCAAGGACCCGCCGATCTGACCCATTCGGGACGACCGACGGCGGACGGCGGTCTTCCCAGGCGCAGCACGATTTTTCGCTTTCGGGCGCTTCCCCTTCTCGCCCTCGCCCTTCTTCTGACTGGCTGCTCCACGGTTCGGACCAGCGGGGTGTACAACGAGAATCTCCGCTCTGCCGTCTTCACGTCCTCCAAATAGCGAGCACCACCAAATAGTGAGCACCACCGGCCGGTGACCGCCGGGCGGTTTCCCGCAAGGGGCGAGCCGTCTGCGTGCTCGTGGACTTCTAACTTCCTTCGTCCTCCGTCCTATGTCCCAGCAGCAA
>PXTX01000019.1 GCA_003023275.1 Bacteroidetes bacterium SW_4_67_19
CGTCGCTTTCGCTCGCAGCGCTTTGCTCGCTGGATCGTGACTCCCTATTCCCTCGTCAGTGCCGGAGAAAACGATCTACGATCCACCACCTACCATCTATCTTATCCCCCCCACCGGCGGCTCCTGCCGGGGCGTATCCCCCCTACATCCAGATTACCATTTGAAGCTGCATTAAGAAAACGCAACACGAAACAAACGGTGCAGTTACAGTAAAGGGCTTTCACCGCGAACCTCTCGCTCGGAAAACGTTCCCTCTCCCGGCGTGAAGCGCTTTCGGTACGTCACGTGGGTGGTGCTGGCGGCAGCGACGCTGCTGGCGCTCGTGCCGGTCGGGCGGCTGGCGAGCGAGTGGGCCGGCCAACGTGCGCCCGCTGCCCCCCGCAGCACCGACTGGGTGCGCTGGACCCAGCAGGACGGCGGCGCGCTGGTGGCCGGTTACGTGCACCCCAGCAGCCCGGCGGCGCAGGCAGGGCTCCGCACCGGCGACGCGCTCTACATGTTCAGCTACCGTCCCTACCGGGACCGCGACACGCTCCGACAGGCCGTTGCCGCCGTCCCGCCGGGCGAGACGCGCACGTTCCACGTCCTCCGCGACGGGCGCTTCGAGCGCCTGAATGTCACGCTGACGGCGCAGCCGGCGTTTCTGTATCCGCTTTCGCCGGACCTGTGGAACTTCTCGCTCTGGAGTTTCGGCTTCGCCGCCTTTTTTCACCTGCTCGGGCTCATCGTGGTCGCACCGCTGGCGCGGCGCAGCCGGCGCGCGCGCTCGTCGCTGCTGCTGCTGGGCGCCTCGTCGCTCTGGGTGTTCAGCACGCTGGTGCGCCTGCTCATTATGGAGACGGCGGGCCTGCCCGAAGCGACCACGTCGGCACGGCAGGTCTTTGATGGGCTGGCCGTAGCCGGAACGCTCGGCTGGGGCGCCTTTCCGGCCCTTCTGCTGCACAAAGTCGTCTGCGACACGCAGGAGGCCGCCGGGCAGGTCCCCACCCGGTGGCGCTTTGCCGCCCACCTGCCGCTGCTGGCGCTGGGCGCGGTCGTGCTCTCGGTCGCCCCCACCGCGCCGTTTCGGGCAGGCGTGCTGCACGCGCTCGTGGCGCCGATGCTGCTTTACACCTGCTGCTTCGTCGTCGCGGCAGCGGGGCTCGTGCTGGTCTACCTGCGCATGGCCCCGCCCCCGGCCCCGGCCGGCTCCTGGAGCGACACCGGCGGCGCCTTCCTGCTGCTGTGCGCGCTTGCGGCAGCCGCGCTGGTGCTCGGCGTCGTCCCGTTCTTCGACCCCGTGACGAATGCCGCCACCGGCTGGCTCGTCGTCACCGTGCAGCTGCTCTCGACCGGGCCGGTCGCGCTGGTCACGCTCGCCACGCTGCGCCACGTCACCCTCGGCGGGTTGCTCACGCGCGCGTTCACCTACGTGGCCGTTCTGGGCGCGATCTTCTTCGCCTTCGTGGGCGGCTACACGATTATCGACGCCTACTTCGGCACCACCGGCATGGCGCACCACGTCGTCGTGGGCCTCTTCGTCATCTTTCTGCTGGCGGTCTTCGAGCGGTTGGCGCGCCGCGTACGTCTGTACGCCAGCCGCTTTTTCGCCACCGAAACGGAGCGCGCGCGCGCAGCGCTCGGCCGCTTCCAGGAGCAGATGCGCACCATCCTCACCCACGAGGCGCTCGCGCAGCAAACCGCCGCCGTCGTGGGCGAGGCCTTCCAGGCGCGCTCGGTGCGTCTCTTTCTGCGCGCAGCCACCGACGCGGACGACGACGAGGGCGACGGCGCACGGCCCCTCTCCGGCGACGACGCCCGGGGCGACGGCGACGACGCCTCCTCCGGCTGGATCATCGGGACGCACCACCCGGAGCCGCCCTACTTCACGCAGCAGCACTTCGAGCGCGTGTGGCCGTACCTGCGTCGCGAAGGGCGCGTGTGGGCGCGCAACCCGGAAATCCGCGACAGCACCCTGCCCGAACAGCGCGCGCAGATGCTCGAAGAGCGCGGCGTGGCGCTGGCTCTCCCCATCGCCGGGGACGGCGAACCCATCGGGCTGCTGGCCATGGGCGGCAAGAAAAAACGCGGCGCGCTCTACGACCGGACCGACCTGGACCTCCTGCGCTTTCTGGCCGGGCAGCTCGCGCTGGCGACCGAACGCCTCGACCTGGTGGCGCGCGAACGGACCCTCGCCCGCGCCAGCGCCCGCGCCGAACTGGCCGCCCTGCGCGCCCAGATCAATCCGCATTTCTTGTTCAACGCCCTCAACACCATCGCCTCGCTCATCGACGTGCAGCCCGAGCGCGCCGAGGCGACCGTCGAGCATCTCTCCGCCATCTTCCGCCACATTCTGCAAACGGGCAGCCAGTCGTTCGTGCCGCTCGAAGAGGAATTCACCCTCGTGCGGCACTACCTGCAGATCGAACAGGTGCGCTTCGGCGACGCGCTGGAGGTGCAGCTGGACCTGCCGCCGGCGCTGGAGCGATACGCCGCGCCCGCCTTCGCCGTGCAGACGCTCGTCGAAAACGCCGTCAAGCACGGCATTGCCAAACAGCGCGGCGGCGGCCGCGTGCGCGTCACGGCCCGGCGCTCCCGCTCCTCCGCTGACGCCGGCGATGAGCGCGCCGTGGACGTTACCGTCGACGACAGCGGCGCCGGCATTCCGGCCCTCTTCCCGTCCAGCGGCGACGGCGCCCCCGCCGAACGCGAACGCCCCTCCGCCCACGAGCGTACACGTGGGTCCGGCAGCCTCTCACAGGACGAAACCCGACAGGAAACGTCGCACCCGCCGTTCTACGGCTTCGGGCTGCGCAACGTGGCCGACCGCCTGGAACGCCTCTACGAACGCACCGACCTGCTCCGCCTCTCCAGCACGCCGGATGAAGGCACGACCGCCGTCCTTCACCTGCCCCCCGCCCCCGACGCCGAGGGAGACGCGCAGGTGCAAACCGCCCCGCCGGAAGCCCTGCGGCGCGTGTAGTAGAGCGTGATGCACCCCGGAGAGTCCTTCCTCCTTTCAGTCGGGGCGCGTGATGAAGCCAGGCTGCTTCCGTTCCGCGTAAGATCTACCGCCCCCCTTCCGAACACGTGGTCCTCGAATCCTTTTCCAGCATTCGCAAACGGGCAACCTCACGAATCACGCATCACGAAATATGCTGCGCACGCTCATCGTAGATGACGAAGCGCCCGCTCGCCAGCGCCTCGCGCGCCTGCTGGACCCGCTGGCCGAGGACGACCGCGTCGAGTTGGTCGGGCAGGCCGACGACGGCGTGGAAGCGCTCGACGTGATTCGGCGCGAAGCGGCGTCCGACGACCGCAGCGAAGGCGTGGACTTGCTCTTGCTCGACATCCGGATGCCGGAAATGAGCGGCTTCGACCTGATCGGGCGGCTCGCCCCCGAGGAACGCCCCGACGTAATCTTCACGACGGCCTACGACCGCTACGCCCTGCGCGCCTTCGAGGAAAACGCCGTCGACTACCTGCTCAAGCCCATCAAGCAGGAACGCCTCGACGAGGCCGTCTCGCGCGTGGAAGAGCTGCGCCAGTCCCGGCCCGCCGTCAGCGGAGAACGGCTCGAAAAGCTGCTCGACTGGGTCGACGCGCAACAAGAGGCGCAGCAAAAGGCCGACGAGCCGACCGGCAAACACGACGGCGCAGCACCGACCGACGGCGACGGGCACGTGCGCCAGCTCTCCGTCTCCCTTCGCGACCGCATTCGCCTGATTCCCACCGACCACGTCGTCGCCATCGAGATCCACGAAGGCATCACGCGCCTCTTCGAGTCCGCCCCCTCCTCCGACGGCGACGACGCCTCCGACGGCGACACGCTGCACCAGCACGTCATCGACTACACCCTCGACACGCTGGAAGACCGCCTCGACCCAAGCAAATTTATGCGCGTGCACCGCTCGGCCATCGTGCGCCTCGACTGCATCGAGGAAATGGTTCCCTGGCGCAGCGGACGGTACAAGCTGCTTTTGAAAGGCAACCACGAAGTCGTCGCCAGCCGCGACCGCTCGCGCCGCCTCCGCGACCGCCTGATGATTTGACTGCGGTTGGTGGTTTCGTGTTTGGGTGTTGTGGTGGTTGGGTGTTATCGTGCTACGGTGCGCGGCCACCGCCCCCCATGCTTCAACACGATCCCCTTTTCTCTCCCATGACCCTCGTCCGCCTCGTCTTCTTGCTTGCCTTGCTGCCGGTCATCGGTGGACGAGGGGGGGCGGCCGCAGCGCAGACTGACGGCGCGGCTCCCTCGGTGCGGGTGCACCTGTTCGAAGAAGCCGCTCCGCGCGCCTTCGAGATTCGCCTCCTGGACGGGCGCCGGGCGGCCCTCTTTTCTGAAAACGCAAACAGCCCGCTCTTCGAACTGGACGGCGGCGAGACGCTCCAGGTGCGCCGGCGCGGCGACGAACTGCTGGTGGACGGCCCCGACGGGCGCCTCTTTGCGCAGACGCTGCGCCTCGCGCCCACCGGCAATGACCCCGCTTCTTCCGCTGCCGCCTGGCGAGTGGCGGTGACAGACGGGCAACGCAGCCCGGAGGCGCGCTCCTACGCCGGCGCGCTGACGCTGGCGTCCGTCGAGGGCGGCGGGGCGGGGCTGCGCCTCGTCAACACGGTGGCGCTGGAGCCGTACGTGGCGAGCGTGGTGGCCTCCGAATACGGCTTCGACGACCTCGAAGGCAACAAGGCGCAGGCCGTGGCCACCCGCACGTACGTGCTACGCACCCTCCGCGAAAACGGAACGGACCACGTCTTCGCCGACCACGTGGGCGCGCAGGTGTACCGGGGCGCCGGGCGCGTGACGCCGCCCGCCCGCCGCGCCGCCGAAGCCACCCGCGGAGAGGTCGCCGTCTACGAGGGCGCGCCGATCCAGGCCGTCTACCACTCGGCCAGTGGCGGCCACACCGCGCGCAACAACACCGTGTGGGACGCGAACGAGGCGCACCCCTACCTGCGCGCTCGCCCCGACCCGTACACGAAAAACACCTCCCCGCACCAGGACTGGCGCACCACGCTGGACCGCTCGCGCCTGCTGGACCGCCTCTCCGAGCGCTACGGCTTTCGCGTGCGCGGCTTCGTCATTGCCGAACGCTCCGAGGACGGACGCGCCGCCCAGATCGAACTCCTGCGCCGCAACGGGCCGAACCAGACCATCAGCGGGAACGACTTTCGCCTCTTTGCCAACCGGCAGGCGGACGGGCGCGGCTTGCGCAGCACGCTCTTCGAGGCCGAACGCTCGGGCGACCGCTACGTCTTCGAGGGCAGCGGCTACGGCCACGGCGTGGGCATGAGTCAGTACGGCGCTCGCGCGATGGCGCAGGCCGGCAAGTCTTATCGCGAAATCCTCTCGTTCTACTACCCCGGCGTGTCGCTGGCTCACCTCGACGGGGACGGCGCCCGCGG
>PXTX01000020.1 GCA_003023275.1 Bacteroidetes bacterium SW_4_67_19
TGGTCGACAGTGCGCTCCACGTCGTAGAAGGCAATTTCGGCCTGTCCGTCGTTCCAGTGATCTCCTGTTAGGTATGACTGATCGGTCAACTCGGCAGACGCGCTCCCCGAGCCGGGCGCGGAGGCATCGGAGGGGGAGGAGCAGCTGGCGGCGGCCAGCAGCGCGAGTACGAGGGCGACGTTGCGGATCATCGAAGGCATGGCGGCGGGGAGAAGTATGTCGTATTTCGTATTTCGTAAGGCTGCTATTTTACGGACGCCGCCAGCACATTCGAACGTCGGCACGTTCTGGATGGCATGGCCGGTAGAACGCACGTCTCGAACGCTTCGGGCTGGCAACATTACGCATTACGCAATACGCATCACGCGTCACGCACCGCCGCCAGTACGTCGGCGAGCACGCCGGCGGCGGTGACCTGGGGGCCGGCGCCGGGACCGCGTACCGAGAGCGGGGCGCCGTCGTAGCGGGCGGTCTGGAATTCGAACAGGTTGTCGGTGCCGCTCAGGAGGCCGAACGGGGCGTCGGCGGGCACTTCTTCGACGGCCACGCGGATGTGCCCGCCGGCGAGGCGGCCGACGTACTGGAGCGTCGCATCGTTTTCGCGCGCGGCTCGGGTGCGCTCGGCCCATTCGTCGTCGAAGCGGGGAAGTTCGTCGAGGAACGTGTCGAGCGAGACGTCGCGCAGGGCCTCCGGCACGAGCGACTCGACGTCGAGGTCGTCGCGTTCGAGCGTCAGGCCCATCGTGCGGCCCAGGATGAGGAACTTGCGCGCCACGTCCTCGCCGGAGAGGTCGGTGCGCACGTCCGGCTCGGCGTAGCCGCGCGCAATGGCGTCCTCGACGGCGGCGCTGAACGGATCGCCCTCGCGCAGCCGGCTGAACAGGAACGAGAGCGTCCCCGAGGCGGCCCCGCGCACGCGCTCGATTCGGTCGCCGGTGCGAAGCAGGTCGCGCAGCGTGGAGAGGACCGGCAGGCCCGCCCCGGCGGTCGTCTCGTAGTGATAGGTGGCCGTCCCGCTGCTGCTGTCCTGGCCGTCGTGGTTGCCGGCGGCCCGCTGGAGGCGGTCGAAGTACGCCTGCTCCTGCGTGAGGGCGTGCTTGCTGGGCGTGACGACCGAGCAACCGGCTTCGAGCAGGCGGGCGTGGTAGCGCGCCACCTCGACGCTGTCGGTCGCGTCGACGAAGACGAGCGGTGCATCGGCGTGTGCAGCGGCCTTTTCCAGATGCTCCAGGAGGCGCGGCCAGTCGGTCGGCACGCCGCCGGGAAAGGCCTCATCCACCTCGGCAGGCGGGCGCGGCGCGTCGTACCAGGCGGCGCGGCGCTCGGTGCAGGCGCCGATGACGCGCGGAGCGGTCTGCGCGTCGGGCAGCGCCTGGAGCTGACGCAAGAGCGTCCCGCCCACCGAGCCGACGCCGGCGAGGAAGAGGCGGGGCCGGTCGTCGTTTTTCGGGACCGTTTCCGCCGGGGCGTCGGCGAGGGGTTGCTTGGTGAGGGTGCTCATGTCGTGTTGCGTGTTGCGTATTGCGTAATGAAGCCAGTTTCTACCGTTTCGGAAAACGCGCTACCGGCAATGCCATTCGGAAAGCGGTGTCGTTTCAATCTGTTTTCCCGCCGTGCAGGTCAGCAGCCTTACGCAATACGAACTACGCATCACGAACTACGCATCACACACGGCGCCAATCGCGCAACCGCTTGCTCAACGTCTCCGTCTCGATCAAAAACGCGTCGTGTCCGTGCGGGGACGAAAGCACGTCGAGTTGCGCATTCGGCAGGTGGTCGACCAGCTCGCGCTGCTCGGCGGGCGGGTAGAGCGCATCGCTGTCGATGCTGACGACGAAAGCCGGCTGCTCGATGGAGCGCAGCACCTCGTCGTAGGCGCCGCGGCCGCGCGCCACGTCGTGCGAGTCCATCTGGCGGGTCAGCGCCACGTAGCAGCGCGCGTCGAAGCGGTCGATCAGTTTTTCGCCCTGGTGGCGCAGGTAGCTCTCGACGGCGAAGGGCGCGTTCTCCGTAGGCAGGGGCGCAGCCGCCTCGCCGTTCTGCCGCTCGGGCGGCGGGGCCGCGTCGGACGTGCTCGGCGCAGCAGCGGTCGCCGGGTCGGGCGTCATGCGGTCGCGGCCGAAGCGTTCGCGGTACGAATCGTAGGAGCGGTAGGAGATCATCGCCATCATGCGCGCGGCGGCCAGCCCCTGTGTCGGCCCCTCGCCCGGTGCGTAGCGGCCGTCCTGCCAGCGCGGGTCGGCGTAGATGGCCTGCCGCTGCGCCTCACTGCATCCGATCTGCCAGGGCGCGTGGCGTCCGCCCACGGCCACCGGCGCGAGCGCCTGCACGAGCGGGGCGCCGTTCTCTTTTTCCTCGAAGGCCCACTCCAGCACCTGCATCCCGCCCATCGAGCCGCCGGCGGCCAGCCGCACGGAGCGCACGCCCAGCCGCTCGGTCAAGACGCGCCGGTGCAGCCGCACGGTGTCGCGGATCGTGACGCGCGGGAAGTCGGCCCCGTAGGGCGCGCCGGTGGCCGGGTTTTCGGTGATCGGCGAGACGCTGCCGTAGGGCGAGCCGGGGGCGTTGAGGCAGATGACGAAGTCGTCCTCGGGGTCGAAGGCGCGCCCCGACCCCAGCAGGTCGCCCCACCACTGCGTCGCGTCGGCGCTGCCGGTGAGCGCGTGGCAGACGACCACCGCATTGTCGCGGCGTTCGTTCAGCTGCCCCCACGTGCGGTACTGGACCGGCACGCCGTGCAGCTCGGCGCCGCTTTCCAGCTGGAATGTGGAGAGCGTTTCGGTGGGCACGGGGGGTGATGCGTGATTCGTGATGCGTGATTCGTGATGCGTGATTTTTCGCCCCGCCAACGTAGTAAACGTCGTCCGAGGCGAGATCCGCATTCCGCCGACCTGCCGCCGAAAGACGCGCCTGCGTAGATGCATGAGGCCCCCAAACACCATGGCCGAAGAGCAAGACTGACCGGCAGCGCCATTTCAAAAAGCGCTGACGCCCGAATGTCCGCTCGACGTTCGTAAAACGGCAACCTCCGTAAAACGGCAACCTCACGCATCACGCATCACGAACCCTACGCGGCGACCGGCGACGGCGTCGCGTCGAGCGCCTGCTCGAAGTCGGCCTTGATGTCGTCGATGTGCTCGATGCCGACGGAGACGCGCACCATGTCCGGCTCGACGCCCGCGGCCAGCTGGTCCTCGTCGCCGAGCTGCTGGTGGGTCGTGGAGGCCGGGTGAATGACGAGCGTCTTGGCGTCGCCGACGTTGGCGAGGTGGCTGGCCAGCTCCGTGTTTTCGACGAAGGCCTGACCGGCGTCTTTGCCGCCCTCCGCGCCGAAGGCCAGCACCGCACCGTAGCCGTTGTCGAGCTGCTCGGTGGCGCGCTCGTGGTAGGGGTGGCTCTCCAGCCCGGGATAGCTCACCCACGACACGTCGTCGCGCGCTTCGAGCCACCGCGCCAGCTCCAGCGCGTTGTCGCAGCTGCGCTGCACGCGGAGGCTGAGCGTTTCGAGCCCCTGAATGAGCTGAAAGCTGCCGAACGGGTTCTGCGCCGGACCGAAGTCGCGGAGGCCCTCCACGCGAGCGCGGATGGCGAAGGCGACGTTCGTGTCCAGCACGCCGTCCGGGCCGAAGGTTTCCCAGAACTTGAGGCCGCGGTAGTTGGGGTTCGGCTCGGTGAACTCCGGGAAGTTGCCGTTGTCCCACGGGAAGGTGCCCGCGTCCACGATCACGCCGCCGATGGTGGTGCCGTGCCCGCCGATCCACTTCGTGGCGCTCTGCACGACGATGTCGGCGCCGTGGTCGATGGGGCGAAACAGGTAGCCGGCTGCGCCGAAGGTGTTGTCCACCACCAGCGGGATGCCCGCGTCATGCGCGATCTCAGCGATGCGCTCGATGTCGGGCACGTTGAAGCGTGGGTTGCCGACGCTCTCGGCGTAGACGGCCTTCGTGTCCTCGTCGATCTGCTCCTTGATGGAGTCGGGGTCGTCGCCGTCGGCGAAGCGCACGTCGATCCCGAGGCGCGGGAAGGCGTTGCTGAACTGGTTGTAGGTCCCGCCATAGAGGTAGCTCGTCGAGACGATGTTGTCCCCCGCGCCGGCGAGCGTGTTGATGGCGAGGAACTGCGCGGACTGCCCACTGGCGGTGGCGACGGCCATGACGCCCCCTTCGAGGGCTGCGACGCGCTTTTCGAGCACGTCGTTGGTCGGGTTCATGATGCGCGAGTAGATGTTGCCGAACTCTTTGAGGGCAAAGAGGTCGGCGCCGTGCTCGGCATCGTCGAAGGTGTAGGACGTGGTTGCGTAGATGGGTACCGCGCGGGCGTTGGTGGCCGGGTCCGGCTCCTGGCCGGCGTGCAGCTGGAGCGTGTCGTAATGCGGGCCGGCCTGTTGCTGGCCGTCGTCTTGACTATCGGCGGTGCCGTTGGTGGAAGCGTCGGAGGTGCTCATGAGAGAGGGTCTTCTGGATGGTGGGGGATGAAAGGAGGCGCAACGGTATGCGCTCAGGCGAAGCGACGGAGCGCGCATCCATCCAGAAGGGAACGCCGGCACAGCGTGAGGGCGAGGGCGGTCGCCGCGCGAGGGGCGACCGATCCGCCTGACGGGGCGGGGAGAGGACCGGCGCGCGCGTCGTTGGAGCGGCGCGCCATAAAAAAAGCCCCTCCCAGCCGTCAGAGGGGCGTAGAAGGGGACGAAGGCGTTCGGGCGTGCCCGGGGGCGACGCGCGAAGCTTCTTCCCATTCATCTTCCCTCGCGGGCTGCGAGGCAGGAGGTAGCACCTTTCTCTCTGTCTGACCGGCCGCAAAGCGGCAGAGGCAGGAGGTAGCACCTTTCTCTCTGTCTGACCGGCCGCAAAGCGGCAGGCAGCAAGAGCGGTTGCCAGGGCTTCAGAGGGCCTGCTCCCTCCACCCTTCTGGATGAATGTCAGCATCAACATCGTTTCATGTTGATGCGAGGTATGCTGCCCGACGAGGGATTGTTCGGGCGAAAGGCGTTAAGCGTTTGTCAAGAGTTACGTGATGCGTGTTGCGTGGTTGTGATGCGTATTGCGTGATGCGTGAGGCTGCCCGTTGGCGGGGGCTGAAAGAACATTCGGGCGACGGTGCATTCGGACGGGCTTCCGCCGGTCGCTACGAGGCGTAAGCGCATTGGGCTGTTGTCATCACGAGTCACGCATCCCCCCATTCTTCGTACTCGGCGAGGCGCTGGCGGACGAGGTCGGGGCGGCCCTGGCCGGGGGTGCCGTCGGTGTGGTAGGCGGCGAGGGCCGTCTCGGCGTCGGGCGCGCCCGAGAGGGCGTCGAGGGCGCTGCCCACGTCGCGGTAGGCAGTGCGGAAGGGCACGCCCTCGGCGACGCGCTCCATCGCCTCGGCGGTGGCGAAAAGCTCCGGCGTGCAGGCCGCGCGCATCGCCTCGCGGTCGAACGTGACGCCCTCGGCGAGGCGGCGGGCGGCTTCGAGCAGGTCCTCCGTCATCAGCGCGCTTTTCATGACGGCGGCTTTGGTGAACTGGAGGTCGCGGTGGTAGCCGGACGGCAGGTTGGCCGGGAGCGACTGGAGCAGCTGCATCTGGGCGGTGAGGCGGTGGTAGGTGGCGCGGGCGATCTCGGCCACGTCGGGGTTGCGCTTCTGCGGCATGATGCTGCTGCCGGTCGTCAGGGCGTCGGGCAGGTCGGCGAAGGCAAACTCCGAGGTCGTGAAGAGCGACAGGTCGGCGGCGAGACGGTTGACGGGGCCGGCGACCTGCACGAGCGCGTGCACGACGCCGAGTTCGAGCTTGCCGCGCGTGAGCTGCACGGCGGGGGCGTGCGTCTGCACGGCGCGGAAGCCCAGCCGCTCGGCCACCGCGCGGCGCGGGAGGTCGAGGTGCGGCACGCCGTAGCCGGCGGCGCTGCCGTAGGGCGAGACGTTGACGCGGCGGCAGGCGTTGCGGAGCGCGCCCAGGTCGGCGGCGAGAACCTCGGCGTAGCCCAGCGCCCAGAGGCCGGCGGTGGTGGGCATGGCGCGCTGAAGGTGCGTGTAGCCGGGCATCGGGGCGTCGTCGTAGCGCTCCCCCAGCGCGCAGAGCGCCTCGGCGACGGCGACCGTCTGCCGCCCGAGGGCGCGCAGCTTGTCACGCAAGAACATCCGCACGGCCACGAGCACTTGGTCGTTGCGCGAGCGGCCCGCGTGGATTTTTTCGCCCGTCTCGCCGAGCCGCTCGGTAAGGAACTGCTCGATGACGGTGTGGCAGTCTTCGTCCGCCGGCGTGACGGTGACCGTTCCGTCTTCGACGTCGCCTTTCAGTTCGTCCAGCGCGCCCTCGATACGGGTGCGTTCCTCGGCGGTAAGCACGCCCGTTTCGGTCAGCGCTCCGGCGTGCGCTCGCGTAGACCTGATGTCGTAGGGCAACAGCAGCGTGTCCCAGCGATAGTCGTCGCCGACGGTGAAGCGGGTGGTCCAGTCGTCGCCGTTTGCCTGCGCATTTTTTTGCCAGAGGAGGGATTGCTTCTGGGGCATAGCAAATGTGTTGCGTGGGGCGTGATTCGCGAGGCGGCTGGTGTTCCGGTTCGCTCGCTTCTGGGTGTTGGTTTTTTTGGTCTTCGTTCGCTCGCAGAAAACTCGAAACCCGTGGCTGCCAACTGACACGGTAGACTGCAACTCGAAGCGATGAAGGCCAGCGTCCTCACGCGTCACGCAAAGTACTCACGCAAAGTACGCCTTCGCCAGCTGCGCGTACACCTCCGCCGCGCGTTCCACTTCGGCGAGGCGAATGTGCTCCTCCGCCGTGTGCGAGCGGCTGCTTTCGCCCGGCCCCAGCTTGACGGCGGGCACGTCGCTGAGGAAGACCCAGTCGGAAGCCGTCGGCGAGCCGAAGGGGGCGGCGTCTGGGGGCAACGCCCGGTGGGCGGCCTCGACAATGCGCTCCTCGGGCGAAGTGCTCGCCGGCACGAGGCGCTTCGAGCGCACGGTCACGTCCGATTCGAGCAGGGCGTCGATCTCGTCGATGATCTCGTCGTGCGTGTAGGCGGGCGTGGAGCGGATGTCGAGCGTGAAGGTGCAGCGGTCGGAGATGACGTTGCGCGCGGAGCCGCCCTCGATGGTGGTGACGTTGATCGTCGGCGCGCCGAGGAACGGGTCTTCGCGGTCGAGCGAGAAGGACTGGAGGCGCTCGATGTCGCGGGCGGCGCGCAAAATGGCGTTGTCGCCGAGGTGGGCGCGCGCGGCATGGGCCGTCTGGCCGCGGGCGTGCACTTCGAGAATGAGCAAGCCCTTCTGCGCCACGCAGGGCTTCAGCGAGGTCGGCTCGCCCACGACGGCGGCGCCGAGGTCCGGCAGGTGCGGGCGGAGCGCCTGGAGGCCGTTGTACGCGCCGCCCGTTTCTTCATGCGTGGTGAGGGCGACGAGGAGCTGCCCGGCGCTACCGGCGTGGCCGGGCGTCCAGCCGGCCCGGGCGAGCGACAGGAGGGCCGTCGTCATGGCCGCGCCGCTGGCTTTGGCGTCGACGGCGCCGCGCCCGTAGAGCCGGCCGTCCGTCTCGGTGGGCGTGAACGGGTCGTACGGATGATCCGACGAGGGCGGCACCACGTCCAGATGCGAGCACAGCAGGAGCCGCTGGACGTCGCGGTCGTCGTCGCCGCTGCCGTCCCCGAGCGAGACGTACACGTTGTCGTCCACGCGGCCGACCTCGACCGGCAGGCCGGCGGCGCGAACGTGCGCTTCGACAAAGTCGGCGACGGGGCCTTCTTCGCCGCTGAGGGACGGGTAGGCGACCAGCTCTTTGAGCAGCGAAATGGCGTCGTGGTCGGAGGCCACGTCGGTCGGGGGAGGCGGCTGTTGGAAAACGTGAGAATGGACGTACTGTGCTGGTGCAAGGGGGCGGGAGCACGGGAGCACATAAGCCGGGCAATCCTCCCCATGCTCGGCTCATTATGCATGCTCGGCTCATTATGACATCAGCAGGCCGGCGAGCCAGAGGCCGGCGAGCGCCCCGCCGATGGCGCACGCGCTGAAGAGGACCGTCTGCATCACGCTGGGGTCGCGCAGCAGGATGCGCCGCATGACGATCCCGCCGACCACGGCCACGCCCACCGCCCAGTACGGTGCTCCGTTCCCCACGAGGCCCAGCCCCACGAAGACGACAAACAACACCAGCGCCAGTGCGCCGGTCAGTCCAGTGGCAGCCGCCAGCAACACGGCGAAGGAACGCCCGCGAGGGGCTGCTTCGTCCCCCTGCTGGACTTCTTTCGGCGAATCCTCTTCAGCCACGTCGAAAAGCAGACGAGAACGATTATGAGCGAGAAGCCCACCAGTGCGTTAAACGTCGCCAGCGCTGGGCGAGCCACCGGAGAATCACGGACCCTGCGTCCCTCCGCGCTCCCGCTCCCCCGCCCCCTCCTCCGGTCGCGGCCCCATGTGGCTTTCGTAGAGGCGGCGCGTCATCCCCTCCAGCCGCGCCGCGTCGCGCTGGCAGAGCGCGTGCGCCATCCAGTACAGGTCGCGCTCCTCGCGCTCGCTGTCGTTTTCTTTCCCCCCCTCCTCTCCCATCGGAAAAACCCCCGTGCGCAGCCAGTCCTCGGGCGCCGTCGCCTCCAGTGCGCCGATCAGTTCGCGCCGCGCGGTGCGGACGCGCTCGAAGAGCGCCGCCATCGACTGGGCGTTCCAGTCCTCCCCGTTCGACAGCAACGCCTCGCGGTCGGGCGGCGTGAAGCGGGGCGTGTCTTCGGCCACGACGCGCTCGATGCGCCGCGCGTGCACCGCTTCGTCGAGGCGGGCGATCAGGGCGAACGTTTCCTTGATGGAACGGTCCTCGCCGGGCGGCGTCTCCGCCAGCAGCTTCTCGGGCACGCGCCCGATGACGCCTTCGAGCATGTCGACCTCGCGCACCAGGTGGCGCAGCTGGTCGAGCAGGCCGGCGCGGAGCTGCTGTCGTTCTTCTGTGGTTTCAGCCATGCCGCTGGTGTTGCTGCCTGTCGAGCCGCGCGGACGATGAGCCAAAGACGACGGGCGATGTGAAGCCCCCGTCGTCCGTCGTCTTTCGACCGTCGTCATTCGGGAACATGCGCCGTCTGGGGCGGGCCGTGGCGCGGGGCGCCCCAGTCCTGCTCGCCCTCGGTGGCCATGCGGTCCTCGCGCAGCTGGGTGCTCTCCAGCTCGTCCATGCCCTCCTCGGCCAGCCATTCGATGAAGTGCTGGTCCTTGAGGCTGTGGATGTTGTTATCTTTCTGAAAGTCCCACTGCTTGCCGAACTGCGGGTCCTTGTAGTCCTTGAGGTAGTTGAGGCGGTCGATGACCTGTTCGGCCGGTTGCAAGAGGCGCTCCAGTCCAAAGATCGCCTCGTCGCGGCTCATGAACGTCATGTCGTACTCTTTCGACATCACGATGGCCTCCTCGGGGCAGACCTCCTCGCAGTAGCCGCAGTAGATGCAGCGAAGCATGTTGATCTCGAACCACTCCGGCTCGCGCTCCTTCGGGTGGTCCACTTCCTTGCCCTGCATCGAGATGGCCAACGGCGGACAGGCGCGCGCGCACAGATTACAGTTGACGCAGCGCGGGCGCCCGTCTTCCTCCACCAGCACCGGGCGGCCCCGGTAGCTGTCCGGCGGGTACCACTGCTCCTCGGGGTACTGCTGGGTGTAGTTTTCCTGACGGGCGAACTTGTCGAAGGAGTAGCCGAGGCCCTTGAAGATCTCGGGCAGGTACATGCGCTCCCACAGGTTCAGCTCGCGCTCGCCTGAGCCTTCGCCGCGATTGACGGGGGTTCCACCGGGCATTGCGTTTCGGTTTCGGGTTTGAGGTTTCGCGTTCGGAGTTCTTTTGCACGCCCACCGGGGGCAATGAGTTCGCGGGGAGAGCATGGCACGGAAGCGTTTTCTTTAGGGCTTTTTCGCCGTTGAAGGAATCGCCATCCCCCGCGCGCTTCCGTTCTTCGGGGGAAACCCGCGCCTCCGATTTCCGTGCAAGCCCCGGCGCGCGCTCTTCCTCCCCTTTCGGGCTCCGCCCCGTGGCCGATTCCGTGGACGCCCTCGACCGGACGGGCCTGCTCGACACCGCGCCCGAAGCCTCTTTCGACCGCTTCACGCAACTGGCCGTGGAGCTGTTGGACGTGCGCGCCGCGCTGATCTCGCTGGTGGGGCCGGAGCGTCAGTTCATCAAAAGCAGCGCTGGACTCGAGGAACTGGGCGTCACCGAGACGCACCAGGACCTGCCGCTGCCGCACTCCGCCGCCCAGCTGGTCGTGACCTCCGAGGAGGCGGTCGTCGTCGAGGACGCCCGCGCGGATGACCGCCTGCAAGACCCCCTCGACGTCGACGAGCTGGGCATCCTCGCCTACGCCGCCTTTCCGCTACGCATCACCGAGGGGGACCACATCCTGGGGGCCTTCTGCGCGCTCGACGACGCCCCGCACGACTGGACCGAAGACGAACTAAACATTCTCGAAGGACTCGCCGACGCAGTCGTCGCGCGCATCGAACTGCAAGAAGCCAAAGAAGAAGCCGAGCGCGTCCGGCGCCGGGCCGAGCGGTTGCAGCAGCAGGCCGAAGCGGCCAACCAGGCCAAAACCCGCTTCGTGGCCAACATGAGCCACGAGCTGCGCACGCCGCTCAACTCGGTGATCGGCTACAGCGAAATGTTCAAGGACGCCCCCCACGAATGGAGCGAAGAGCGCCTCAAGGACGGACTGGAGCGCATCTACAACAGCGGCGAGCAACTGCTCTCGCTCATCAACGACGTGCTGAGCCTCTCGAAGGCCGAAGCCGGCCGCCTGGCCGTCTCGCCGGCGCCCTTCGCGCTGGCGGACCTCGTAAACGGGATTGCCGACGAACTCCACCCACGCATGGAAGAAAACGGCAACGAACTCCAGATCAACGGCCTCGACGACACCGACAGGATCTGCGCCGACGAGAAGAAGGTGCGCCAGGTCTTGAGCAACCTGCTCTCCAATGCGGCGAAGTACACCCAGGACGGCACCATCACGCTGAACGTCAGCACGCGCGAGCTAACCGAGGCGCTGGACCGCTCCGACGAACGGGAGCGCATGGAGGCGAAGCGTTGCGGCCCCAGCGCCGCCCGGCGCGAACTCGTCTTCGAAGTGGCCGACACCGGCATCGGCATGACCGAGGAGGCGCAGGAGAACATCTTCGAAACCTTCGAGCGCTCCGAAGACACCGTCGACGCTGCCGACGCCGGGCTGGGGCTGGGCATCGTGCAAAACCTGTGTCGGTTGCTGGGGGGCGCCGTGGAGGTAGAAAGCGAAAAGGGCGAAGGCTCCCGGTTCACCGCGCGTCTCCCCGTTCGCATTCCCTCCGTCGAAGACGACACTGAAGAAGACACCGAAGACGACACGCCCACCCTCTCGGTCCTCATCGTCGAGGACGACGAGGCCACGCGCGACGTGGCGCGGCAGATCATCGAGGAAGAAGCCGGACACGAAGTTTGCGAAACGGCGAACGGGCAGGAAGCCCTCACCGTGCTCGACGAAGGCTGCGTCCCCGACCTCGTCTT
The DNA here is from genome assembly GCA_003023275.1 of Bacteroidetes bacterium SW_4_67_19. Taxonomy (GTDB): domain Bacteria; phylum Bacteroidota; class Rhodothermia; order Rhodothermales; family Salinibacteraceae; genus QS-8-64-10. The sequence goes on from PXTX01000020.1 coordinate 11,479, forward strand.
GCTCGACCTGATGATGCCCGGCCTCAACGGATTCGAGTTTCTCGAAGCCGCTCGCGAGGTGCTGCGACGCGTGCCGACGTTCCGTGACGAAATGGCTTCCGACGAAATGGCTTCCGAAAAGAGAGCGCCCGAAAAGGAGCCCTCCTCCGAGTCGTAACGCCCTTTTCCCACGTTCTTCCCTTCCTTCTTCCCCCTGACGCTGCAATGCCCAAGATTCTCCTGGTCGAAGACGACGAAGACAGCTACGACATGCTGATGGGCCGTATCGAGCACAAAGGCTACGAGGTCGACCTGGCCACGACGGGCGAGGAATCGCTCGACATGGTCGGCGAGGCGAACTACGATCTGATTCTGATGGACATTCGCCTGCCGGGCTTCGACGGCTACGAGGCGACCGACCGCATCCGCGAGCGCTCCGACGGCGACCGCTACGTGCCCATCATCGCCATCACCGCCTACGCCCTGGAGGAAGACCGCGAAAAAGCCCTCGCTGCCGGCTGCGACGACTACCACGCCAAACCCGTGCATTTCTCGAAGTTGATCGAGCAGATGGAGACCCTTCTGGGTGAAGAAAAAGCGGCTCCCGGGCAAAAAGCCGAGCGCGAGTAACGGCGCGAGCACGTCGCTCTTCCGAATGCCTTCGCCGCCGCTTTCATGTCTCCCGATACGCTCAAAGCGTGGGACCAGCACCACGTCTGGCACCCCTTCACCCCCATGAGCGAGTACGCCGACGGCGATGAGGCCGTCGTCGTCGAACGCGGCGAGGGGGTGCGCCTGCAAGACGTGGATGGGAACTGGTACTACGACGGCGTCTCGTCGGTGTGGCTGAACGTGCACGGCCACAACGTCCCGGCCCTCAACGAGGCGATCACCGAGCAGCTGGGCAAGGTCGCCCACAGCACGCTGCTGGGGCAGGGCAACGTGCCGGCCACGCGACTGGCCAAACGCCTCGCCGACGCCAGCCCCGACGGCGGTCTCCAACACGTCTTCTACTCCGACAGCGGGGCCACCGCCGTCGAAATTGCGCTCAAGACGGCCATCCAGTTCTGGGCCAACCACGGGCGCGAGGAAAAGCGCCAGGTCATGGGCTTCACCCACAACTACCACGGCGACACGCTCGGCGCCATGACCGTCGCGCCGGACGAGACGTTCCACTGGCCCTTCCTGCACCTGCTGCCGGAACGCCCGCGCGCTCCCTATCCGTACGCCTACCGCTGCCCCTTCGACACCGACACGGCCTCCGGCTGCCGCGACGCCGCGCTCGAAGAGACCGGCCGCCTCCTCGACGAGCACGCCGACCGGCTGGCCGCCCTCATCGTCGAGCCCGTCGAGGGCGCCGGCGGCATGATCCCCGCGCCGGAGGGCTTCCTGGCCGGCCTGCGCGCGCTCTGCGACGAGCACGACGTGCTGTTGATCGTCGACGAGGTCGCCACGGGCTTCGGGCGCACCGGGCCGCTCTTCGCCTGCGACTCCGAAGGCGTCACGCCCGACCTGATGTGCCTGGGCAAGGGCCTGACCGGCGGCTACCTGCCCGTCGCCGCCACCCTCGCGACCGGCGACGTCTACGACGCCTTCCTCGGCGAGCGCGACAACGCCCTCTATCACGGTCACTCCTACACCGGCAACCAGCTGGGCTGCGCCGTCGCGCTGCGGAGCCTCGACCTGCTGGAGGATCTCCTTCCCACCCTTCCCGACAAAATCGCCCTCATCGAAGAGCGCCTCGCCCCGCTCGCCGAGCACCCGTTCGTCGGCGACGTGCGGCAGCGCGGCTTCATGTGCGGCCTCGAACTCGTGGCCGACCGCGACACGAAGGCGCGCTTCCCGTGGAAGGCGCAACCCGGCTACGCGGTCTCCGAGGCGGCGCGTGACCACGGCCTCCTGCTTCGCCCCATCGGCTCGACCGTCATTTTCATGCCGCCCCTCGCCTCGACCGAGGAGGAACTACACGCCATGCTCGACCGCCTCGAAGCGGCCTTCGACGACGCGCGCCCGGCGCTCCGCACGCTGGCCGAGGACGCGCTCGCCGGGACGGTTGCGTGATGTGTGGTGGTGCGTGTTGCGTGATGCGTGATTGAAGCCGGACGCGAGCGCTGCCGTTCGACGCTGCCGACAAATTCAAACAGAACGCGGCGACGCTTCGAGTGTTTTTCCAACGGTCGTAAAAAGCAACTTCACGGCGTCACGCATCACACGCTCTCGATTCCCATCCACGACCTCTAACGAAGCTGACAACGCCCACCATCAACTCAAGCGCCACCGACCAGAGCTTCTTCGTCACCGGCACCGACACGGGCGTCGGTAAGACCGTCGTGGCCGCCGGGCTGGCGCGCCTCTTTGCCGAGCGCGGCGAGCAGGTCGGCGTGATGAAGCCCGCCGAAACGGGCTGGGACGGCCCGCCGGACGCGCTCCCGAGCGACGCGGCGCTGCTGGCCGAGGCCGCGCGCACCGCGCCTGAAATGCAAAATCGAACTGGACGCCCTCGCAGGCGCCTACGACACCCTCCGCCAGTCGCACGCGGGCCGCATGATCGTGGAAGGCGCCGGCGGCCTCTCGGTGCCGCTCACCGACGCGGTGGACATGGCCGACCTCGCTGCACGCTTCGATCTGCCGCTCCTCATCGTCACGCGCCCGGCGCTGGGCACGCTCAACCACACCTTTCTCACCGTGCGCTACGCTCGCGAGCGCGGCCTGCGTGTGCTGGGGCTGGTGATCTGCGGTTGGCGCGAAGGCACCGACCGCGTGGCCGAACGGACCAACCCCGCCATGATGGAGGAAATGTGTGACGCGCCCGTGCTGGGCCGCGTGCCGCAGCGCCCGCGCGGCATCGACGACGCGGCCGAGGCGTCCGAGGCGGTGCGCGCCGCCGGCGTGGCCGAGGCGCTGGACGAACGATTTGCTGACGCCGGCGCGCTTGCCTGACGCCCTGCAGGACACGCCCCCTCGCGCCCCTACATCTCATTTGGGACGGACGCCGCCTGGCGATCCACCCAAACACTCCAACCCCACAACACCCAACCAACCGATGAAATGGAACGCTCTCGCTGACCGCTCGCTCGACGGCCAGGCCCCCACCGAAGACGAAGCGCTCGCCGTCCTCGACGCGCCCGACACGGCCGTGCTCGACGTGCTGGCCGCCGCCTACCGCATCCGGCGGCATCACTTCGGCACCGTCGTCAAGCTCAACTACCTCGTCAATGCCAAGAGCGGCCTCTGCCCCGAGGACTGCGGCTACTGCTCGCAGAATCGCCACTCCACGGCCGAGATTTCCAAGTACGGCCTCATGGACGAAGACGAGATCATCGAGCAGGCCGAACGCGCCGTCGAAGCGCAGGCCTCGACCTGCTGCATCGTCATCAGCGGGCGCGGGCCGTCGAACAAAGAGGTCGATCACGTCACCCGCGCCGTGCGCACCGTCAAGCAGCGACATCCCGGGCTCAAGATCTGCGCGTGCATGGGCATTCTGAAAGAAGGGCAGGCCCAGCGGCTCAAGGACGCCGGCGTGGACCGCTACAACCACAACGTCAACACCGCCGCCTCCCACCACGACGAGATCGTCTCGACCCACACCTACGACGACCGCGTGGGCACGGTCAACGCGGCGATGAAAGCCGGCATCTCGCCGTGCTCGGGCGTCATCGTGGGGCTGGGCGAGTCGCACGAGCAGGTCGTCGAATCGGCTTTCGCGCTGCGCGAGCTGGGGGCCGACTCGATCCCGGTCAACTTCCTGATCCCCGTCGAGGGCACGCAGATGCACGCCGAGGGGCGCGGCGAAGACCTCGATCCGCGCTTCGCGCTCAAAGTCCTTTCGATGTTCCGCTTCGTGTGCCCGGACCGCGAGATCCGCATCTCCGCCGGGCGCGAGGTGCACCTGCGCAGCCTCCAGCCGATGGCGCTCTACCCCGCCAATGCGCTCTTCGTCTCCGACTACCTCACCGAGCCGGGACAGGAAGAGGAAAGCGACTGGAGCATGATCGAAGACCTCGGCTTCGAGATCGAGCGCGTCGGCGCCGCGCCCGTGCCCGACGGCTCCGCCGCCAAGCGCCGCGCGAGCGAAGCGGCCGCCTCCTCCTCCGGCGACGGCGCGGCCACCGCGGAAGCGCCGGCGGTCGAGCAAACCGAATAGGCGAGCAGGCCGAGCAAAGGCACGAGAACGCTCGAGGGGCGCAGCTCGGCCGCGTTTCGGCCACCGCCGGGCGTCCTGCTTGTGGCCAAGACGAAAGAAGCCTTGTGGCCAAGACGAAAGAAGCGCGTCTCGGCCTCGACGAACGAGCGCGCGAGCTTTTCGAG
>PXTX01000021.1 GCA_003023275.1 Bacteroidetes bacterium SW_4_67_19
AGAACCTGTTTTTTGGGCGCGGTCGGAAAACGCTTCGACGCTTTCACATTGCCGCTTGCCTACCGGCCCTCCAGGCAAATGCCTGTGTGGTTTTACCACACTCCCAGGACTTTGGGAGCCAACCGTTTACCACGCCCGAAGAACTGCGGGTATGTCCACAGACCGAAGCCGAGAGTGTTTCCGGCTCACTCCGTCCCGCCGGGCGAGGGAGAGCCTGGGTATCCCCCGGTTGAAACCGGAGGCCAGTCTGTAGCTCTTCTCGCGCTCTACTCAACAATCTAATAAGCGTACTCGTAGCGCAGGTTCAGGCGAATGGCCTCGCGGCGCAGGAGGCGCACCAGAAAGCCTTCGATCACTTCGTATTCGAGCGTGACCGCCGTTTCGTTGCCCACGTCGCCGCCTCCGGCACCCGTGCTCGTGAGCGGCTGGCTGACGGCCACGAAGAGCGGGTTGTTCAGCCCGCCGGCGTAGATGTACTCCCCTCCGGTCAGGACGGTGCCGCGCTGCGGGTCCTGCTCGATTGTGATGATGTCGAGCCCGAGGCCCTGATCGCCGGCGAGCCCTTCGACGAGGCCGGCGATCTGGTCGAGCGCCACGCCGGTGGCCAGCCCTTCGGCCCCGCCGCCGCCGCCGGTGGCAATGTAGGAGAGAATGTCGGTCGTCGCCATCGAGGGGTTCGACCCCAGCTCAAACTCCAGGTCGTCGGGCCGCCCGCTCACGCTGAGGGTAATGGTCACCTCGTTGCCGCGCGAGCGATAGGCTTCCACGTTGTATTGCGCCTCCAGATTCAGCCTCGGATCGGCCGGATTGCCGTTGAAGGTGACCATTCCGCTTTCGATGTCGAAGCGTCTGCCGAACTGCACGACGCGGCTGCGCTCGGGAACCGCTTCGATGGACCCGAAGAGCTGGAGGTCTTGCTCGGCGGCTTTCTCCACGTCGAGGTTGCCTTCGAGCTGTATGTCGAGTTCGGGATTGGAAGTGGAGCGCAGCCACGTGTCGCCCTCGATCTCTACGTCGAGTTGCATCGCCAGCGACTGGTAGACCTGCGGGCGCGTCGTGTCGGCGGCGGTGATGCGCACTCCGAAGTGTTCGCGCAGGTCGCGCAGGTCTTCTTCGTTGAGGTCGACCTCAGCGTACTCGCCCCCGCCCCGACGGAAGGCATCGAGAAAGACGTCGGCGTTGCGCACGTCCACGTCGCCGCGCAGGATGGGCGCTTCGGTCGTGCCGGTGAGCTGGAGGTCGGCGCTGGCGACGGCCTGGTACTCGTCGGTCTCGATGGCGCGAAACTGGCTGGCGTCGATGGCGACGTCGAGCTGGCCGAGGGTAAGGTTTTCGAGCGCGACGGCGCCGCGGGCGGTGAGGCGCCCGTCGCCGCTTTCGAGGCGCGCTTCCTGGATCTGCACCTGGTCGTCGGTGAAGCGCAGGCGGGCGCGAATGTTTTCGTAGGTCGTGCCGAGGGCGTCGAGGCCGAGCGTGCCGCCGGTGAGCGTAGCGGGGCCTTCGAGGCGCGGGGCTGCCGGTGTCCCCCCGACGCGCACGTCGGCGGTGAGGCGGCCGCCGAGCTCCTGGGCCTGCTCGGAGTCGAGCACCGGGCGCGCCCACGCCACCGAAAACGAGTCCGCCTGCACCGAGAGGGCCATTTCTCGGCCCGAAAGCGTGTCGAGGCCCACCTCCACGATGTCGACCGGCGAGCCTTCCTCGCCGATGGCGACCGTGTCGGCGGGGGCGGCGGCCAGCGTGTCGGCAGGGTCGGCCAGGCTGTCGGCGGCGAGCATCCCGGATTCGGGGCGCGTCAGGCGCAGGTCCAGCGGCAGGTAGCCTTCGGCAGTGAGCGTGCTCTGGTCCTCGTTGGTCAGCGTCGCGTCGACGCCGAGGCGCTGGTTGGCGTAGTCGAGCGCGAGTTGCAGGTCGCCGGTGCGCTCGTCGCCGGAGGCCAGGTCGAGATCGAGCGTGCCGGAAAGCTCTGGGCCGGAGGCAGGCCCGCTGAGGGTGAGCGTGCCGCTGGCGGTGCCGTCGAGCTGGGGGGAGCCGAGGAGGTCGGCGACCGCGCCGATGCGAAAGGCTTCGATGGTCACGACGAGGTTCTGGCGCCCGTCGAAGTCGATCACCCCGTCGGCGGCGATCTGCTGGTCGCCCGAGTCGGTGTAGAGCAGCAGGTTGTTCACGCGGTACTGCTCCCCGTAGGTGATGGTGGCGTCCCGGAGGAGCTTCCAGCGGTCTTCGCCGAAGCGTACGTTCAGCGTGTCGAGCCGGAGGAGCCGGCGGTCCGGGCGCGGGTCGAGGACGCCGGCGAGCTGCACGTTGCGCCGCGGGTCGATCTTCAGGCGCGCCTCGAGGTCGATCTGCTGGCCGTCGTAGATGGCGTCAAACGTAGCGGAGCGCGTCGAGAAGGAGCCGCGTTCGAAGTAGCTGGTTTCTCCGCGCACCTGCGCATTGGCGAGCGCCTCGAAGGCGTCCGTGCCGGCAGCTTCGCGCAGTACCGCCCGCAGGCCGCCCGCGCCGGTCGAATCGCGCGAGACGGCGGTCGTCGTGCGCACGGTCCCGTCGAAGTCGGAGAGGCGCACGTCGTTGTACACCAGTTCCGAGAAGGTTACGTCCGACTGTAGGCGCAGCGGGCCGCCGGGGGCGCCGGTAAGGCGCGCGTCGATGCGGTTTTCGCCGAGGGCCAGCGCGCGCGAGCTGTCGCCCAGGTAGGGGCGCACCGGCGCGAGACTGTCGACGTTTGCTTCGAGGCGGAAGTCCGTGGTGTAGCGCCGGGCCGGGTCGTAGAGCGCGAGCGTGCCGCCGCCGGTCGCGTCGGCGACGTTGGAGCGCAGCGCGAGCGTGTCGACGACCAGCAGGCCCTCGTTCAAGCGATAGTCCAGCAGCAGGCGGCGCGCGTCGATTTCCCGGAAGCGCCCGCGCGAGAGTTCGATGCGCCCGCGCGAGGTGGCAGTGCGCAGGTCGGTGCCTTCGCCCTGCACGTCGAGGCGCAGGGTGAGCATGCCTCCCTGCTCCGGCGCGCCGAGCAGGCGGCCCACGTCGAGGCTGTCGACGGTGCCGGTGGCGCGGTAGGAGAGCCGCCCGGTGCGGTCGAGCTGCACGTCGAGGTCCGTCCGTCCGCCGTCGGCGAACTGGAGGTCGGCCGTCAGGTTCGTCACGCCGCCCTCGGTGTCGAGGTCGAGGACGCCGCTGGTGACGGTCGCCTCGTTGATCGTCGAGCCGGTCAGGTCGATGCGGGCGCGCCCGCGCAGTTCCTCCAGCGAGAAGCCGGCGCCCTCCAGGGTCAGGATTTCGCCCTGAAGGTTCGTTTCCAGCCCGTCGATGCCCGCCAGCGCACCGATGTCGATGCCGCGGAAGGTGCTGCCCTCCCGGATGACAAAGGTCGGGTTTTCGGCGAAGGGGCGCACCGTGCCGGCGATGGTCGTCTGGCCCTGGGGCACGTCGAGCGAGCCGTCGTAGGCGAGGCGGCCGTCTTGCAGGGTAAACTCCACCACCGCGCTGTTGATCTGCTGCCGGTTCAGGCGCGAGCCTGTGAGGCGCGCGGTGCCGGTGAGGGACATCGTCTGCGGCGCGAAGCCCTGCCCTTCGAGCGAGACCGAGCCGCTCAGGGCGCTGCTTTGCGCTGCGTCGCCACCGGGGTACTGCCCGAGTTGCCCGATGTTCACATTTGCAAACGAGGCGCTTTCCACGCTGAACGACGGCGTCGCCTGGAACGGGTAGAGCGTCGCGCCGCTCAGGTTGAAGGTGCCGCCGTCGAGCTCGGCCCGGCCGTCGAGGTCGAGGCGCCCGCCGGCGAGCCGGGCGTCGAGGTTGGTGGCGTTGATGACGTAGGGGCCGTAGTAGGAGTCGGTGAGTTGGAGGCCGGCCACGTCGAGGCGCAGGTCCCCCCGCGGGGTCGTGCCGCTGCCTTCGAGGCGAAAGGTGCCGGTGAAGCTGCTGCGCGTCGTGTCGCCGGCGAGGGCGGCCACGTCGAGGTTCTGGATGCGCCCTTCGGTGACCCGGTAGCGCAGCGGGTCTTCGGTGAGCCACACGTTGCCGCGCGCGTCGACGGTGCCCCGGGGGGAGCGCACGCGGGCGTCCAGGGTGAGCGTGCCGTCGATGAGGCGCGCGGTGAAGCGGCCTTCGTTAATCGAAAACCGGTTGACGCGCGAGCCGCCGAGGGCCAGTTGCGCGGTGACGTTGGCGTCGGCCAGGCTCGTCCCGTAGCCCTGGAGGCGAATCTGCCCGTCGAGGTCGCTCGACTGCCCGGGGTTGTCGGTGAAGCGGCCGAGGTCGACGTTCCGAACCGTGCCGCTGAGGTTGTAGGAAAGCGGGTCGGCAAAGGGGCGAAGCGTGCCGTCGGCGGCGAAGGAGGCCCCGCGCAGCCCGCCCCGCGCGTCGAGGGCCACCGTTCCGTCGCCGGCAAAGCGCGCGTCGAGGGTGGTGCGGTCGAGGCGGTATTCGCCGAAGCGCGAGTCGGCGAGGATCTCTGCCGCGAGCGTGCCTTCGAGCGCCTCGGCGGAGGCGCCGCGGAGGTCGGCCGAGAAGTGGGCGCTCACGCTTCCGGTGGCCGGGCCGGGCGTGAAAAAATCGGGGTCGAACCGGCGCACCTGCCCGTCGAGGTCGTAGGCCAGCGGCCCCGCCCCGACGCCGGGCGCGACGGTGCCGCTCGCGTTGGCCGTTGCGCCGTCGGAGAAGGTCGCGTCGAGGGTCGTCTGGAGGCGCTCGCTGGTGCCTTCGGCGTTGAGCGTAAACCGGACGCTGCGCGACGGGTCGATGCCCGGCACGAAGCCGGCCAGGTCGCGGAAGCTCAACGGATCGGCCTCGATTCGGAAGTCGACGTCGCGCACGGGGCCGCCCTCCGCGCCGGGCAGCACGAGCGTTCCGTTCCCCCTGGCGTTGCTGTACGGGGAGTTCAGGTCGAGCGTGCTGACGGCCAGCCGGCGCTTGTCGAGCCGGCCGCTGAAGGTGAGACGACGCTCCAGCGTTTGCCCCGGCGGCGTGAAGCGGCCCGTGAGGTTGCGCACGTCGATGCGCGGCGCGCGCCCTCCGCCGACGTCCATGTCGGCGGCGAAGAACTCGAGGTCGCGCACGCGCAGGGTCGAGTCGGTCCCGTTGCGGGTGTGGAAGCGGGCGTCGAGCCGTCCGCCCCGCAGGCGCACGCTGTCGAGGCGGACCGTC
>PXTX01000022.1 GCA_003023275.1 Bacteroidetes bacterium SW_4_67_19
AACATAGTCGGTACGCTGTCAGCTTTCAGAGGCCGAAGGTCATGCCCATGCGGTGCTTTCAGCCCTCTGGAGAGGCCTGATCGCCGACGGCTGAATGCTCTCGAAAGAACGTTTCACCACATCGCGCACACCTGCCATTGCGCAACACGCCGCGTGCAATGCGGTAACAAATACACGCACGTCGCCAAAGGCAGCACGCCCGAAGGCCGCTCCCCTCGTCTCCAGCGGCCGTCTTCTTCCCCGCATTCATCCCGCACCTGCGTCCCCGCCGCTTCGTTACGTCTTCTTCTCTTTTGTCGATGCGCTGCTCGTCCGCCCGTGCGCCTTGCTCGCCGCGTGCTGCTTTTGCTGATGCTCCTGGGGGCGGCTGTGAGCGCCGTTCGCGGGCCGTCAGCGCGGGCGCAGGCGCCGGATTCGCTTTCGGGAAATGACGGCGTGCTGCGCGCCGATCCGACGATCCACCGCGACACGCTCAACATCTTCAAGTCGCAGCCTTTCCAGCTCAGGCCGTTCGTCCTGCCGGGGTCGGAGCGCGTGGTCGTCGACGGAGTGCGGCTCGACACCACGCAGTACCGCCTCGATGCGCGCGCCGGCCACCTCTGGCTCGACATCGCCCCCCCCAGCGGCGACTCGCGGCTGACGGTGGCGTACCGCACGTTTCCGTTCGCCTTCCGCGAGGTGTACCGCCGCCGCGGCGTGGCCGACACGACCGCCACCGGCGCGCTGGCCGTCCGCGAGGAAGACCCGGAAGCCTCCGGCGCCGACGCGAGCGGCTTCGACCCGTTCGAGGGCGTGAGCCTTCAGCGCAGCGGCTCCATTTCGCGCGGCGTCATTGCCGGCTCCAACCGCGACGCGACCGTCGAGTCGGGCCTGCGCTTCCAGCTTTCCGGCGACGTGAGCGACGAGGTGAGCGTGCAGGCGGTGCTCACCGACGAAAACACGCCTCTCCAGCCGGAGGGCACCACGCAACGCCTCGACGACTTCGACCGCGTCTTCGTCGAGCTGGCCGCCCCGCAGGGGACCGCCCGCCTCGGCGACGTGAATTTCGAGCTGGACGGGACCACCTTCGCGCGCTTTCAGCGCAAGATTCAGGGCGCGTCGGTGACGGGCGGCGGAGCGCCGGCGGACGGGACGCGCTGGCTGGGGGAAGGCAACGTCGAGGTCGCCGGGGCCACCTCGCGCGGGCAGTACCGCCTCCAGCAGATCGAGCCGCGCGACGGCGTGCAGGGTCCCTACCAACTGCGCGGCTCGGACGGCGAGGACGTCATCATCGTCATCGCCGGCTCGGAGAAGGTCTACCTCGACGGCCAGCGCCTCGCGCGCGGAGCCAGCGCCGACTACACCATCGACTACGCGCGCGCCGAGATCACCTTCACCTCCGAGCACCTCATCACCGAGGACCAGCGCATCCGGGTGGAGTTCGAGTACCGCACCTCCAGCTACTCGCGCACCCTCGTGGCCGGGCAGGGCGAGGCCGGCTTCTGGAAGCGCCCGCCGGGCAGCGACCGCGCCGGCGAGCCGCGCCTGACGGTCGGCGCTTCCTTCATCCGCGAGGCCGACAGCCGCTCGCTGGCAGGCGGGGCCTTCGACCTCACCGCCCGCGACTCGCTGCGCCTGGTGCAGGCCGGCGACGACGTGGCCCTCGGCAGCGCCGCCACGCGCGTGGCCTTCGACCCGGAATCGCCGTTCGTCCCCTACCGGCGCGCGCCCCACCCCGACGGCGCCGGAGACTCGATCTACGTGGCGCTCGACGAGGCGCCGCCGGAGGGCGCGAGCGTTCTGCGTGTGCGCTTCAGCCGGGTGGGGGCGAACCAAGGGAGCTACGTGCGCGCCGGCCGGGGCGTCAACGGCATCGTGTACGAGTATCGCGGCGAAGGACAGGGGCGCTACACGCCGCGACGCCAGCTCCCGCGCCCCCAGCAGCAGCGCCTCCTCGACGTGCATGGGCAGTTCGAACCCGTCGACGGGGTGGAAATTTTTGGCGAATGGGCGCGCTCGGTCAACGACCAGAACCGCTTCTCGGATCTCGACGAGGGCAACGACCGCGACCGCGCGTACCACACCGGCGTGCGGCTCACCCCGCTGGCGCTGGAGGTGGGCGGCCTCTCGCTGGGGCGCCTGCGCGGGGCCGTCGAACGGCGCTTCCGGGGGCAGCACTTTTCCTCGTTCGTGCGCACGCGCCCCGTCGAGTTCGGGCGCAAGTGGAACCTGCCCGCCGGGCGCGTGAGCGGGACGGGCGGCGTGCGCGGGGCCGGCGACGAAACCATCGACGAAGCGCGCCTGCGCCTCGACGTGGGGAAGGGGTCGAGCGTGCGCGCCGAGGTGGGGCGCCTGACGCTGGGGGAGGCGTTTCGGGGCGTGCGCCGCGTCGGGCGGCTGCGGCTGGAAGAGGCGGGCTGGCCGCGCCTGGACTACCGCGCCGAACGGGTCACCAGCCGCGACCGCCTGAAGGGCTTCGTGCCCCAGGACGAGTCATTTGCGGACGAGCCGCCATTTGCGGACGAGCCGGGCGGCCCGGGCGGCGAACGGCAGCCCGCGCCGGGCGAAAACATCGACGGGCGCTGGCTGCGGCAGCGCGGCGCGCTCTGGAAGCCGCTCCTGGGCGGCGACCTCGTCCCGCGCCTCGAAGTCGACCAGGAACGGCGCCTCCAGCGCGTCACCCAGCGGGCCTCCGGAACGGCGCCGGCGCAGCGCGACAGCCTCGCGCGGCGGTCGTTTTCGTTCGTGGAGGTGCGCCCGAACGTGACCTTTCGCCCCTCCGACGCGCTGAGCGCCGGGGCCGAGGTCGAGTTCCGCACCGAGGACGAGGCGCTGGGGGGCGATTTGCAGAAGGCCTCGTCGGCGTGGACGGTGCAGACGAACGCCAGCTACGAACCGTCCGAGAACCTCAACGTGGGGGGGCGCGTCGGCTACCGCCACCGGCGCGTGACGGATGCGTTCCGCGAGAGCGGGCGCAAGGGCACCTCCTCGCTGCTGGCGCAGGTGGAAGGGCGCTGGCGCCCGCTCGACCGGGCCGTCGAGGTGCGCGGCCTCTACCGGGCGCAGACGGAGCGCACGCCCACACTGCAAGAGCTGTACGTGCGCGTCGGTCCCGAGCGCGGGCAGTACACCTGGGAAGACAGCAACGACGACGGCCTCGTCCAGACCGACGAGCTGCTGCCGGAGCGCACCCCCAACGAGGGGGCCTACGTGCGCCGCTACGTGCCCTCCGACTCGCTCCAGACGGTCGCCAGCGTCGAGGCGCGCCTGCGGGTCGAGCTTACGCCCGCCCGCCAGTGGCGCGGGGCGGACGCCTCCTGGAAGAGCTGGCTCGCCCGCGCGGAGACGCAGACGACCATCGAGATTAACGAGGAAAGCCGCACCAGCGACCTCGCCGGCATCTACCTGCTGGACCAGAGCGCCTTTCGCCGGCCCGGCGTCACGCAGCAGGGCCGCCTGCGTCTGGCGCAGCGCCTGCGCCTGTTCCCGAATGCCTCGCGCTACGGGCTGGACCTCGGCGTCAGCCGGGTGCGGTCGCTGAACGACCTGGCCGCCGGGGAGAAGGAAACCTTTCGCTCGCAGTGGGAGGCGGAGGGGCGCTACCGCCCAGGCCGGCGCTGGAGCGTGTCGCTGCGCGGCCTGCTGGGGCAAAACCGCACCGAGAGCGAGGCGTTCGAGTCGCGTCGCTACGACATCCGGCGCTACCAGCTGGAGCCGAAGGCCACCTTTCGCCCCGTGCGGGACCTGCGCCTCACCGCCAGCGGCGTCTTCGCCCGGAAGAGCGACGCGGTCGGGACGCGCCGGGCGCAGGTGTTGCGCGCCCCGCTGGAGGGGGAGTGGAGCCGCGTGCGCCGCCTGCGTCTCACCGCGCGGGGAGAGGTCAGCCGCGTGACGATCACCGGCGAGGAAAACGCCACGGGCCGCGCCCGCTACGAGCTGACCGACGGGCGGGGCGTGGGCACGACCTTTCGCTGGGGCGTCGGCGGGCGCTACGCGATCAACGAGTTCCTCAGCGCCTCGCTCAGCTACGACGGCCGCGCCCCCTCGGAGGCGCCGGTCGTGCACACCGCGCGGCTGAACCTGAGCGCCAGCTTTTGAGGGGGCGACCTACTGCTTTGTCAATCGTCAATATTTGAGTACAGGTCGCCGCCTACCCGCGACCGTTTCCGCCGACGGACAAAGACGATAGACCGAGTAGCCCGCACTATCGATGGACGACCGACGATGCGGTCTGGAATCGTCCGTCGCCCGTCGAAAAAAACCGAAACCCGCAACCGGCAACCGCCGTCAGGCCCGATAGCCATAGGAGCGCAGCAGCCCCGGGCGCTCGCGCCAGTCCTCGCGCACCTTGACGTGGAGCTGGAGGTAGACCGCCTCGCCGTCGAGCATCGTCTCGATGTCCTCCCGCGCTGCCGCGCCCACCGTTTTGATCGCCTGCCCTCCCTTGCCGATGAGGATGCCCTTCTGGGAGGTTTTGTTGACGACGATCTCCGCGTCGATCAGCGTTTTGCGTCCCTCCTGGCGCTCGAAGGTAGTGACGTTGACCTGCACCGCGTAGGGAATCTCCTGGCGGAACTGGCGAAAGACCTTCTCGCGCACGATCTCGGCGGCGAAGAAGCGCTCGGGCTGCTCGGCCACCTGGTCTTTCGGGTAGAAGGGCGGCCCCTCGGGCAGGCGCTCGGTGATCTCCCCCAGAAGCACGTCGAGGTTCGTGCCGTCCACTGCGGAGGTCGGCACCACCTCTTCGAAGGCGCGCAGGGCGAGGTACTCGTCGACGAGCGGCAGCGCCTGTTCCCGGGGGATCAGGTCCATCTTGGTGAGCACCAGCAGCGCCGGACGTTCCCGCGGGAGGCGCTGGAGGCTCATCTCGTCGGGGTCTTCGCGCGTGGCGTCGGCCAGAAAGAGCAGCAGGTCCGCCTCGCTGACGGCGCTGTCGACGCTGTTCATCATGGACTGATGGAGGGCGTAGCGCGGGTCGATCACGCCGGGCGTGTCGAGAAAGATGACCTGATGTTTCTCGTCGCTGTGGATCCCCAGCACGCGCCGGCGCGTGGTCTGCGGCTTCTCGGTGACGATGGAGAGCTTTTGCCCGACGAGGGCATTCATCAGCGTGGACTTGCCCACGTTGGGCTTGCCGATCAGGGCGGCGTAGCCGCTTCGGTGGTTCGGGGGGAGGTCTTGCGGAAGGGCGTCTGGAGTCATCGGCGGTCGCGTTGCGGGTCGTCGTGGGCGTTTGAGAGTGCGGACGTTCGTCGACGTGAACGTTTGCGCCTGGAGCCCCCCGAACTCCCGCACCCTCACCCCTCAACGAGGCGCGTCATTTCGCGCACGGCGTCTTCGAAGCCCACCATGGCGGCGCGGGCGACGACGGCGAATCCGATGGACACTTCTTCGACGGGCGGGGCGGCGGCGTCGAGGAAACGGCGCGTGTTGCGGTAGTCGAGGCCGTGGCCGGCGTGCACGCGCAGGCCGGCGGCTTCGGCAGTCGCGGCAGCGTCGGTGAGGCGGTCCAGCGTGTTCCGCTCGGCGTCGCGGCCCGAGGCGTTGGCGAAGTCGCCGGTGTGCAGTTCGATGGCGTCGGCGCCCGCTTCGGCGGCGGCTTCGACCTGTTCGCGTGCGGGATCGACGAAGAACGCCACCTCGCCGACGCCCGCGTCGTGGAGCTGGTCGGCTGCGCTGCGCAGGCGCTCGGCGCCGGAGCGCACGTCCAGGCCGCCCTCGGTGGTCACTTCTTCGCGCCGCTCGGGGACGAGGGTCGCCAGGTCGGGCGCCAGGTCGCAGCAGATGCCGATCACCTCGTCGTCGGTCGAGCATTCGAAGTCGAACTTGCCGCGCACGGTGCCGGCGAGCAGGCGCGCGTCGCGCTCGGTGATGTGGCGGCGGTCTTCGCGCAGGTGGACGACCACGCCGTCGGCCCCGGCGGCTTCGGCGCGAAAGGCGGCCTCGACGGGGTCGGGCGCGGCGGCGCGGCGGGCGTTGCGCAGCGTGGCGACGTGGTCGACGTTGATGAGCAGGTTGGGCACGAGCCTGGTTGCAGGTTGCAGGTCCATCTTTCTTCATTTCTCTGTTATCGGGCCGAAACGGGGGGCGGGGCCGTCAGTTGCAAGTGAAAGACGGAGATCATATGTTTTCCGCCGTTGCTGCGGCGGGCTTTCCTTTGCGTTCTTCCTTTCAGCTTCCTCCTTTCCTGCACTCGTGAGCGGCGACACCAAGCGCATCGCGCTTCAGATCATTCTCGGCATTATCATTGTCGTGCTTTCGTACGTGCTCTACGTGTCGATCACGGAGCCGTACCAGGAGGTGCGCGCCCAGCAACGCATGACCGAGCGCGTGCGCGAACGCATGAACCTGACGCGCACGGCGTTGATTCGCTATCGCGACCAGCATGGCCGCTTCCCCGGCACGCTCGATTCGCTGGCGATGTTCGTGGACCAAAACCCGGACTTGCGGGCCGAACTGGACAGCACCGCCGGCATCCAGAACTTCACGCCGGATTCGCTCTTGCAGTCCCCGCGCACCGGCGAGCCGTTCGAGTATGCCCTCAACGACACCTCGGCGGTGAAGATCTACCGCCTGCGTGCTCCCGGCTCGGACGATCAGATCGGCACGCTCAAGCCGGACGTCACCATGGTCAACGCGGCCAACTGGGAATAAACGCATTGCCAATCGAAGCATGGATGCGCGCGTGCTCGCCGGCATTGACCTCTATGGGCGGACGCTCCGCTACGCCGAGGTGGAGTGCTATGACGTGGAGCGCCACGGGACGAGGCACCGCCTGTTGCGTCTGGGAAGTTGCGACTTTGAATTCGACGTGACGCGCGTGCTCTGGAGCGCCCCTGCGGCCCAGCAGCAACAGAGCCACCAGCAGCAACTCGAGACGCTGGGCAAGGCGCTGGCGGACGTATACGAAAGCACGTCCGCCGGGGAGCTGCGCGTGGTGGTGCATCCACCGCAGGCGTACTCGTTTTTCGCGCCCGCCCCGGCGCAGGACGCCCGGGCGGCCCGGCTCGAGCACTTCGCCCGCGAGGCCCAGCTGCTGGCGGACGGGGACGCCGCAGACGGAAGCGGATCCGTCCGCGGGAACGGGCCCTCCGGCGCGCGTGACGGGCTTCACGTCACCGCTGACGAATGCTACGCCGAACAGGGCGTCAACGGCCGCCGCGCATGGTTTCATGTGCTGGCCCTGAGCGGCGAGGCGCACGCGCGGTTTCAGCGCGTGATGCACACGCTGCCGCTGCCGGACTTTCGCTGGACGATCAGTATGGAAGGAGCGGCTCGGGCTGCTGTGTTGCTGGAGCATCGGCGCCGGGAACGCCCGCTCCGAAAAGACCCCTCGCAGTCCAGAGGCGCGGAGCCATGGGGCGCAGGAGCGGCGTCGGCAGAGCACGCCCGGACAGAGGAAGCGCCGTTTCGCCTAACGGTGGGCTGCTATGCGGAGCACCTGGAACTGGCCCTCGCGCGGCACGGGCAGTTCCACTTTGCCCTGCACGCCCCGCACGCCGAGCCGCCGGACAGCGCCTACTTCGCCGCCGCCTTGCTCGAGCGCCTCGGCCTGGCGCCCCCCTCCGTCGGGCAGACGTTCGTCTACGGCCTCGACGCAGACGCCGCCAGCGACGACTTCACCGCGCTGGGGCGCCTCACCGAAACCCTCCCCGAGCCGCTGGACTTTCGCCCCATCGTGGGCCTCGATCCCGAGCACCTCGCCGAGGACTTCGACCCCGGCCCCTACGTTCCCTGCGTCGGCGCGGCGCTGTGAGTTTCGTGTTCTGGTAGGACGCATCGGGGGGGCACGGAGCGTGGGAAGGCACGCCACAGCTTTCCAATGTTCGGTGGGTCTGGCATCGTCGTTTTGCGTCCCGGTCGAGATTGCGCTTCCGTTTGCTCCGTGACCCCTCCGTTTGGGACGATCCGTTCTCTGGTGAAAACGCCGCTTCCCAGGGGGCCTGTCGTGGCGTGCCGAGACGCACCAAAACACCGAAACACCATAACACCGAACCATGAGAATCATCGCCGGGCAGCTGGGCGGGCGCACCATCGAAGCGCCGCAGGGCCACCTCACTCGCCCCACCACCGACCGCGCGCGCGAGTCGCTGTTCAACCTGGTGCAGGCGCGCCTGCCGTTTCACGAGATCGAAGTGCTCGACCTCTTTGCCGGCACCGGCGCGCTGGGCCTGGAAGCGATCAGCCGGGGGGCCGCGTTTGTGACCTTCGTCGAGAAGAAAGGGCGCGTGCTGGGCTTTGCCAAAAACAATGCCGAGGCGCTGGGGGTCGAAGAGCAGGGCCTCTTCATGAAAGCCGACGCCGTTTCCTTTCTCCAAAACTACGGCGGCCCGAAGGTGGACCTCATCATGGCCGACCCGCCCTACACGCTCGAACAGATGCGCGAGTTGCCCGAGCTGGCGCTCCCGTGGCTGCGCCCCGGCGGGATCTTTACCCTCGAGCATGACAGCTACCACCACTTCGACGAACATCCCCAGCTCGAGACCAGCCGCGCCTACGGCCGCACCATCGTGAGTGTGTTTCGCCCTTCGGGCGAGGTTGAAAGTTGAAGATTGGCGGAAGCTTAGGTTGGCGGACGCTTCGAAAGTGCAGCCGTCGGCTCGATCGGAGAAACTTTTAACGTTCCCCCTTCCACGTTAAACCAGCTCCATGCCTCTGGTACTGTACCCCGGCACGTTTGACCCCTTCACCTACGGGCACCTCGACGTGCTGGAGCGGACGCTGCGTCTCTTCGAGGAGGTGGAAGTGACCGTGGCCGTCAACACGAGCAAGGACACGCTCTTCGACGCCGAGGAGCGCGTCGCGCTGGCGCGCGAATGCGCCGAGCACCTGGGCGACGGCGTGGAGGTGGCCCGGTTTCGCGGCCTGCTGGTGGACCGCGCGAAAGAGCGCGGCGCCGTGGCGCTGGTGCGCGGGCTGCGTCAGGTCTCGGACTTCGACTACGAGTTTCGCATGGCCTTCGCCAACCGCAAGCTCGCCCCCGAGGTGGAGACGATCTTCCTGACGCCGTCCGAGGAGCACACCTTCGTCAGCTCGACGGTGGTGCGCGACGTGCACCGCTGGGACGGGGACGTCTCGAAGTTCGTCCCGCCGCCGGTCGTCGAGGCGATGCGCCGCAAGCGCGCGGCCGAACGGGGATGAGCGAGACGGACGACGGGCGGGCTCGCGCGGTGAGCTCACGCGGTGAACTGCGCCACGCCCAGCAGCACCGTCACCATCGTTCCGAAAACGATGAGCGATCCCGATCGGCCAGCGCGTCATCGAGGGGCGAAAACTTTGCGCGCCGCCGCCGCGTTGAGGCAACACGCGACTCGCCGGCTGTCACGGTGACTGACACGGTGACTGACGGTGCGCAGCGGCTCGTAGTTTCTGATGCCTGCTCCCATCGCCTCGTTCTGTGGACCCGCGTTCTTCGACGTCCCGGCGTTCTTCTGAAAACGGCGCTTCCGGGCAAGACGCTCCCGGGCAAGACGCCCCAGAGCACGATCTCCCCGCACAGCGGCCGTCCGGCAACGGCGCACCGCGCGGGGGGCCGCCCTCGCCAGACCCCGTATTTCACCCCAAAAAGGCGCCGCAAGAAGCCAAGGACCGCTACTGGCTGCACGCGCTGCTTTTCCTGCTGACGCTCGCCTCGTGCGTGTGGACCGGCGGCTGGCAGTGGGCGGGACGCTACCTCTACTACGCGGAGGCCGGCTTCGCCGCGCAGGTCCTCGACGGGCTGCGCTACGCCGTCCCGCTCCTGCTTTTTCTGACGGTGCACGAGTTCGGCCACTACTTTGCCGCGCGCCGCCACGGGGTCAGCACGTCGCTGCCGTACTACATCCCGTTCCCGTTCAACGGGGTGGGCACCTTCGGCGCGGTGATCCGCATCCGCGAGCCGCTGCCGACGACGCGCAAGCTCTTCGACGTGGGCGCGGCCGGGCCGCTGGCGGGCTTCGTCGTGGCGCTCGGGACGCTGCTTTACGCCCTCGCCACGCTCCCGCCGCCGGAGTACCTGCTGGACCTGCCCGGTCACGAGGCGCTCAAAGCGCACATCAACCAGCACGGCGCCTTCCCCGAAACGATGCCCGAGGCCGGCTCCGGCGCGGTGACCATCGTGGTGGGGCAGACGCCGCTCTTCTGGGCGCTCTCGCAGCTGTTCCCGAATGTGCCGCCGATGTACGAGATCATGCACTACCCGGTGCTCTTTGCATCGTGGTTCGGGCTGCTGTTCACGGCGCTGAACCTGCTCCCGGTCGGCCAGCTCGACGGCGGGCACGTGCTCTACGCGCTCTTCGGCAAACGGTGGCACGGCCGCCTCGCGCACATCTTCGTGCTGGTCCTGTTGGCCTCCGCCAGCATCGGCTTTGCCGAAAGCGGGCCGGGCCTCACGGCGTGGCTGGTAAGCTGGGTCTCACCGGAGACGGCCGCGCGCTCGGGCCTGATGAGCAACCTCTCGTGGTTCCTGCTGGCGGGCATCCTGTACTACTTTTTGAGTCGCGTCTTCGACGGCGACCAGCGGTTCGTAGCGCCCGCGCTCCTGGGGGGCGTCGGGCTGTCGGTGGCCGCGCGCCTCGTCGGCGAGCCGCTGGCGCAGTTCGGCTACACCGGTTGGTTTTTCTTCTGCCTGCTGATCGTGTGGCTCATCAAGGTGGAGCACCCGCCGGTGGTGCACGACCAGCAGCTCACCCCGCGCCGCCGCGCGCTCGGCTGGCTGGCGATTGCCATCTTCGTGCTCTGCTTCAGCCTGCGCCCGCTCCACGTGGTGTCGTGAGCGAAGAGGCAACGCTCCTTGCTTTCCCAACACCCGTTTTCTATATTCCGGTAGCGTGCGGAAAAATCGCCGAAAGACCGCGCGAAACCATTTCTGAAACAAAAAAGAAGGCGCCATGCAAATACGCACTCGACTGTCCTCGGTCGCCCTGCTTCTCCTCGGCGTACTCGTCGGAGTAACGGGATGCGATGCGTTCGACTCCTCCGCGGGCCCCGCTCAAGACTTCGATCTTACCACAGACGCCCGGTCGTACAGCCTGTCCGACTCGGCAACCGTCCAGATCAGGGGAATCAACACCGGCTCCGGCGCGCTCTACCAAAGATGGCCGACGCTTGACACCGTACTGGAGAAAAAGCGTGCAGGCGAATGGGAAGAAATCGGGACTTGGTACTTCATAATTGCGATCGGGCCGTCTCCCCGAAAGATCGCTCCGGGCGATTCGGCCATCGTTCCCAATCTACCGTTGCAGTCGGAGCAGGTCGACGGGCCGGGGCGCTATCGGATCACGTCGAAGATCTACGAGAGCGAGGCGCTGGGGACGATGTTGCCGCTCGAAGAACGGAGGTCGAACGTCTTTGAAGTGACGGAGTGATGGCGACGGGCCCGGTTGCAGTTGGGCGCTGCGTTGCTTTCCTCCAACAAGCGGTTTCGGTGAGGTTTTCGGCGCGGAGCGATTTCGCGCGTAGGGCTTCTCGTTCGCGAGAGCGCCACTCATTTCTTGCACGCGACCGAGTGATTTCTGGACCACCGTTACGGCTGCTTCTGCATTGTTCGATCTGACGCCGTTCCCTGGGTCTCCCGCTCGTTCGTGAACCGTCGCTTTCCCTGCCCCCAGCCCGCCGCGCTGGCAGGCGCGTTGCTCGTCGCCGTGCTCGCCGCCTCGCCCGCTGCAGCGCAGAAGCTGGCCGGCCCTTCGCCGCCGGTGCCCGGCCTCCAACAAAACGAAATCAACGTGCTCGAAGCGCGCGGCGACACGCTCTACATCGGCCCCTGTCTGAACCGCACGACCGACGGGGGCGACCCCTTCACGGGGCTTACCGATGTCGGGGGCCTCTGCACGAGCGGGTCGCCGGTGCGCATCCGCTCGCTCGACGTGGAAGGAGACGTGCTCTTTGCCGGGCTGGGGCGCGCGGCGGCCGGCGGCGTGAGCGCGGCGGAGGGCTTTCTGCGCTCGCGCGACGGCGGCGACTCGTTCACGGCGCTCGCGCCGCAGCTGGACACCGGCGCCGACACGACCGTGCAGTACGGCGTAAATATCCTTCCGACCCTGCCGGTGGTGACGCCGGACGAGAGCACCCCCTTCGCGGTGGACTACGTCGATTCGACCAGCGCGGTCTGGGTCGCCGGGCGCGCCAGCGGGTTGCGCCGCTCGACCGACGGCGGCGAGACCTTCGAGCGCCTCGCGCTGCCGCCCGACTCGCTGGACGCCATCTCGCCGGTGCGGCGCTACCGCTTTCCCGTGCTCCCGAAGCGCGGCGAGACCGGGCCCGGCGCGTTCAACCACATCGTCAGCAGCGTGCTCGTAGATGAGACGGGGACCATCTGGGCCGGTACCTCGCGCGGGGTCAACCGCTCGCGGCCCTCCGACGTGTTTGTCTTCGAAAATCCCGAGACCGGCGAGCGCATCCGTGAGCGCGCCTGGCGCCGCTTCGGCTTCGACAACACCGCCGCCGCCGGCGCGCCCGACACGCTCGGGGAGGGGCTGTCGGGGAATTTCGTGCCCCGCATCGGCGAGCAGCCGCTTCCCGAGGAGCGCAACCCCGTCTGGATGAGCACGCGCCTGACGGTGATCGAAGGGGAAGAGTCGGGGGTCACGTTCACCCGTGACGGCGGCGACACCTTTTACCAGACCCTGCTGGGGGAAGTGGTCAACGACTTCGCCTTTCGCGGCGACACCGTCTACGCCGCCGGTCGGCGCGGGGTGTTCATTTCGGAAGGCGGCCCTGCCACCGCCGGCGACAGCGTGCGCTACGAGTGGCGGCTGGAAAACGACTTCGACGGCGCAGGACTGCCCGAGGCCGCCGTCGCCAACCGCCGGCCCGTCTTCGCCATCGCCGCGACCGAGGCGGCGCTCTGGGCCGGCACCGAGGACGGCCTGCTCCGAAGCACCGACGGCGGCGATACGTGGGAAGCCTTCCGCACGCGCGTCCCCACCGACCCGGACGAGCCGACCGAGGCGGTGCCCCAGACGGAGACGTACGCTTATCCGAACCCGTTCTCGCCGGTGGCTGCGCCGGCGGGCGTGGTGCGCATCGTCGCCGAGGCCGAGGAGGGCGGCGGGACGGCCACGGTGCAGCTCTACGACTTTGCGATGCGCGCGGTGCGCGAGCTGACCGCCGACTGCGACGCGAGCGGGCGGTGCGTGGCCGCCTGGGACGGCACCGGCGCCGGCGGCGCGCGCGTGGCCAATGGGGTTTACTTCTACGAAATCGACCTGCCCGACTCCGGCGACGAGGCGCCGCGCGGCAAAATCATGGTGCTCGAATGAGTTTCGGGTTCGGGGTTTTTCGATCCGAGGACAAGCCGGCGGAAGACGTGGGGCGCGATGCACCGTGCTCGTTTCAAAAAACACACTTCGAACATGATGTTAGCAAGAAAAAAGTCCGCCGCGCTGGGAGCGCAAGCGACGGCGTGCGCCCCGGAGCGACCGTCGTCGCCCGCGCTCCCGCCGCCCGTCGTTCTGGCGCTGGTGGTGGTGCTGGGGGGCGGACTGGCGAGCGCCGCTCCGGTCCACGCTCAAGGCGGCGCGACGGGGGCGTTCTCGCGAATCGGCTTCGGGGCGCGCGGCATCGGGGCCGGCAACGCGCGGGTGGCCGACCGCACCGCCAGCCCGTACTACAACCCGGCGTTCGCGCCGCTCGCGGAGCAGCAGCACGTCTCGGTCGCCGCCGCGCTGATGAGCTTCGACCGCGAGATGCAGTTCCTCCAGTTCGCCGCGCCGCTGGAGCCGCGGGCAGGCGTCGTCTTCGGCCTCACGCACGCCGGCGTCTCGGACATCGACGGGCGCGACGCCAGCGGCTACCACACCGAGACGCTCTCGACGGACGCCTATCAGGTCTTCGCGGCGTTCGGCCTGCGCTTCAGCGAGCGCGTGAGCGGCGGGCTGGCGGCCAAGTTTTACCGCGCCGACTACGGCCTTTCGGACGTGGACCCCGTCGAGGCGGTGGGCTTCGACCTGGGCCTCGGCGTGCAGGCGACCGAGCGGCTGGCCCTCGGCCTCGCGGCGACGGACCTGCTGGCGCGCTACGAGTGGAACACCTCCGGCCGCTACGCCGACCAGCAGGGGCGCGTCACCGGCGACCGCCTGCCGCTGCGCCTGCGTCTGGGAGCGACGTACGCGCTCTTCGACGACCGGCTGAAATTGCTGGCGGAGTACGCCTCGCGCTTCACGTGGCGCGAGGTGCGCACCGTCCGTACCGAGACGCTCCCGGGGGACGGCACCGAGCGCGAAGAGACCGAAGAAAAGATCGTGTCGCGCCACGACGCCACCGGGCGACTGGGGGTCGCGTACCGTCCCGTCGAGATGCTGACGCTGCGCGCCGGCCTCGACCGCCTCGCCGCCGAGCTGGGCCCGCGCCCGACCGCCGGCTTCGGTCTTCGCCAGGACATCGGGCAGCTGCCGGTGCGCGTCAGCTACGGCTTCGCCTACGAGCGCGGCCCCGGCACGGCGATGCATCTCTTCGCGCTGCGGCTGTCGCTGTGACGTGCGGGGCAGAAGGGGACGTGGCAAAATCTGCAACCGTTACCCCGAAAGCCCGAGCGCCTCGGCCAGCGCGCCGAGCCCGATCCCGTCTGCGCCGGTGCGCACGCGCAGGCTGCACCACAGGTCGAGGATCATCATCTGGGCCGCGTGGATGGGCACGGCGATCCAGAAGGCACGGCAGCGCCACACCAGCGCCCCCAGCGCCACGCCGCCCAGGATCGAGAGGAACGCCTCGGCCGGCGGCTTGTCGGCGTGGAGCAGGGCGAAGGGCACCATCTGCACCACGATGGCGTAGCGCCCGAAGACCGGCGCCGTGCCGAACAAGACGAACCCGCGCCACAGGTATTCCCACCCCATCCAGTAGAAAAGGAAGAGCGCTTCGTAGACGAGAAAGACGCCCCAGTCACGCGCCGCCGGGTCGTAGTGCGGGTACTGCGCCTGGAAGGCCGCCCCGTCGGAGAGGACCCACGTGCCCCCCGCCACGAGCGGCAGGTACGCCCCCGCCAGCGCCAGCGCCAGTCGCCCGTCGCCCGCGCCGAGGCCGATCTCGGCGGGCCGCCGCCCGAAGCCCAGCATCAGCACGAGCACGGGCACGAGGAAGCCCGTCACCCCCTGGGTGCCGAACCACCAGCCCCAGGCGGCCAGTCCGCGCCACGCCTCCGGCGCCAACGTCGCCAGCTCGCGACGGAAAAAGTCACGGTCGCCAATCGTCAACTGCACGAACACCAGCGCCACTGCGACGGTGAGCACCGTGACGACCTGCGCATCGAGCGAGCGGGCGGCGTCTCGGAGGCGGCGCCACTCCTGGCGGAAGCGTTCTCGCATGGGGGAAAAGCAAGCAGCAAAGGGTAGAGGGTAGATGGTAGATCGTGGATGGGGGATGGTTTCTCGTTGGTCGTTTTTGAAAGATGAGCCGGCGGCTTGATTTTTTGCGGTGTCAAGTTTTCGTGTCGATGTTTACGGTTCTCCCGAGCTTTCGCTGCAGGCGGCTCGCAAACGAACCAGCGAGCGAACGCGAGCGGACGGTCCGCCGTACACGCCGAAGCGACGTCGCCCATGGTCTCCGCCGCCTGCCGCATTGGTATGACGCCCGTTCGCCTGCACTCGGTCGCCGTCTTCGTGTTGCACCTCGGGGGCACTTTCGTCCTGGGGGTCGGGGCGCTGCTGGCGGCTGTCCTCGCCGGCGGGTGCGACCAACCGGCCGGGTCGCCGGAGAGCGCTTCCTCTTCCCCAGATTCTCTTGCTTCGATGGACGCGGCCAGCTCCTTGTTCGCGCGCTACGACGACGACCGACTCCGGCAACTCCGCCCGCGGCGCGAGGGGGCCGCCGAGTCGCCCGCCCCACAGGCGTGGGTCGACTCGTTGATGAACGCCCTCACGCTTCAGGAAAAAATCGCGCAGCTCTTCATCATGGAGGCCGGGGCGAAAGGGGAAAGCGCGCCGGTGCCCGCCTCCACCGTGCAGGCCGTGGAGAAGCACGGCGTGGGCGGCTTCCTCGTCTCGCGCCTGCTCTCGCCGCAGGAGGTCCACGCGCAGACGACCTTCCTCCAGGAGCGCGCCGACGTGCCGCTTTTCTTCGCCGCCGACTACGAGCGCGGAGCCGGGCGTTTTGCCAACAACTTTACCGAGCTGCCCTCCAACATGGCCGTCGGCGCCACGCGGTCGGAGCACTACGCCGCCGCGAGTGCCAGGCTGGCGGCGCTCGAAAGCCGCGCGCTGGGAGTCAACCTCATGTTGGCGCCGGTGGTCGACGTGAACCACAACCCGAACAACCCCATCATCAACATCCGCTCCTACGGCGGGCGCGGCGGCCTGGTGGGGCGGATGGGCGCCGCCTACGTGCGCGGGGCGTCCGACTTCGGGATGCTGACCACGCTGAAGCACTTTCCCGGCCACGGCGACGTCTCGACCGACACGCACGCCGAGATGGCCACCGTCACCGGCAGCCGCGAGGAGCTGGCGCGGACCGAACTGAAGCCCTACCGCGCCATTCTGGAGCAGAAAGCGGTCCAGCCGACGGCCGTGATGGGCGCGCACCTCTGGGTGCAGGCCTTCGACGAAGACCCCACGCCGGCCACCTTTAGCCAGAACGTGCTGCGCGACCTCCTGCGCGAGGAGCTGGGCTTCGGCGGTCTCGCCGTCACCGACGACGTGAAGATGGGCGCCCTCCGTGACGACTACTCGCTGCGTGAGCGCGTCGTGCACCCGCTCTCCATCGGGGCCGACGTGGTGCTGACGCCCGAAAACCTCGGCGCCGCCGTCAACACCGTCACTGCGGCGGTGCGCGAAGGCCAGCTCGACCGCAAGGAACTGAATGACTCGGTGCGCCGCGTCCTGCGCGCGAAGGCCGAAGCGGGCCTGCACCGGCAGCGCGTTCCCCCGCGCGAGGTGCTCGACTATTTGAGCGAGCAGCCGCGCGGCCAGGCGCTGGCCGACTCCATCGCCGACGCCTCGATCACGCTGCTGGAAACCGCCCCCGCCCTCCCGCTGGACGAACGTTCGAACGCCGCGCTCATCCAGCTTTCCAACTACGAAGGCGCCGAGAGCATCGACGCGGCGATGGACACGCTCGCCGAGCGCCTCGCCCCCGCCATGCGCGACACCATGCGCTTCGACAACGCGCCGACGGCCGCCGACGAGGAGCAGGCGCTGAAGGCCGCCCGCAACGCCGATGCGGTGGTGCTGGCGCTGCACCTGCGCCTGACGACCGGGCGCGGCGCGGCGGGCCTCTTCGACGAACAGCAACCACTCGTCGAGCAACTCCTCCAGCAGGAAACGCCCGTCGTGCTCGTCACGCTGGGCAACCCGTATGCGGTGAAGACCTATTCCAGCGCCGATGCCTCCATCGTGG
>PXTX01000023.1:0-558 GCA_003023275.1 Bacteroidetes bacterium SW_4_67_19
CCTCCGTGAAGGCTTTCTGCTCGCCCTTGACCGTTTCGCCGTTGGGGTGTCTGACCTTGTAGAGGTACGTGCGGCGCTTCTCGATGCTCTCCTGGCGAAAGCCGTGCTTCTCGGCCAGCGACTTGACCTTCTTCTTGGCCTTGCGCTTCGACGGAGCGAAGACGGTGCCCTGCACGGACTGCCCGCCAGAGCGGAGCCCATGAAAACGAAACTCGCGCGTGGAGGCCATGAGTCTGCGGGGAAGACGGGAGCGAACGTCGAAAGCAAGCGGCGGCGCGGCGCCTGCATCCGCTTCGGGGGCGCAAGAAACTTGCCACGCCCCGTACCGGGCGCTGGCGCCCTGCTGGCGATGCTCCGCACGGCCCGCACCGGAAGTTCTGTGCCGCCCGACGGAAGATTTTTCCCATCCCGGAAACGCCCCGACGCCCTGCGCGGCGGATCGTCAATCGTGGGATCGTCAATTGTGAAGGTGCGTTCACGACCCCCACGCCGCTCGCGCCGGGAATCCGCATCGAAGTGCTCTCGCCCATGAACATCCAGAGGGAAATCGAGGAAAAG